>JANXRS010000128.1 GCA_025356745.1 Arcicella sp.
AGAATTCTGTCTCTGAATTTAGGAACACGATGGCTCGAAAATCTAATAAAAACATGACCTTATGCAAAAAAAATGACTGAAAACTAATTGCAAGTATCTGATAAACAAATAATTACATAAATTATAATCTTGCCAACTTAAATAATGAAGTTGCATTTGCGACTTGAATCCAGCTAAATAAAAAAGGAGTAGAATAAAATTCTACTCCTTTTTTGTTAAGCCATGAATTAGCTAAATGCTATACTATTTCATTTATTCACTAAATGATTACATTGCTTTTAAAACTTCTTCAACTCTCAGAGCAGCATCTTTTAACAAAACGGCAGAAAATACTTTCAAACCAGAATCGTCAATGATTTTTGCTCCTTCGGCTGCGTTTGTTCCTTGTAAACGAACAATGATTGGCACTGGAATATTGCCAATTGCTTTGTAAGCCTCAACAACACCTGTAGCAACACGGTCGCAACGAACAATTCCTCCGAAAATATTAATCAAAATTGCTTTTACATTAGGGTCTTTTAGAATAATACGGAATCCAGCTTCAACCGTTTTTGCATTTGCTCCACCACCAACATCAAGAAAGTTAGCGGGATGACCACCAGACAATTTTATAATGTCCATCGTTGCCATTGCTAAACCTGCTCCATTTACCATACAACCTACGTTTCCGTCAAGTTTTACATAGTTTAGGTCGTTTGCCGAAGCCTCAACTTCTAAGGGGTCTTCTTCCGTCACATCACGCAAAGGAATAAAATCTGGATGACGATAAAGAGCATTGTCATCTAAATTTACTTTCGCATCAACCGCAAGAATCTTGTTATCAGAAGTTTTCAATACAGGATTAATCTCAAACATTGATGAATCCGTTTCAATGTAAGCCTTATAGAGTGAGTTGATAAATTTTACCATTTCTCTAAAAGCATCACCCGATAAACCTAAGGCGAACGCTACTTTACGAGCTTGAAACTGCTGTAAACCAACACTTGGGTTAATCCATTCCTTAAAGATTTTTTCTGGAGAATGTTCTGCTACTTCCTCAATGTCCATCCCACCTTCAGTTGATGCCATAATGACATTGCAACCTTTTGCACGATCTAATAAAATAGAAACATAAAATTCCTTTACTTCCGAAACGCCTGGATAATAAACATCTTCTGCTATTAATACTTTACTTACTTTTTTGCCTTCTGGACTAGTTTGATGCGTAATTAACTGCATTCCTAAGATTTCTTCCGATTTTGAACGAACTTCATCTAAAGATTTGGCCAATTTAACTCCTCCACCTTTTCCTCGTCCACCAGCATGAATTTGTGCTTTAATAACGTGCCACTTCGTACCCGTTCGGGCAGTCAATTCACGGGCAGCTTCAACTGCCAATGCGGGCGTATCAACAACAATTCCTTCTTGGATTCGGACACCGTAATGTTTTAAAATGTCTTTTCCTTGGTACTCGTGTATATTCATTTGATACAGTTTTAATATGCGAAATAAATTCGTTTGCTAAATTACTGACAAACTCTTTAAATTAGGCTTTTTCTTTGCTAAATTTTAATATACGTTATCAAATTTGTAATTTTGAGAATTCATACCATACTATTTGCTAGAGATGAGTAATCTAAAATATTGACTTTAAACATGGATATTTCATCTATTTAATCCTAAAAAAATGCCTAAACTCAGTGTGCTTATACCTACTTTTAATCACGAAAAATTTATCGTTCAGATGTTGGATGGTGCATTAATGCAACAAACTGATTTTGAGTTTGAAATCATTATTGGTGATGATGCCTCAACGGATAATAATGCGTTGATTATAAGTCAGTACGCTAAAAAATATTCTAATACAATAAAGGCATTTCTACATCCTCAAAATTTAGGACCGATTGAACCCCGTGAAATGGGTGGAAAAAATAACGTAGGCTTCCTTTTCAGTAAATGCCAAGGTGAATACATTGCTTTGTGCGAAGGAGATGATTATTGGACTGACCCGCTGAAATTACAAAAACAAGTAGATTTTTTATCTCATAATCCTTCTTATTCACTTTGCCACCATCAATTAGAAGTTGTTTATGAAGACAATTCTCCAAATCATCAATTTAATTCTAATAATCAGCGAGATACATCATCTGTTAAAGATTTATTGGCTGATAAATCTTGGTTTTTAGGCACTGCAAGTACCGTTTTTAGAAATGTTTTCAAGCAAGGAATGCCCGATTGGTGGTGGAAATCTGCCAGTGGAGATTTAGGAATTTTTATTGAGGTGGCACGACATGGGGAAATAAAATATTTATCAGAAACAATGGGTAAATATAGGAAACATCGTGGAGGAATGACAAACATTCATACTCCTCAAAATTCATTTTTTTTGAAAAATAGAATGGAAATGTTTCAAACATTAGATAAATATTTGGATTTTAAATATACTGATATTTTGGGAAAAACAATCTTAAAATATGAAAATGAATTGTTTAACCTCTAAAATTTTACAGCAGAATATTAGCTTTTTATTTTACGGTAGTAATTAACACTTTTTTGATATTAACTTTAAACATGAAAAATATTCTTTTCGTAAGTCACGATGCAAATAGAGCAGGTTCTCAAATACTTTTACTAAGATTTTTGAGATTATTAAAAGAGAATCAAAATTTTAAATTTTCTATCCTATTGAAGGATGGAGGAATTATTGAAAATGAATTTAATGAAATTACCCAAACCTATTATTGGAAAAAGCAAAATTTGGTGGGCAAAAAATCTATTCTTAGTAAATTATACAAGAAAATTATAAATAAAGATATCTTTATAAATGAAGTTTTGGATACACTTAAAAACCAAAATTTTGACTTAGTAGTTTCTAATACAATTACAAATGGGGATATTTTACCTATGTTAAATCAGTTGAATTGCCCAATAATTACCTACGTTCACGAACTTGAAATGGGAATTCAGCAATATACTAAACCTGAATTCTTTCAAAATGTTTTAGCTTTAAGTTCCTCATACATTGCTTGTGCGGAGTCTGTAAAGCAAAATTTAATACAAAATCATCATATCAATTCAACCCAGATTAAAGTTTTACCGTCTTTATTGCCCGAATTGGCTTTAAATTATAATTCGAATAAATTATTGAATGAAAAATTGCGAAATAAATACGATATTCCTTTAGATGCTTTTCTGATTGGGGGGATGGGAACGGTAGATTTAAGAAAAGGCGTTGATGTTTTTTTGCAAGTTGCTAGTAAATTGAAGCATAATCAAAGTATTTTCTTTTTATGGGTAGGTGGACAAGATACCGAGACTGATTATAAAAATTTTCAAATTGATAAGAGTCGTTTAGAATTAAAAAATGTTATCTTTCAAAAATCGGTTGAAAATCCTTTAGATTTTATGTCAATTTTTGATGTTTTTTTTGTTTCCTCTCGTGAAGATCCTTATCCATTAGTAGTTTTAGAAGCTGCAATATTATCAAAACCAATTATTTGTTTCGATAAGGCAGGAGGAGCAAAAGATTTTGTAGAAAATGATTGTGGTGCTGTTATTGAATATTTAAATGTTGATAAAGTGGTTAAAAAAATAGTAGAATTAAAAGAAAATTTATCACTTAGAAAACAAATGGGGGTAACAGCCAGGAAAAAAGTTCTTGAAAGACATAATCAAGAAAAAGCATTTCAGACCTTTATAGAAATTTTAAATAAATAGCTTAATTACCCTAAATTTTAAAACTAAATGACCTTAGCTTTTACCTTGTGTTCAATCAATTATTTAGCTCAAGCCCAAACGTTGGGACAATCACTCCAAAAGACTAATCCTGACGTTGAATTTGTGATTGGTTTGGTGGATAGGTTAGATAAAATCAGCCTTGACGCAGATAAAGTTCCTCCTTTCCAATTATTAGAAATTGACAAAATAAATATGGATTGTTTGGATGATATGTGTGATATGTATGATATTACCGAACTCAATACAGCTGTAAAACCCTTCTATTTTGATTACTTTTTAAAAAACCGTCCAGATGTAAAAAACATAATTTATTTCGACCCAGATATTATCGTTTTTGACAGTTTGAAACCGCTTAAAGATAGTCTGAATCAATATAGTATTGTTTTGACTCCGCACATTACTTCTCCCATAAATGATAAATTTGATACTCGTGAGATAGACCATTTGAATACGGGACTTTATAATTTAGGATTCGTAGCCATTAGTAGGAGTGAAGCAAGTTCAGCAATGATAAATTGGTGGATGGAACGCCTAAAAAAAGACTGTCGAATTGATTTGTGCAATGGGCTGTTTGTGGATCAACATTGGATGATTTTAGTGCCTATTTATTTCCGTGATTCAGTTTTAGTTGATAAATATTTTGGATATAATGTGGCTTACTGGAATCTACACGAACGTAAGGTCACGGTTGAAAATGGAAAGTACTTCATTAATTCAGTACCACTTATTTTCTTTCATTTTAGTGGTTACGGTATCAATAAACCAAATGAAGTTTCAAAATATCAAAATCGCTCTAATTTCGAAAATAGACCTGATATTATTCCCCTTTTCAATTATTATGCACAACAATTAAGGGATAATTTTAATGAATATTATAATCAATTTACTTGTTACTATATTAAACCTGCAAAAATTAAAAGGTATTTGAGAGTACGAACCGTATTGCAATACCCTTTTAGGAAATTGGTTGATATCGTATCCTAACAAACCTTTTAATATATACCTTAATACCCTTACATTATGCACCAGAGTCGTTTTAAAGAGATTTGGATATACCGATACCATAAATATTCAGATATTTACCTATCAATTTATTATTGGGTAATTACTTATGGTCGAATTAAAATCAGCAAGTTATTCAACCCTCAACGTAAGCACATAGCTATACTTTTGGCAGAACATTTTGGCGATATTGTGGCCTGTGAACCACTTTCACGTGAGGTGAAAAAGATATATCCTAATGCAAAAGTACATTGGATAGTTAAGAAATCTTATCGAGAACTATTAGATTTTAATCCTCACGTAGATGTAATAATTGAGGAGTATAGCGTTCTTTATTCGATGCTTTTAACAAAGAAAAACCCTTTTGATAATTTCTATAATTGTCATCTTTCGGGTTTGAGACGGTACGATTATTTGAGAAAAACACTACAAAATCCACTGGCAATATCCTTAAATATTTTAACGGATAATTATTTTAACTACGGAAATATTTTGGAAGTTTTTGCGAAAGTTGCAGGATTACCTGTCATAAATGAACCACCTAAAATTTATATTCCCGAAGCAGTCGAAAAAAAGATTGAAAAACTTATTTTTCCTAATAAAATAATTGTCATTCATTGTCATTCAAATTATTCTCCGAAAGATTGGCAAGTAAATTTTTGGGAAAAACTAATTGCTGATTTATTGAATGCGTTTGATTACAATATTGTTGAAATTGGGTTAGAGAGTAAATTAAAAGTATATCATTCAGGATATTACAATTTTTGCGGAAAACTATCATTGCTTGAAACGGCAGAAATTATTAAAAAAGCTGATTTTTTTATAGGCATTGATAGTGGACCTGCTCATTTTGCAAATGCCGTTGATACTTTTGGGTTTTTGCTCTTTGGAAAATTGGGAGATTTTAAAAATTATATGCCTTACTCTGGGAAATATGAAGCAAAAACTAACGTAAAATTTATTACTAAGGATGGTGACCCATGTTCTGAATTAGAATATGATGAAGTTTGGAATGTTATTTTTGAAAATATAAATGATAAAAAAATAGTAAATTTAAGTTCAAATCTTTCAAAAGCTACTAAATTAAAAAATTGAATTATATAGACTAAATTATGCAGAAAAGAGATTATTGTGGGAATAGGCCAACTAAACTTCGATTGCTATTCATAGATTTTTTTGTTGATTTTTTTGTTTCAATCTTTGGCGATAAAAGAAAAAAAGAAAATATTTTTCCAAAGAAAATTTTATTGTTTAATTTTGGACATTTAGGCGATATGCTTATGATGGGATACATGATAAATGCACTGAAACAAAATTTTCCTAAAATTGAAATTCATCTCGTTGCAGGTAGGTGGTGCAAAGATTTAATTGACAAAAATGAATTATTTGATAAGGTTTTTTACGTTAATCATTATAAAACTAATCGAAGTAGTGCTTCAGATTTTGCTAAATTTAAGCTTTATTTAACTGATATTATTGCATTTATTAGCATTCAAAAAAATCAATTTTATACTCATTCTTTCGACTTTAGATACTCTGGCCACAACGGCAATATTTTATTGCCATTTCTAAATATTGACCAAAAAATAGGGTTTGGAACGGTGGGTTATGGTGGATTCTTAGACAAAGAATATTTTATACCTCAACAAAACTCACATACAATTGATATCCAAGTCCAAGGCTTAAATAGCTTAGGGCTTTCAATAAATAGTAATTTAATTTTACCCAAAATATTTTTACCCAACGATGTTTCAAATTTATTACACCTTGATACTCCATTTTTTATGATTTTTCCCGAAGCAGGGGCTGATAATAAAATGGTCAATCATGAATTTTGGATGAGAATTATCAATATTCTGGTTGAAAAAAAAGATGATTCTAAAATAGTAATTTGTGGATTAACGGAATATTCAAGAGAACTTATTATTAAATTATCTCGAGAAAATTGCCACGAAAAAATTGTAAATGCAATCGGAAAATTATCTATTTTACAAATTAACTCCCTGCTTGAGAAGTCTAGAGGAGCTGTTACTTTAGATTCTTTTCCTGCTCATTTGGCTTCTGCACAAACTCAAACCCTATGTTTATTTAAAGACGGATTTGGCTTAGAATATTTTCCTATCAATAAATTCCCCGTAGTGGTTATTCATAATCATACGCCATCAAAAAATATTAAAGATTTTCGTCCCAATATGAATATTGGATACATTTCATCATTTGAAGATGGTGACAGCTTTAAAGATATTATTCAAGGGTTAGAAAACATCTTTAAATTAAATTAGAAATTATTCAATATTAGACTAATTCTTCTTATTTAAATCTCTTAAAATATCTGTATTTCAAATTCGGCATATTTTTTGTAAAACATTAAGTAGAACGAATAACACACACACAGAATCAGTCTATCTGGTTATAACCAGATAGCCTTACAAATGGATACAAATTCACTGGAAAATGCCCTAAATCCTAACAATTCAGAGGCAACTTATCAAGCATTGCGTGACTCTATCTTACAAATTTATCAGCTTGGTACAAAAATTGCAAAAGAAGCTAATCCTGACAATGAACTACAAGTTTTTTGGGAATTGGGTGATGCTTCTTTGATGAATTGGATTAGTAATACCCATTGTTATTTGAGTAGGAAAGGTCAAAAATTGCAGTTTTTGGCACGACCATCAAAGTTAGAAATTATTAGTTTTCTTTTAGACGAAGGAGATAAATTGTTAATTTGTAGTGATTCATTACGTCAAAATCTTTGTGATAATGAAATTGATGAAATTCTTCAACAAAGTGATGGGTCGGAAATCTCTTGTCGAAATTTGTTGAAAATAGCCAATATAAATACTATTGATGAAAACATGCATAACATTGTTGTGATGGAAGTTATTAATAATCAGAAGATTATTATACCAACACCCATAGCAGAAAATAAAAAATCAATCAACGAATCTTCTAAAATTAATCCTCTTTGGATTATTTTACCACTTTTACTTTTCGTTTTGGTTGGAGTATTAACGTGGGTATGGAAAAATAATAAAGTGGATTTTAGTGATATTATGGGCAGAGGCAAAACAAATATAGTCTTAGAAGATACGCTAAAATTTATCAATAATGATTCTCTAGAATTATTAAAGGCAAATGAAATTATCGCAAAAGAATTTGAAAGTGATAAACAAATGCTTGTTTCCCCTAAAGAGAAAGATGATTTTTCTGATGTTCCTGTGAAAGAATTAAAAGGTAATACTGAAACTCATGAATCATTAAAAGCAAATACATCAAAGGAAAATAATAATAACAATTTTTCTGATAATTTAACTTATCTATCGAAAAGAAAATCCTTTAATACTGAGAAAGAAGAGCAGCATTACAATACTCTCTTACAACAAAAAGAAAAATGGGTAATTATAAAGCATGAATTACAAAATACACTAAATTCTGGTAATAACGCAGCCTCTGAAAAATTGAAAAATAGCGAGAGGGTTATTGAAAGGATAGATGAAAAGTTGAGAGAAAGTGCTAAAAAAATAGGGAAAAACTAAACCCATTAATTCATAAAAAAAACCTCTAATTTTCAAAATTAGAGGTTTTTTTTATGAATTAAAATTATGAAGTTAATAATTCTCCTTTTCTATTTTCTATTTTAGGAATGTCGGTTGCTTTACTTTTAATAATAAGTTTAGCGTCATTAGGGTGTTGAATATTATTTTTCAAGATATGAGAAATCCACATATAGATTCCGAATATAACAACTAAAATGTATAATGAAGTGGTATTATCAGTGGTTTTACTAATTGTCAAAAACAAAATTGTTGAGATTAATGTGAACGTCCACAGAATAACGGATGATTGAAAATGACTCAAACCACTATCAATTAAAATATGATGAAGGTGATTTCTATCGCCCACGAAGGGAGATTTTTTATCTTTCAGACGAACAATGAACACCCGTAACGTATCAAAAATTGGAACAATCAATACAATAATTGCTAAAATTGGAGCTGAAAAAGAAGCATTTGGATTAAAACGATATTCAATGTTTAGTTGAATAAATTTTATAGCAAACATCGTTAACATAAATCCAACAAGTAAAGAACCTGTATCACCCATAAATATTTTGGAAGTTTTAGAGTAATTAAACCTTAAAAATCCTACTAATGAGCCAGCCATGGAAGATGCCAAACACGCCAAGGCATAATGTCCATTCAAATAAAACCATAATCCAAACATTCCTCCAGCTATCATGCCAATTCCACCCGCCAAACCATCAATGCCATCAATAAGGTTAATAGCATTGATTAAGGCAATAAACACAAAAACCGTCAACGCAAGACTAATGACATATGGTATTTCATTTATTCCAAAAATACCAAAAAGATTTTCAATTCGTAAATCTGCTAAAATTACTACTAATCCTGATACCGCAACTTGAACAAACATTTTCTTTTTTGGAGATAAGACTAAAATATCATCTTTAACGCCTAAGAAAAAAAGAATTACAATAGCAGAAATAGAAAGATGAATCAATTGTCCTTCATCAGGATTCTCCCACAAAAAATAACTGATTAATGTAGAAGCAAAAATAGCTACCCCACCTAATGTTGGTGTTTTTGTAATGTGTGAACTTCGTTCGCCAGGGTCCGCCATTAGATTTTTCAGTCGAGATATTTTTATGATTACGGGTATAGCCGTAATGGATGTAGCACAGGCTACGATTGCAGATAGAATAATTTGAAAAAATCTATCATTATAAAGATTCAAAAAAAAATTAGTCATGGATGTTAATCGGGTAGTTTGCTGAAATTGTACAAATTAATTATTCAAACTATAATAATGGTAGGAGTTGGAGACGAATAGCATACCAATTTACAAGGAATACTCATAAATACCAAAACAATCACTAAGAAATTACTCGCTTTCTAATTTCTACTGCTGGATTACCTTGATAAATCGTGTAAGGTTTTAGATTCTTTGTAGCCACAGAATTGACTGTTAAAACCGCATGACTCATGCAAACTACCCCTCCACAAACGATTGATTTTGCTCCAATCCATG
This sequence comes from Arcicella sp., assembly GCA_025356745.1. GTDB lineage: Bacteria > Bacteroidota > Bacteroidia > Cytophagales > Spirosomataceae > Arcicella. The sequence continues at coordinate 9,772 of JANXRS010000128.1, forward strand.
CCCCCTTCCCTATATGAATTTCACGTGGTATTAAGTCGAACGTACTTTTTTTATAATTGTGATTGCCAGTCAATAATAAAGCTCCTTGTGAAATACAGGCATTATCTTCAATCACGACTTTTACAAAGTTATCAATCCAAGCGGTTTCTCCAATCCATACGTTATTACCAATCTCTAAAAACCAAGGATACTTGATGTTTACTTTGGGTTTTATCATAACGTTATTCCCAATTTTAGCCCCGAATAATCTTAAAATGAAAATTTTAAAAAATACTGGAATTGGAAAGTAGTTATTGATTATCAGACTGTTACCAAAAAACCAAGCAATCACTTTTATTTTATTGCCAGGATTATACCAATCATTATTGAATTTAGATAAATCAGTTTCTATGCTCATTTTGTTAAATCTTTACCGTACTCACTTTTGAAAAAATCCATAATAGCTACTTTGTCTCGACCGACCCGATGATAAATTTCATAAATCTTAGCATCAATCAAAAATCTATACCAAAATCCTTGTAGAAAATGCCACATCAAGCCTTGTTTGCCATCAATAAAACCTAATCTTAAAAAATATCGGTAAATAAAATAAAATATCGGTCGAGTAAATAAAGGAAGAGATGCATATTTTATTTTCAAATATCTTTTACGTTGTTCCTGAGTACCCAGTAATTTTGGCTCAACGGCCTCAAAATCTCGAAAATTATATCTGATGTTCAATAAATCAATCACTTCTCTGATGGCGTAAAGATTATGTTTTTGGGTCCACCAAGTCAAATTATTTAAGTTATGATCAACAAGGTCTTGTTGAAGTTGAACAGTCTTTCCTTGAAACAGTTTAATATGTTCGTCCATCCAGCTTTCTTCACAAATTCCGTGTCCATTTCGCCAAATTCTTAATAACCATATCGGATAATATGCTCCGTGACGAATCCATTTATCAAAAAAAAGCACTCGTCTTTTAATGTACATTCCGCTAATTTCTTGAGGAGTTTCGAAAAGTTTTTGATTAATTTCATCGGATAATTCTGGTAGAACGTACTCATCTGCGTCCATTCGCATTAACCATGTAGTTTTGAAAGGATTATTTTCAATGCCAAAATTGAACTGTGTTGCATAATTAATCCATGGGTTTACTGCTACTTTTGCCCCTAAACGCTCCGCAATTTCAACAGTTTTATCAGTAGAACCCGAATCAATAATGTAAATTTTATCTGTAAATGTGAGTAAAGATTTGATACACCTTGCAATGTGTTTCTCTTCATTGAAAGTTAAAATTATGACTGAAATATCTTGCATTTGCTATTGGTAAATATTAATGTTTAAATTTAGAAAATGTGATATTATTTGCATTTCATTATTTTCTCAAACTCCTCATAGAGTTGTTTTGCTACCAGTTTAATATCGTAACTGTTTTCTACTAAAGTTATTCCATTTTTTGATAAAGTTTTGCAATATTCTTCATCATCAAGCATTTTAAGAAGTCCTTCTGAAATGCTTTCTTGGTTTAATTTCACCAAATGAGCAGCATTTGATTCCTTAATGGCTTCTCCAAAACCCACACGGTCAGATAGGAGCGAAGGTACTCCTGAAATTAAGGCTTCGAGCGTTGCAATGGAAAAACCTTCAGAATGAGAAGGTAAAACAAATATATCAGCATCAGAAAGTGCCGCTAATTTGTCATTTCCTGTGAGCATTCCCACTAATTTAACACTTTTTTCTAAGAATTTTTCTTTAATAAAATGCTGAGTTTCAGTCAAATAACCATCATCTGAGCCTGCTAAAATCAATAAACAGTCGGACCTTTGAGAAGCAACTTCTTTGAAAGCGGGTAATAATAAATCTAAGCCTTTTTTTAGATTTATTCTACTCATAAACAGAATGATTTTTTTGTCGTCAGGAATTTGGAATTTATCTCTAAAAATCCCTTTTACGGGTAATTTAGAAAAATCTTCCAAGTTCATGCCGTTGGGAATAATTTTTACGTTTGGATGTTCAAATCCTAAAAAACGTTTTAAATCATCTTGTTCATCGGTATTATTTATTTGAATGAGTTCCGTGTTTCTTAGGATTCTTTTTTGAAAAAGTAAGCCAAAAAGATATTTTTTCCAGTATCCTTTTCCAATTGTCCAACGGTCGAGCAAACCGTGGGTTGTGATACATTTTGCTGTTTTAATTCTTGCTAAATAGGGAGCTACACCCGCAAAATGCCAAACTCCGTGAATGTGAATAATATCGTATTCGTTTCCATGAGCTTTAATCCAAGTATATAATTCAGGTGAAAATTCAGCCCAAAATTTTGAAAACCAATGACGTTTGCAAGTGATAACTTTTGCACCCGAAGGAATGGCGTATAATTTTTGCCCTTCAGAAATTGGCGTGAGAATGGTTACTTCCGCCCCTAATTTCATTTGAACAATAGCATGGTCATAAATTATTTTTGGTGGACCGCCAATATCCCAAGAATATCCACAAATGTTTAAGATTTTCATTTTTGCAATTACATAGTTTTGTTAGAAATTATAGAAAATTAGGCATAAATAAGATTATGAATTTAATATCATATTTAATCTTTTGGCAAGAGGTTTTTCAATCCATTTGTGAACAAAAATACTTGCGATAATGATGCAAATTATAATGAAATAACTATACAAAACCTCTTGGTTGGCAGTGATAGTATAACCCATTATTTGCGGTAATTTATTTATTAACAGCATCATCGGAAAATGAATGAGGTATAAGGTATAAGAAGCATCACCTAAAGTAAGGCAGAATTTTGGAAATGAAATTACTTCATTTTGCTCTAAATTTAATAAGGCAATTAATATCAAACTGGAAGGTAATCCAAACACTAAAACCCGTTTAAACGAATCAATATCACTCACTGAATAGCCAAAATATATGATTACCCCAAAAGATACAATCAGCAAAAATATAGATAATAAATTTGGTAACTTGACAGATTTGTAAAATTGAAATATTAAAAAGCCAAACAAAAATTCAAAGTTATATCCACTAAAAAAGAAATTAAAATAGCTCAAATTACCATCTGGCATATTAACTGTAAGATGAAAAAGAGAAACTGATAAAATTAGGGCTGGAATCACCCAGAGCCGTTTTGAGATAATTAAAAGCGAGAATCCAAGATAGAAGAATAGCTCATAACTCAGCGTCCAAGTTACAGGATTTATGGCAAAATGCAAAGGAAATAAAGTGTATGTTTGAAGATACGCACTGAATGTGTTAGGATAGCCAATACTGAAAATATTTCTATGAAGTATAATGGTAATTAACCAACTTGAAACAAATAAAACCGTAGTAATTACCCAATAAATAGGATAAACCCGAACGAAGCGTTTTTTGAGATATTCCTTAAGTCTTGAAGGATTATTGAGATAGTTCTCGCTCGTAAAATGGATAATAAAACCACTAATCACAAAAAATAAATCAACGCCCGCAAAACCAAGGCTGAAATAATCTCCAAAAAGAAGGGCAGGCTCAAAATATCTTTTTACGTATCCTCCCGTATGATGCACAACTACCGCTAAAGCCGCAAAACCTCTTAGAAATTGAATGGAATTAATTATTTTTTTGGATGACATTTTTAGAAAATAGTGTTCAGTAGGCAGTTTTATTATTGATTGAGTTTTTTATATCCTTCATACATTTCTTTTGCCACATTTTCAGGTGAGTATTCTTGGATTATTTTTTCAGAAATTTGTCCCATTTGCTTGAAATCTACTTCTTGATTCATAAATTTTAGCAAAATTGTAGTCAATTGTTCAATATTATTGGGCGAAAAAATGAAGCCATTGCTGCCATTTTTTACTAAATCAATGGCACATCCACATTTTTCTGAAACAATTACTGGCAGTCCGCAAGCCATTGCTTCATTCACTACTAAGCCCCAAGGTTCGGAATAACTAGGCAATACTAAAACATTGCTAAGTGCCAAATATTCAGGGACTTGTTGCCAAGAAACACCCTTTTGGAAACTTATATATTGAATATTTTTTTCTTTAACGAATTGTTGCAAATCCTCTTTTTGTTCTCCGTCACCAAGAATAATTACGCCCCAATTTCCCTCTAATTTTGACTGAGCTATTCCGAAGGCTTCAAGAAAAACTAAAATATTTTTGTAATCAATTAATCTTCCTACAAAAATGAAATTTTTTGAAGCTAAGTTTAACGCTTTTTGTCTATCAATTCTTTTAGGTAGGCAATTTTGATACGTATTCTTCAATGTTTCATTATCCACACAATTACGATTTACTAGCATTTTTTCAGGTTGTACTCCCAGTCCCAAAAGATAGTTTTTCGAAAGTGTTCCAAAATTAAAATATCCATCAAATTGTTTAATAATCAAGGATTTGAAGAATTCTTTTACCTTATTTCGAGCATGGTCATCGGCGGTTGATTCGTTGGAAAGTATGGTTTTAATACTGCTTATTTTACAGTAAAATAATACTGCCCAAGAGGCAAAATCGTAGTATCCTGTTAAATTTACAATATCTGGTCTAAATGCTTGGATGGCTTTTATTATTCCCGAAACTCTTTGCCATAATCCTACGTCTTCGAGTATGCCTTCGTGAAGAAGTTTGTAAGGATATTGATGAATTGAGTTGTCTGAATTCCCTAAATTAACTCGACTTTTTTCAATAGATGCCATTTGAACAACTAATAATAAATCTGTTTTATTCAAAACGATTAATTCTTGTAACTCATTGAAAATGATTGCTTTATAATGAGCCCATAATTGATTGTGAACGATTAAAATCTTCATTTATGAGGTAATTTCTGGTGAAATATGCTGTTTTTTTCTTTGGAGTGGATTGGAATTTCTTTGCAAATAATTAATGCCCAAAAATCGAATCATTACGCAAAAAACAAACCAATAGGCAATTCCATAAGGTTCGCCACCCGTAAATAAAGTTACGAAATAACACATATAAAAATAGCCCAAAAAGGTTGTCAAAGGATTTGTGCCATCTTTTATAGCTCTTAACGCTTCTCTGAAAATAACCCAATTCATGAGAGCAAAACTTAAAAAAGCAATGATTCCACAATCAATCCAAGTTTCTAAAATTGGAATATCCATGTAAAGGAAACGATAACCTTTTCCCATAATCAATTCCCAAGGCGTTTCTAATAATACTTTCTTAAATTCTGTAAAAGTATTTACCCTTCCCAAAGCTGAATAATCAATTGTTTTCTCATCTTCCATTCCTGCCGCCGTTAAAAGGGCTTTTGTGAATGTAACGTTAAAAGAATCATAATAGAGATTTATGATGGAAACTAATCTATCTTGGGTACTGATAAAATAAGAAACTCCACTCAAGAAAATAGCAATTACGAAAATATTTTGAAGCTTAAAAATATTTTTAAAAGCAATTTTTGCTGATTTTGCCGATATATTATAGTATAAAAAAATGGCCACTGTAAAGAAAAATCCTAATAAAATAGATCTCGCTTGGGTTAAAACTAACACAATAATTGAGAAAATCATATTTACTAAAGAGAATAATTTCCAAAACGTATTTCTATTTTTCAACATTACATAAGACGAAAATACTCCAGCAAAAGCATTCCGTGCATACACGTGAGGATTACCACTGGCGGTGGTTGTTCCATCGCCAAAAACGACCGATGCTCGTTGTCCGATAATAAAATTAGCGTTGGTCGCCATTGAATATATTAAACAAATGCTCCCGAAAAAGGTAAGAAATACTACTATTGGTAGGAAGTAATCTTTAACTTCATTGGATACGCCTAAAAGCAAAATAAAAAAAGTAAAAATAGAAAGGTAATTAACTAAATCTCTTATGAACACTGAACTGTTTGCACTATATCCGTAAAAAGGGTTAATAAAAAAGAAATTAATCAATACAACAAACAGATATGTAAACGCAAGTCTATAAGACGGTAAAAAAGGTTTATAAAACACCCGGAAAAGCTCCTTGGGTGAAACCATAAGGGCTAAGCCCAAAATTAAACTAACAATTGTAAAAGTTGAGCCTCCCCCGAAGCCTAGTACTTCTTTGAAGAAAAAAATCAAAGGGCTTCCCATGAAGACGATAAAAATCCCTAAGAATTGACGACTATATTTGAAGTTAAAATACTTATTCATATTGCAAAATTACAAACTATTCAATTAAAATGGAGGAGATTTTTTTAGCGAAATAGAGAATTAGATAGGATAAAAATAAATTTATACTGTACTATTCTTTATAATATTATCTGCTCCAGTTGTGTGAATTATTTAATTTTTATTAGTTATTCTATTTTTAAATTCATAAGCCCAAAATATATCACCGCCACCTTTTATAAATGATTTTATGGGTGTTAAGTTAGGGATTTGTTCTTTCGAAATAATATAATGATAATTTCCTTCTTGAAAACGTTTTAAAGCTTCAGTTTTTAATAAACAATGGCTCATATTATTGATATTTTCAAAGAAATAATCTGTATCAAAACGTTTTGTTGAATCTGTATTAACGTATTTCAAAGCTATTTGGTATTGTGTATCGAATAGCTTTTCGTCCTCAAAAGCAAATGACTGAGCCAAAATTGGTAAGGTAAATTTGCTTAGAGAGTCGGAGGGAGGCATTTTTAATAATTTATTGAGTTTATTAATTCGATAAATATCACTGGCATTTGCTTCATATTCTCGAAGAAGACAGGCTTTATTTTTGGGAATTAACCCATCAAAATCAAGAGCTAAGGCAATTTTCTGGTTATTTTTTAAACTCTTAATCCAAGAAACAGCATCGGCAATGTTTTGTTGTCGTTTAGTTACAGCCACAAAAATTTCATGAATAGTCCAAAGTGAATTGATACTTAAAAATAAAGCCAAAATTGCCAAAATCCATTTTTTTTGATTTTCTTTTGCCAAATTAATTACACTATTTATACCAAACCCAACCATAATAATTGCCATCATAGATAATGGAAATGTGTGAGTAATATATAATTGAGCGGCTTTAAGAGATGAAAATAGGATAAAGAGAAAATTGCCAATAAATAATAAAGTAATGAATTTGGATGGATATAGTTTAACAAAAAACCATGAACCTATCATGGCAAAAATTGAAAAGAAAATATTGATTGGTTTGCTTAGGAAATTATTAATGAAATCCATATTAAAATAGGTATCCATTTGATTGTGATTTATTTTGGTAAAAACACCACCAAGAAATGATTTCATTACCACCATTGTATCGGTAACGATAAAAGGCATAAAAGCAAAAAGAGCCAAAACGATAATCGAAAAATACTTCAAATACGTTTTCCAAATAATTTTTTGTTGCCACAAATGGATTAAGATACTACCCACAACAAATGGACTAAAAAACACAAAAATGAGTCGCTGAGTAAAAGTTAAGATAAAAAGAATTAGTAAGGTAGTTGCAACTTTTAAAGTTATTTTTTCAGTAAAAAGGATTCTTACAATGATATATAAAAACAAACTTCCCGATAATGCTTCTGGACGAATTAAAGGTACAGTTACCCAAATTGCATCTGCAGAAACACAAAGAATTGTTAAAATGATTTTAATTTCAGGTTTTAGAACGGGATGTATTGAATGAATGATGAACTGAATGGTTTTATAAACAATGAAACCGATTAAAAAAATCTGAAACCAACGCTCCCAAATTACAAATTGTTCTCGATTATTAAGATAATAAAAAGCATTTTTATCAATGAGTGTTAACATATCGGGCAATCCGTGAATTGAAGAAATGCTTTTCAGTATTGAAACTCCACACCAAACTAAAAATAGTAAGTAGGCAATAAAAGTGCTAGGTAAAGCTGCCCATTCTAAGGCTCTTGGGGTATTTCCGTACAGCAGAAAGATGCCTGATTCGCCAATAAAATTTTCATCAGTTGTGTAAGTAATTAAAGGCGGAGGGGATAAAATTCCGTAGTAAAAACTTACTATGAGGAATATTAATAAAATGATTGAGGAAATAGCAGATAAGCTACGAGTTGAATACATATAAATTTAGGTTCGGATTATCACACAAAATTACGAAAAATTGCTTAATGATTTTTGTAGAGTATTTTGTTTGTTGTAATATTTCACTAATCAACTGTCTAAGTATCTGTAAATTAGAGTTAGAGATGGTTAAAAATAATTATTTTTCAATAGCTGTATTTTTTAAAATACTAAATTGAAATATCATTTACTATATAAAATGACTTAATATGGTATTTTTTTCTTAAAATAGTACAATTTCTTAACGAAAAATATAATTTTATTTGAAAATTTCGAAAAGTCATTATTTAAAAGAGATTTGCCCTTAATTGATACAGAAATGAAATTCTGATGGGATGAAGTTTTGTTATTTTCTACATTTTTCGGAATATTTATTAACTGGTACTTTTAATTGAAAGACATTTGTGAAATATTAGTCATAATTAAACTTTTTTAATGAGGAAGTTCGAATTATCAGTTCTCCTCTAACCACCTGACTGTATTGTTTAAAATTTTCTTTGTGAATAATATTATCAATTAAAAGGCTGGCAGCAGTTTCTCCAACTTGATAGGGAAAAAGGTGAAAAACGGTTAGTGAAGGCTCAAATAATTCTGCAATTAATTCATCGCCAAATCCCACAAAAGCTATTTCTTGAGGGATTTTGATATTTCTTTTCTTAACTTCAACCATCATTTCAATGGCATTGGCATAATGAACCGTAAAGATGCCATCAGGGGGATTTGGTAATTTTAACCAGCTATTTAGCGCAATTAAAGAATCTTCTTTTTTGAAATTTCCGTGATAAATCAACTCTTTTTCAAATTTAATTCCATGCTTTTTGAGTGCTGCTTTATACCCTTTAAATCGAGTTTGACTTATCAATAATCTTTCGGGTCCAGCCATTATCGCAATTCTTTTACAGCCTTGTAATATCAAATGTTCAACTAAATCAAAACTCCCTTTAAAATCTTCTTGAATTACTTTTGGTGTATCCAATTCATTACAAACCCGATCAAAATGGACAATTGGCACACCTTTGTTGAGATGTAATTTAATATGGTCGAAAGAATACGTTTCTTTTGAATGACTTATCAAAAGTCCATCTACCCGACTTGCCATTAAGGCTTGAACATTTAAAATTTCAGTATGATGTGTTTCATTAGACTGACAAATAATTACTCTATACCCTGCATTACTTGCCACGTTTTGAATCCCCGCTAATACTCCTGCAAAAAAAGGTCTTTCAATATTGGGAATAATAACCCCAATCGTATGCGTTTCTCCACGATTTAGACTTTGTGCTAACAAGTTAGGTCTATAATCCAACTCATAAGCAACTTTCAAGATTGCTTTACGGGTTTCAGGATTTATTTCGGCTTTATTATTCAACGCCCTCGAAACCGTTGAAGGGGCAACGCCAAGGGTTTTAGCAATGTCAATAATGGTGATTTGATGTGATTTCTTAACAATCGTATCTTGTGAATTTTTTATCGTAAAATGAACTTCACAATTCTTGCAATAATAGCGTTGTTTACCTCTAAGCAATCCTGCCTTTACAACGCTTTCAGTATTTTCGCACTTTAAGCAACTTACCATAGCTAAAATTAGATTATTCTCATACACCTTAAACAGGTATTTATATTTTATGATTTGTATAAAATGGTAAACCTTTTAATACTATAAAATTATATAAAAAAAATAAGATTTTACCAAAACTATCGGAAACGTTTCCGAAATCGTTTCCGATAGTTTTTATGAAACTTTACAAAAAAAATCTACTATTTTATTTTTTTAATACAAAATTTACTGCCAGTTTTGGCTTACATACAAGGATTTTTGTTTAAGCGTAATTATTGATAGATAGATTTTTTTATCAGAAATTATATTATTTCAATAAGTCTTAAATATCACCATAAACATTTACAAAATGAAAAATTTCGACCACAATCGAAAAAATGGAGTTAGAAAGATAAAAGAAGTAGCGGTTTTCTTTTTCTTTATTTCTCTTTTTGCTTTTAATATACAAGCACAAAAACAAGTTGTTACGGGAAGTATCAAAACCAGTAACAGCGACGCTTTACAAGGAATTAGCGTTGGGGTTAAAGGAACAAATAGAGGTGCAGTATCCGATGTAAACGGAAAATATAGCATTGAAGCAACCGCTAAGGAAACCCTGATTTTTACCTTGATAGGGTATCAAAAAAAGGAAATTTTAGTAGGCTCTCGTTCAGTGATAGACGTAATTTTGGATGAAGATATTACTTCATTAGAAGAAGTTGTTGTGGTTGGTTATGGCACTCAACGCAAGCGGGACATCACAGGGGCAATTGCCTCAATTACGCCCACAGCTTTGAAAGAGGTGCCAACTGCTAACATCATCAATTCCTTGAAAGGTCGTTTGGCGGGGGTTGATATCGTTAGTAATAGCACTGCCCCAGGAGCAGGTGCTCAAATTCGTATTAGAGGAAGCCGTCAGATGGCTCGTTCACAGGGTGAAGCAGATGCCGTTGATGCTCCTTTAATTGTGGTGGATGGTGTTCAGTTTAATGGTAGCATCAACGATTTAAACTCGGATAATATTTCAAGTTTAGATGTTCTGAAAGATGCCTCGGCAAAAGCAATTTATGGTTCAAGAGGTGCGGGGGGTGTTATTTTGATTACGACTAAGAGAGGTAGAATCGGAAAACCATCTTTCACTTATTCGGGAAGTTATGGGGTAGTGAATCCAATTGATACATACAAGGTTTTCAATGGCGTTGAATATGCCGCTTTCAAAGCAGAAGCAGCTGCTGGAAATGTTGTAACGCCTGGTTCAACAGGATACGGTTTAAGTCCCGCCGAACAAGCAGGTCTTGCCAAGGGAATATCTACTGATTGGCAAGGATTAATTTTCAAGCCTGGCTACGTTACGGAACATAATTTGGGCGTTTCAGGTGGTACAGATTTAACAAAATATGGCTTTTCGGCGGGATACTACAAAGAAACTGGTAATACTCCTAATATCAACTACACTCGTTACACTGTCCAAACAAGTATTGACCAGAAAATTGGTAAGAGAATGAGCATCGGTTTAAGTACGATGAATATTTTGGGATACCGAAACAACGAAGGAAATCCAATTGGTGGATTAATGCGTTTAAGTCCCTTAGTAGAACCTTATAATGCTGATGGTTCAGTGAATCTTCTTCCACTAACAGGATTATTGGATAATGCAACAGTTAGTCCTTTAACGATTATTGATAATCCCAATGCTATTGCTAATAAAACCAGAAACCTTAGAACGTTTAATACTTTTTACGCTGATTATAAAATCTTAGATGGTCTTAAATATACGTTGAGATTAAATGCCAACTATATTTCAGATAACGGTGGAAATTATTATGGACCAAATACTTTCTATAATAGCAGCACAAGTTTGGCACAGGCTAATGCAAGAGTTGATAATGGTGAAACTTCAACGTTAAATATGCAACACCAGATTGACTACGTTAAAACTTTCAATACTAAGCATTTATTAACTTTAACGGGTGTTTATGAGGTTCAAAAAGACCGCCGTCAGTCAAGTTCATTTAGTGGTACGGGCTTACCTGCCGATTATGTTCAATATTATAATTTAAACTTAGCTACTACGGTTGTTGCAAATGGTAATGGTAGTGGAACGGGTTTCTCAGAACAAGGTTTAATTGGCTTTATGGGTCGTGCAACGTATTCTTACGGAGACAAGTACGCTTTATCGGCAACTTTTAGAAGAGATGGAAGTTCCGTTCTATCGCCAAGTGTTCAGTATTATAATTATCCAGCCGTTTCAGGAGCTTGGAGTGTTTCGGAAGAAGAATTTATGAAAAATGTCCCTGCAATTTCTAATTTAAAATTAAGAGCAGGTTTTGGTGTGTCTGCCAACGGTGGAATTGCCCCATACACCACTTTGGGAACGTTAGGAACAAACTTTTATAACTTTGGTCCAGGAACAGCAGGTAATAATATTGGGTATATTGTGAACAGTTTAGCGAACAAAAATCTTACGTGGGCTTCCACCTCAGAAACAAACTTTGGTTTAGATTTTGGATTGTTTAAAAATCGGATTGCTGGTAGTATTGAAGTTTACCAACAAAATACAGGTTCAACGCATTTAAAAGTACAATAAAACTGCTTGGAAAAATACAAATTGAGCTTATTTTGGATAATGAAAAAAGATTCAATTTAAGATAAAACCTAAAAATGAAGTATTTATGTTAACATAAACCTAAAAC
>JANXRS010000132.1 GCA_025356745.1 Arcicella sp.
GTTTTAGGTTTATGTTAACATAAATACTTCATTTTTAGGTTTTATCTTAAATTGAATCTTTTTTCATTATCCAAAATAAGCTCAATTTGTATTTTTCCAAGCAGTTTTATTGTACTTTTAAATGCGTTGAACCTGTATTTACTACTAACTATGACCGTATTATTGAAAAAGCTTACGCAAATAAGAACAAAAGTGTTCAAGAACTTTCACCAGTTGTAAAGAATACAAATCAGAAAGAAGTAATAAGAACAGATAAAAGTTTACCATATTATAAATTACATGGTTGTATCTCTAACATTAATGACGAAAATGTTCCACTAATTTTAACACCAGAACAGTATGTATCACATAAAAAAGGTAGAGAAAGATTATTTGGTAGATTACAAGAAATGGCTTCTGACTATACATTTGTTTTTGTAGGTTTTAGTTTTGCAGATTTAGATATTAGAGCTGCCTTTCAAGATATAAGTAGTTCTGTTGATTCAAAACCCCGATCGTATATGGTAGCTCCTAATATTGATGACATATCAAATAGTATGTGGGAATCAAAAAAGATAACGAGTCTAAAAATGTCCTTTGAGAATTTTTTATATAAATTAGATGAAGAAATAAGCCAAAATAATAGAATATTAGGTGCATTAAAACCAAAAGTAGATTTCCCTATTTACAATAAATTCGTAGTAAGTGTGAATGATGTTCGTCCAACAGAGGAATTTAACACTTTTTTAGAAAGAGACATTGATTATTTACATTATTCTTTTCCAACAGAACCAACTGACCCAAGAGCATTTTACAAAGGATATTTTGAAAATTGGACTCCTATTGCTACAAATCTTGATGTACACAGAAGTATTACAGATGGGATTATTTCAGAAGTTTTTTTAGATGAAGATGAAGCAACACTTGCAACTAAACTATTTGTAATTAAAGGATATGCAGGCTCTGGTAAAAGTGTGTTATTAAAAAGAATTGCGTGGGATGCGGCAACAGTTTATGACCAATTTTGTATTTTTTTAAAACCAGGAGCGAGGTTAAAATACGAAAACTTTTTAGAATTATTTAATTATGTAAAATCAAGAATTTTCCTTTTTATTGACGGTGTTTCGGGACAGGAGGAAGAATTGAAAAATATTATAAATAAGTGTATTAAAGAGAAAATACCTTTAAGTATAATATGTACAGAACGAGTTAATATATGGAATACTGATTGTAAATATTTGGAAAAATTTGTAACAGAAAGCTATGAAATTAAATTTTTGAATTCAACAGAAGTAGATTTACTAATATCATTACTCGAAAGGCATAATGCATTAGGAACACTAAAAATTAAGTCCTCAGAAGACAGGAGAAAATTATTTTTAGAATTTGCAAAAAGCCAATTACTTGTTGCTCTCTATGAAGCTACTCATGGTAAACCATTTGAAGAAATTATTTTTGATGAATATAATTCCATAAGTAGTGAATCTGCAAAATCACTATATTTAACAGTTAGTATATTACACAGACTTGGTGCAGCGGCAAGGGCAGGTTTAATTTCAAGAATTCACAATATAAGTTTTACGGAATTTAAAGATAAATTTTTTAAGCCCCTTGAATTTATTGTATTTGATAAACAAGATTATAGAATCAATGATTTTATTTATCTAACAAGGCATAAACAGATAGCAGATATTGTTTTTGAAAGAGCCCTTAAAGATGAGCAATCTCGATTTGATGAATATTATAGAGTGTTGAATAATTTGAATATTGACTTTGATAGTGATAGATTAGCTTATATTGCAATGATTAATGCAAGAAAACTTCAATCCATTTTTAATGATCCTCAAAACAATAGAAAACTTCTTGACTTGGCTAAAAAAAATAATCCAGAAGATGCAAAGGTATTACAACAGCGAGCAATATTTGAAATGAATAACTCTGGCGGTAGTTTATATACAGCTCAAAAATATTTAGATTTAGCTAAAGAAAAAGCCCCTCACGATGTTGTAATAGCACATAGTTACGCAGAGTTAGCTTTACAAAATGCGGAAGTAGCATCTACAAATTTAGAAAAAGATAGATATATTAACGATTCGATTACTTTATGTGAAAGATTAATTAAGAAAAAACCAGAAACATCTCATGCCTATCATACCTTGATAAAATGTCACATTTTCAGGCTTAAAAAAACTTTATTGGATGCTGATATTCCAGCTATTGAACGTGAATTAAAAGAGATAGAGAAATGTTTTGCAAAAGCAAAACAAATATTTATTGATGATGAATATATTTCAGAAGTTGAAGCTTCTTTTAATGAATTGATGGATAAAAGTGAAGATGCAAAAATAATATTGCAAAAAGCTTTTGAATCTAACAAAAACTCTCCTTTTATAGCTATTAGATATGCAAAGCTACTGTATCAAGATGGTAAAAAAGATAGTGCTATTTTAGTTATGACAGAGGCTTTAAAAGCTTCTCCTAATGATAGAGATTTGCATTTCACAAAAGGGAAAATGTTAATGGATCTGCCAGAAGAGAATATATCCGAAATATTGCATCATTTACGAAAATCCTTTACCACTAATGATAGTAGGCATGACGCACAGTTTCTATATGCAAGGGCATTGTATCTTAACAATCAGATTAATGATGCAAAAAATATATTTAATGAGTTATCTCAAATTCCAATAGCCCCTTCTATAAAAAGGCAACCAAGAGGATTTTTAAAAAAGAATGGGAAAAAACTAAAATTCTCAGGAACAATAAAGAAAAACGAATTAAGTCATGGATTCTTGATGAGAGATACTTTTGGCGATAGTCTATATTTTGATAAATATAATATGCAAATAGATCTTTTGCTTGGTGATAGAGTAAGTTTTTATGTTGCATTTACATACAGAGGGATTATTGCAATTGAATTACAGAAAATTTAGAAAAACTGATTTATACAATGAAAACTATTCATACAGTCACACAACCCATACAATTAATTTCCAAAGTTTTGGAATGAGGAGTGGTTGAAAATTGCCATAGATGAATTGGATAGTCGAAAAGTGACACCCGATGAAAAGGCATTTTTTGAAATTTTAGTGGCTCGTAATGCAGAAGCTGTCAATGGAGAAATACGCAATAAGAAGCAAAGCGTAAAGGTTGCATTAACGAAAGGCAAGCTATCAATAGAAGATATTGCGGATATATTAGATGTGAGTATTGATTTTATACTTGATGTTCAAAAGCAAATAGCGAACTCATAAAAAATCTTTTTCAGTTATTCTGGAAGGGATTTTTGTAAATTTATATTTCATTCCCCCCTACCCACAATCCACATCCACCACCACAGAAATCCCTTTAAAATCCTTCGATAATCTGATATTCAGCACCTCCTCAGCAATGAATTCTTTGGCGGCTTTTAAGTTTAAAGTCTTCTCTAATTTAATCATTATTTCAAATAAAAACTGATTTCTGATCCGTTCTATCAATGGTTTTTCTGGACCTAAAACTCTTTGCTTGCTTAATTTTTCGGCTAATTTTTCGGCTAAGAAAATAGCAGCTTTTTCGGCAATTGGTTCGTCTATGTGTTTAATAATCAGTTTAATAAGTCTAGTAAATGGCGGATATTGAAAATCCTCTCGCTCCTTTATTTCGTCTTTGTATAGACCCACATAATCGTTTTTAATAATTTGAGTAAGGATTTTTTGAGCAGGATTATTGGTCTGAATTAATACTTTTCCTTGCGTACTTCTCCGCCCCGCCCGACCCGAAACTTGGGTTAATAATTGAAAAGCTCTTTCAGCCGAACGGAAATCTGGAAAGTGAATCATGCGATCGGCATCAAAGACACACACTAAACTAACTTTTTCAAAATCAAGTCCTTTTGCTACCATTTGCGTACCCACGAGCATATCTACGCCTCCACTTTCCACTTCATTTATTAGCGTTTGGAAGGCAGATTTTGTGCGGGTTGTGTCTAAATCCATGCGAGCAATTTTGGCAGATGGATATAAAATCTGTAATTCTTCCTCAATTTTTTCAGTACCATAACCTCTTGTCCGCACTTTTGCAGAACCGCAAGCCTGACAAGTTCGAGGCATGGGTTCGTGAAATCCGCAATAGTGACATCGCAACTCCTGACCGTTAGAATGATAGGTTAAACTAACATCACAATTATTGCAAGAGGCAATCGTATCACAGTCTTCACACTGAATATAAGGCGAATATCCACGGCGGTTTTGAAAGAAAATAGTCTGCTTTTTTTGCTCGAAATTGAGCCTTACTTTGTCCAACATCAAATCAGAAAAATCTCCTTTCACCATTTTCTGTTTTCGAGCAACTTTAATATCAATTAATTCAATATCAGGTAATTGCGTATTTCCAAAACGTTCTTTCATTTCCACAAAACCATAACGATTGGTTTGGGCATTATAAAAACTTTCGATGGAAGGCGTGGCTGAACCCAACAAAATTTTTGCTTTTTGTCGGTGGGCAATCACAACTGCCACATCACGAGCGTGGTACCTTGGAGCAGGGTCAAATTGTTTGTAGGAAGTCTCATGTTCCTCATCCACAATGATTAATCCCAAATTATTAAAAGGCAAAAACACCGCAGAACGCACCCCAACCACAAATTGAAATTTACCCGAAACAACGCCTTTCCACACTTCAACCCGTTCATTATCCGAAAATCGGGAGTGATAAATGCCCATTTTATCCCCAAAAACTTTCCGTAGTCTAATAACGATTTGGGTAGTCAAAGCGATTTCGGGCAGGAGATACAAAACTTGCGAACCACTTGCTAAAACCTGTTCAATAAGTTTGATATAAACCTCCGTTTTGCCACTTCCCGTAATTCCGTGAAGTAACGCAGTTTCCTTCTCTTGAAAACTATTCATAATCTCAGCAAAAGCCTTTTCTTGCGATATTGAAAGAATTGGAACGGGTGCTTCCACAAAATCTACATCCTCTTCAAAACGACTTACAATAATTTCAAATTGCTCTAAAATACCATTTTTGATTAAGGTTTTCAAGGAACTTTCTGAAGCCTCTTCTTTCGTCAAATTCTTCTTTTCTAAGCCCTTACGGTTCAATTCGGGTGTACGCAATACGGGAACATGGCGAAGATAATTTAGGAGAATATCTAATTGCTTGGGCTTCTTCTCTAGTTCACCCATTAAAGCTTTTAGATAATTTTCATCTTCATAAAAAGGATTCAATCGTACTTTTTTTAGAATTTTAGGCGAATATTTTTCCCGAACTTCCTCAAAAACAATAATCGCTTTTTTCTGAATTAAAGATTTAATAATGTGGTAAACATTCTTGACTTCAGCGAAACGGGCAAGTTCATCATAATTCAAAGATTGATGCTTTTTCAGTTCTTCAATGATAAGAACCTCCCGTTCTGTGAGAAGTTCGGGATAAGAAAACTCAGGATTATACTGAACCTTTGAAAGACTTGAAATTTTGAGTCCAGAAGGCAAGGCCACGTTCAGCACTTCGCCAACCGTACACATATAATATTCTGATATCCAATGAAATAACTCAATTTGCTGAGGCGTAACCAACGGTGAATCGTCCAATAATTCAAGAACATATTTTGCCTGATATTTGGCAGGTGGGGAATTATGAAGTTTAGCCACAACAGCTGTTACGACCTTTGTTTTGCCAAATTGCACAATAACTCTTGCCCCTACACAAATGCTCGCAGCGTACTCACGAGGCACACGATAAGTATATAAATTGGGAATGGCGACGGGGATAATCACGTCGGCAAAAACCGTGATTTCTTCTTGGAATTCTACTGATTGCATAATGCAATTTACGAAAAAACAGGCATTTTATTATGTAAAACTTGACGAAAGTTAAGAAGATTTTATGCTTTTCTACGTACCAGTATGTATGACACAAAGCATACAAAACGGTGTAGTTTAACCATTATTTATTCAGAATTTTATCATAAAATCATATAATATATATTTTTATTAATTTAGTAAATTGACTCAAATAGACAACACATACCTACCATAAAATAGGTTCAAACATCTCCGTCCGAACCTATTTTATCAAATTGTTAAATTATTGACATATTATTAAACGGTATTGATTATTATTATTAGTACAACCTTTGTGCTATAGATTACTCAACAAAATATTTCACTTCCTCATGAATTTTTTAAAGAGTTTGTCAACATATATTCATGAAATTACCAATAATACCCCTTTTCCGATTCAGAAACAAACTGTAGTTCGTAAACCATTGGCTTACCTCTCTCTCATACTTAGTTAGCTTCAAAAGCCTCCGCTAAGGCTTCTTTATCATCAAAATGGTACTTTACTCCTTTAATTTCTTGGTAGTTTTCATGACCTTTTCCTGCTACTAAAATAATATCTCCTTCCTTTGCTAATTTTCTGACTGCTAAAAAGATAGCTTCTTCTCTGTCTTCAATAATTAACGTTTTTTTGAAGTCAATCGGTGGTATGCCTTTACGCATTTGTTCCAAAATTTCGGCGGGATCTTCATTTCTGGGATTATCAGAAGTTAGGATTACTTTATTTGATAATTCACAAGCGATTTTTGCCATAATTGGGCGTTTAGTCGCATCACGATTCCCTCCACAACCCACAACGGTAATAACTTGCTGATTACCGTCTTTTATTTGATTAATTGTTTTTAAAACATTTTCCAAAGCATCGGGCGTGTGAGCATAATCTACAATTCCTACTTTTTGGTCTTTCATCGATACTATCTGCTCAAAACGCCCGGGAGCAGTTTTCAAGCTTGACATTTCTACTAAAACTTCATTAGCATCTTCGTCCAATAAAATGGCAGCTCCATAAATTGCCATAAGATTATAGGCATTGAAGGTCCCAATTAATTGAAAGTGAATATCATGGTTATTTATTTCCATTTGCAGACCATAAATACTATCAGAAACAATCCGTCCTTTTACGGTGGCCAGAGTTTCTAAGGAATAAGTATTAATGCTTGCTTTGGTATTTTGCACCATCACACCTCCTCTTCTATCATCAATGTTTATTAAAGCAAAAGCTGTTTTTGGAAGAGCATCGAAGAACCCTTTTTTAGCTTTGATATAATTATCAAACGTACCGTGAAAATCAAGGTGGTCGTGGGTAATATTTGAGAAAATTGCTCCTGTGAATGTTACGCCTGTAATGCGATGTTGTACCACAGCGTGCGAACTGACTTCCATAAAAGCGTGCGTACAACCCATTTGAGCCATTTTTGCTAATAATTGATTTAAACTAACAGCATCAGGTGTCGTATGCGTTGAAGGGATTACATATTCATCAATTTGATTTTGAACCGTTGAAATTAGTCCACAACGATAGCCCAAATTTCTGAATAAACGGAATAATAACATCACCGTTGTAGTTTTGCCATTTGTTCCAGTAATACCTACTAATTTTAGTTTTTTAGAAGGGTTATCATAAAATTCAGAAGCTAAATATCCTAATGCTTCTGAGGCATTCGATACTTGCAAAAATGTAATATTATCGGGACGAGTTTCAGGTAAGTCTTCACAAAGAATAGACATTGCCCCCATATCAATTGCTTTCTGAATGAAGGTATGTCCATCTATTTGTGTACCTTTCAAAGCCACAAACATTGAACCTATGCTTACTTTTCGTGAATCAATGATAATTTCAGAAACCATGATTTCGGGATTCCCGATAATGGTCTTCTTTTTAAGGCTTGCAGTAAGTTGAGATAGTGTTTTCATAAATTAAGTAAAGTACGCTAAGCAATAATACACTCAACAAACCATTACACAAAAATGGTTGTTTGGATAATTTTAAATTATTAATTAGATAAATTTTGGAAGATTGATATTGCCTTATGAAGCTAATTTTTTAGTTTAACAACAATCCAATATTTCGATTTCTAATAGTTGTTCTTCCTGGAGGAATAGACTGACTAACCACTTTTCCAGCACCCTTAAATGACACTTTAAACCCTTTATTTTCAAGAACATATATGGCATTTTTAAGTGTCATTCCTCTGAGGTCAGGAACAGTATTTTTTGGATTTTGACGAGCTTGATATTTCAAAATTCCATTATCGCCACGCAAAACAGACCACCCTTCATTACTTGGCACTTTTTCTACTTTAAATTCTTCACAAATTGCCTTGATATCTGCTGTATGAACCACTTGTTTTTTTGTGGCAAACTGCCTTCCATTAGGGTTTTTAATATTCAATAGTTTGTGCATTGTGATGTCGCAAGCATAGATTTTATCAGCAATTTCCTTGAAAACAGGAGCTGATGCTTCCGCAGCAAAAAGAGCTTCTTGTTTCACACCACGAGGATTATCAATCATCACAACTATACTATATTTTGGGGCATTGGCAGGAAAATATCCGATGAAAGAAGTATAATACATTCCTTCCCGGTATTTACCATTAATGAACTTTCGAGAAGTTCCTGTTTTACCCGCAATTTTATACAAATCATTTTTAATATTCATGGCAGTTCCTCTTTCTACAACTCCCTCCAACATTCTTCTAACCTTCGCTAAGGTTTCCTTACTGCATAAAGGTTCATTATATTTTACCTGTGAAACTGTATAATCATTCTCAATTTTATCAACAATTTGAGTTTGTTTTACAATAATCGGCTGAATCCATTTACCCTCATTAGCGATGGCATTATAAAAAGCTAACATCTGCAAAGGAGTTAAAGATGTTCCATAACCAATTGAATTCCAAGGCATTGCTGTTATATCTCCTAATTTTGGCGTATTAATTACTGGGCGAGCATCAGGGCGTAATTGAAAATTCAAGGGTTCATCTAAATGAAATTGATGCAATTTTTTGTAATATTCTCTTTCTTTTCCCCCAAAATATCTCTGCATTAATTTAGCCATACCCACATTTGAAGACGTTTCAAAAACTTCTTGAGCCGAAATAGTTCCGTGTGCTTTTGTATCTCTCAATACCTTATTCCCAATCGTTAGCGTTCCATCACCCGTATGAACCCATTCTTCATTGAGAAGATTAGCATTTATTTCCATCATTGCCACCATCGAAGGCAACTTAAATACTGATCCTGGGTCAGAAAGTCCTAAAACGGCATGATTATAGGTTTCAGCATACGCCAAGGTATCTCTCAAACGAGTGAGGTTTGTCATGGCTTTTATTTCGCCCGTTTGCACCTCCATTACCACCACACATCCTTTATCGGCACTTAATTGGCGAAGATGTTTCATCAAAGAACTCTCGGCAACGTCTTGAATATTTACATCAATAGTTGTGTGAATATCCACCCCTGGTACTGGAATTGATTCTTCGCCGCCATCAATCGGTCGCCAACTTCCCCCCACAATTTTTTCAAAAATTCCTTTTCCATTCGTCCCTGCTAATTGAGCATCGAAACTATTTTCAATGCCTACTTTTTCTTTCTCTTTTTTGTATCCAATTGTTCTGAAACCCATTTTTCCGAAGGGATTATACCGCTCATTAGTCTTTTCAAAAACTACGCCACCTTTAAAAGTTCCGTTTCTGAAAATAGGCCAAGTTTCCATCGCTTTCTTTTGTTGAAAATCAATTTTCATTTCGTTGAGACGGATATAATGAACATTATCACGACAAGCCAAATCAATCATTGAATAATAATCTTTCCAATCTTTATCTCCGTAAAAATTAGCCAATAAATGACATAATGAATCAATGCCTTCATCGTAGATTTGAGCATTTACTTTATTGATTCTTGAAACCCTTGGGTCAAATCCTACTTTATATTTTGGTAATGATGTTGCCAATAAACTACCATCGGCAGCGTAAATATTACCCCTTACTGCCACTACAACCCGTTCTTTAACGTAAACTCGTTTGGCTTTTGCTCGCCACTTTTCACCTTCAATCGTTTGTAATTGAACAATACGCCAAACGATTCCTCCTGCAAAAAGTAGGATGAACAAAAACATAAGGCGAACCCTAATAATAATGTCTTTTTTGATGTTCATTGGTAATCAGAGGTTAGTCAATAAATATTGTTAGAGCTTACAGACATTCTATAAACTATCCGTTTATTTTAATCCTCTTTCATCTTTACGCTAAAATCTATAGTCTTTAGTTTAATCTTTCACGACAATCTTTGTCGGTGGAGTTTTATTTTCTTGCAAACCCATTGGTTCAACTCTTTTGATGATTTCAGATTGCTTACCATCTTTCATAAAACCAGCTTTTCGAGTCGTAAAATCCGCTCGTTGTTCTTCAACTTCTGCCTTCATTTTATCTATTTTATAAATAAGACTCTCGGCGTTCAATGACGAAATAATATAAATCACAATCAAAGCAGAAATCCAGACGATATAACGTAACTGAGAGGCTGGAAATTTACCCCCCAAAATTTTGTCCATGTTAAAAACACGGTCGAAGAAAGCGAATATTCCACGATTTGGACCATAAGTTGCGGAACTTTTGTGCTTATTTTTTGATACGTTTTTTGCCATGATAATTAAGTTAGTGAATTATGAGTAAGTTTTAATCATTAACTCATAATTTTTGCTACTCTCAACTTTGCACTTCGACTTCGATTATTACTCGATAATTCATCGGGAGATGCTTCAATAGGCTTTCTGGTGATACCTTCCAAGGGTTTTGTAATTGTTCCAAAAACAATATCTCTATCAATTTCTCCTTTGAAATTTCCTGATTTAATGTAATTTTTCACTAACCTATCCTCCAAAGAATGAAAGGTCATAATTACTACACGGCTTTCGGTATCTTTCAATAAATCAGGCACTTGCTCCAAAAACTCTTGAATAACTTCCAGTTCCTGATTAACCTCAATTCTAATAGCTTGGAAAACTTGAGCGTAATATTTAAACTCTTTGAATTTTGGAGCGAATTTATCCAAAACTGCTTTGAACTCACCCGTTGTTTTGATGGGGGCGTTTATACGGGAACTAATAATTCCACTGGCAAGGGTCTTAGCATTTTTCACTTCGCCATACATTCCTAAGATTTTATGAAGTTTTGTCTCTGAATATTCGTTAATGATTGTAAGGGCTGAAACATCCGATTTTTGATTCATCCGCATATCTAAATCACCCTCAAAACGGGTTGAGAATCCACGGGTTGGTTCATCAATTTGATGAGATGAAATACCAAAATCTGCCAAAATTCCGTCCACTTTTTTTATACCATATAAGCGAAGATATTTTTTAATATTTCGAAAATTAGCTTCAATAAAAGTAAACCGTTTATCGTCAGCGAAAGGAAGAGAATTTTGTTTGGCATCAGGGTCCTGATCGAAGGCAATGAGTCTGCCATTTTCGCCCAATCGTTCAAGGATAGCTCTGGAATGACCTCCGCCTCCGAAAGTAACATCTACATAAATCCCATCAGGACGAATATTTAGCCCTTCAAGGCATTCTTGAAGCATAACGGGGAGATGATATAACTTTTCAGTGGTCATTTGAAGGGTTTTTTATTGAGTAGGGATTTTAAGAATGTGGATTGAATAACATATTATTTTGTCCACGTTCCGCTACAAATTTATGGATAAAATCCTAAAAATGTGATAGGTAATTCAAAATTGTAATAAGGAGTGATTTAAAGCAAAGAAAGCCCTGTTTAATCTACGAAGAATTGACTTGATGAAAAATATCTTTATAAAACTTAATATATGGCTAAAATTCATTTTTACGACAATCATAGTTAAATTTCTAACATATATTTTCTTTTTTATGAAAAATTACCTATTATTTATACTATTTAAATACTTGTTTCACGATTTTTATGAATTTCGTTAAAAAAATAAAATATAATCTAATGATTATCGAAAATTTCATTTCGTGATTACATTTGTTAGTTATTTTCTAACTAATATCAACAAACTAAAACAACATGCAGGTTGAACGCATTTAAAAATGCAATTTTGAGTTTAAAATCAATGAATAGTACAATTTTATAACTGTAATTTTGCCAGAAATAATAAATTGATGAAAATTTGAATCTGGTTTTAGGTTTATGTTAACATAAATACTT
>JANXRS010000133.1 GCA_025356745.1 Arcicella sp.
CGGTTGGCAACTTCATATTTCAGGCAAGGGATTTCAATCATCAAAGCTAAAATTTGGTCCTTGAAAAGATTCATTGGCTTATTAAACGACATTTTTAAAAATGCTGATCAGGGAAAACTCCTGTATGTCCAGTAGTAAAAAAAAGAATCTAATGTTATTTATCTTTTTGTTGGTTTCAGTAATCACTTTTGCTGATGTGCCAAAATCTCAAACCGTCAAAATTAAGACCTCTGCTATTTGTGAAATGTGCAAAGAACGAATTGAGAAAAAATTGGCTTTTACGAAGGGAGTTACTGAGGTTAATTTGGACGTTGATAGTAAGGACAAGGTCGTTACGGTGATGTTTAATCCGAAGAAAACATCCGTAGAAAAAATCAAAAAATCAATTGCTGAAGTTGGATATGATGCAGATGAGATAGTTGCAGAAATGAATGGGTATGATAAATTACCTTCTTGTTGTAAGAAAGGGGGAAAAATGGAATAAAATAAAAGTAAAAAGTAAAATGGAGGAAGGAAAATGGAGAATATATTTCTCTGTATCCCTTTCTCCTTTTTACTTTCGCCTGATTAAGCCAACATTCCTAAGAGCGAAGCCAACTTATCTTTCAAATCTCTTCTATCGACAATAAAATCAAGAAAACCGTGTTCAAGTACAAATTCTGCACTTTGGAAGCCTTTTGGTAAATCTTTTCCGATGGTTTCACGGATAACTCTTGGACCTGCAAAGCCAATTAATGCTCCAGGTTCAGAAATATTAAAATCTCCTAACATTGCATAAGAGGCCGTTACACCTCCCGTAGTTGGGTCTGTCAAAAGAGAAATATAAGGAATTCCTGCTTCTGCCAATAAAGCTAATTTTGCCGAAGTTTTTGCCATTTGCATTAACGAAAATCCCGCTTCCATCATCCTTGCCCCACCTGATTTTGAAATCATCAAAAATGGTATATTGTGTGCTAAAGCATAATCAATGCCTCGTGCAATTTTCTCCCCTACAACTGAACCCATTGAACCACCAATAAATGAAAAATCCATCGCTGAAATTACGATATCTGAACCTTCCATCTTTCCGTAAGCCGTTCTAACGGCATCTTTCAAGCCAGTTTTCTTTTCAGTAGCTTTGATACGGTCTGGATATTTTTTAGTGTCCACAAAATTTAAAGGGTCACCTGATGATAGCATAGCATCAAGTTCGGTATATTTTGTTTCATCAAAAAGTAACTCAAAATATTCCTGAGAGCCTATTTTTTCATGATAACCACAATTTGAGCAGGTATAAGCCAAAAGGCGATGTTCACGAGTGTGGATGGCTTTTTTGCACGATGGACACTGATACCAAAGTCCATCGGGAGCTTCACGTTTGTATTCTGTAGGGGTTAAAATACCCTTATCTTTTCTGTTAAACCAAGACATATTTATTTGTTTTAGGTTTTAGAGATTGGGTTTTAGGGGTTAGATTTGAAAAATATGCTTCAAAACTAACTTTTAAAACCTAACGGCTAACGACTAACGACTAATTATTTAACAAAGATACAGTAAAATAAAAAGGGTAAGAGATGATAAGGAGAATATTTAAAATTCTTACCTTAATCAACTCATACCCTTTGTCTAAGACTAATAAAATCTATTTCACATAAATTGCCTTGCGAACAATTACTTCTTCTCCCGATTGCATACGGATAAGGTAAGTTCCTCCCACGAAGCGAGAAAGATCAATTACTTGGTTTAATTCTCTTCCCACACCTTGAAATTCCATCGTAGAGATGTCGGTTCCAGACAATGTTCCTACTGAAAGGGTTAAATTACCAATGGCTTTTTCAAATTTTGCCGTTAGTAAAAACTGTCCAGTATTGCTTGGATTTGGCGTTAATTTTAATTCAGTTTGCTCCACAGTTGGCTCATTTGCTAAAGGTTTTACCACTACTTTCACAGGGTTTAAATTATTGCCTTGAATGTTCAAATTATCAACTGCCCAGCCCCAACCGTAACCACCTGCATCTGCCAACATTCTAAAACGAATTAAAATTTGGTCACCCCCTTTGAAATCACCTGATTGAAGCATATTTATTACCCGTGGTTTATATAAACTTGGGTCACCGACTGCCAATGAATTTCCATTTGCATCAACAGAACTATCCCATTTGTCTCTCCAAATTTTTTGATCATTAGCATCCCAACCATCTTGAAACCATTTCCAAGTTTTTCCCCCATCTTTTGAGCCTTCCACAATCACATAATCAAAGAAATTACGATTTGGAACACCACCTTTTTGAAAGGCTAATCCATCCTCACCAGGTTCAACCAAGACAATTTCATCGAAATAAATATTGGCAGTATCACTACGAAGAATGATTGGTTTCAACAGATTGAAGGTTGAATTGGTATATTTATCCGTTGTACTATTCGGAAAATTATTTTCAGAACCATCAGCATAAGGGTGGTCTGATTGCATAGAATTTCCAGCGTTAAGTCCACTACCCAATGCTTTAATTGCAAAACCTTTCAAGAAGAAATCTTCTTTTGGTGTACTCTCAAAATCGGTAGTATATTTAATAGTAGCTGCTAAAATTTTCTGAACTTGAATCTCATAAAAACCCGTTTTAGGAGAAATAACCTTGTTTTTGGCATTACTTTTATCCTGAACAATAATACGATAAGAGATTTTTTCGCCTCCTTTCAAAGCTAAAGAAGTGAAGTTAAAAGTTCCAGAAAAGCTGTTTCCGGTTCCACCTGAAATTAATTCAATAGCTGCTCCTCTTTTCAAACCAAAAGAAGGTTGAGCTTTACCATCTACTTGATATTCAACATAAACCGTATCAATACCAATGTTGTCGGTTGCTGATAAATCGGGTAACGTTATTTTAGTATCCGTAGCAAAAATTGAAGATATATTATTGGCAAAAGATACTTCTGGTTTTGTCGTATCTGCACCAATTTTAAATTTATAAGGCGTTGGAAAGATAATGTTTGATGAACCAATTTTAGAAATAATAGGATTTGGAGCTTGTGCTGGCGTAACCATTTTACGTCCTGCGTTGTCTTCGGCAGTGAAATAATAAGTAATTACTTTCTCTTTTCCATCGGCAGGCAAAGTAAATGTATAATTATCCGTTGTCCCTTTACGAGTCAAAATTATTTCTGTTGGTGTTTTAATAACATCGCCTAAACTATAAACCATCTTTACCGTTTCAGGTTTATACGTGGTATCACTAAATACTTTTACCTCAAAAGTTAAAGGCTTAGCCAAATCTTCTAAATCCGTAAAACGTTTGTGGATAATTGAAGAACCAACCCAACCCATGTCTCTAAAAAATGCCAATACGATTGAACCAGGATCATTATTAACTTCGCCATTAGCTCCTTGTGGAGTCATCAAGGCATTAATTGTTCCAGTTTTGTACGTATTTTCATCCAAATGACTATAACTCGAACCCGCAGCATACGCTCCAGGAACGTAGAGACGTCCAGGATTATTGTCATTAACTTTTAGAATTTCTGGAGAATTAATATACAGATTTCCACCCGTTAAGGCTTTAAATAAGTCAGTTGATGGGTTTTTAAATATATCAGTATTAAGTATTTTTTGATTCATTATATTTTCAACATAATGGTCAAAAATGTAGGGAGCTGCTCCGCTTGTAATAATTCCTTGTGTATCATCAGCATCGTAAGGTCTTAAAGAGCCAAAAAAGCCCAATCCATGGCCAATTTCATGAAGAACAGTTGATACAAAGTCTTGACGATTTTTTGGAGGATTGCCATCTATGCCTAAATACCAATTAAAATCGGCATTAAAACGAGCCACAATATCTGGATTATCGCCATTCAAATTGACGTGATTCATCTTTTCAGCCATCGCAATTGGGTAATAAGTAAAGGCTTTATTGGCTCCAGGAAAATCACGGAAAAGTGAATTTGACGAAGCTGAACCCAATACATTACGCCCCAAACTCTCCCAACGGGCAGTTAAACGAACGGGTACATCTGAAATTAGAATGGATTGCCAAATATCAACGGCTCTTTGAAAAGCTAATTGAGCATCAGCGGGAAAATCAACGTAAGTAACAATAAATTTAGAACGGTCGGCTTGGGGGCGAGCGTTCTTATTAAATTTACGCAGATATTCGGCGGGAGGTGGTACGTAAGTACGCACATAGGGTTTTGAAAAATCAGGCATTGGACATTCTATTACTATCCCAGAAATAGAATGTATATCCAATTGTTTTTGCCCGTAGCCAAGCATAAAACTAAGCATTAAAACGGTTATCAGGAAAATTTTTTTCATAGTGAATCACGGGTGAAACAATTGATTTTATTTTGCAAATAGTTATATTTCACATATAACGTTAAATATAGGGGTTGGATTTTGTTTCTATAATAAAATCAATAAAAAAACCTTCCCGAATTTTGGTCGGGAAGGTTTTTGTGTGTTATTGAAGACTTCGCTCAAAGCAAAGTCTTCCTAGTATGTATTAATATCCAGGATTTTGTTGTGTGGCAATAGCTGGATTTGCCTTTATTTCACGGTCTGGAATTGGTAATAAGGCTTGATTGTCATTCCAAGTTGTCAAGGTTTTTGCGGCTCTACCTGTACGAACTAAATCAAAGAAATAATGCCCTTCCAAAGCTAATTCTAAACGTCTTTGCAAGAAAACTTCATCCTTCAAATCTTGCCCTACCAAAGTTGCAGGAGCAGCCGTTAAACCTGCACGAACACGGATTTGGTTTACTAAAGTTAATGCTTCAGCATCTTTTCCAGTTTCTGCTAATGCTTCTGCTTTGTTTAACAATACTTCGGCATAACGGAAAACAATTGGAAAATCTGTTCCGTTAATACGAAAGTATTTTAGTTGAACATCGTAAGAAGTCGTTAAAATACGGCGAGTATCCGTTAATGAATAAGCAGCCGTTAAAGCTGGAGACGGGCGAACTTCATTACGTCCACCCAATGAAGATGAAAACAAGAAGAAAGCCAGCGAGTTACTATTGGTAGTCTCGTAATTTATCTCCCAAATACTTTCTTTCGTATTTTGAACTGAAAATATACTTTGAAATGGTGTCACCAAAGCATATTGATTCAAGGCTTGAATTTGATTTGCTACCGAAATTACCGTTGGATAATCTTTCTGATATAAAGCTGCACGACATTTTAACGCCAAAGCTGTTCCTTTCGTTATTCTACCTTTATTGGTTGTTAACAAATTAGGATATGCTGCATCGATATCAGCAGTAATCTGTTTGTAAACCTCCGCTACTGTATTTCTGGATACATTCAATCCACTAATTGAAGCCGTTGGTTCAGTCACAATTGGAACCCCACCCCACCATCTCACTAAATTGAAATAGCTTATTGCTCTCATTAACTTTGCCTCTGCCACAATTTGATTCTTTTCAGCGTCAGAGAAAGTAGCATCTTGAACAAGAGAAGTTGATTTTATAACGATGTTTGTCCTTAAAATGGTGTTATAAATTCTAATCCACATATTCGTAACCGAGGCGTTATTGGTTTGAATAGAACGGTTAGAAATTTCTGAAAAATCACCAAATGTTCCCGTCCAACGTAAATTACCACCTTGAAGATCGGGTAATAATTGATAGCGAGTTCCCAAATAATCGGCTGATTGAAAACCATTATAAGTTCCATTCATTACCGCTCTTGCCGTTGCTGCATCTTTTATGTCCGTGGAAACTTGACTTTGAGGGTCCTGGACAAGCACTTGTTCGCAGGCACTTAACCCTAAAACAAAAGCAGAAAAAATTAAAATTATATATTTATTCATGTTCGTATATTCTTTTGAAATTAATGATAGTTTTTAGAATCCAATATTTACCCCAAACGTATAAGTTCTGGCTTGTGGGAAAGTCAAGAAATCTGTTCCTTGGGCTGCATTAGCTTGTGTGTTAGATGCTCCACCAATAGCAGTATTATTAGAATTGAAAGTACTAACCTCTGGATCCATTCCTTTGTAATTAGTGAATGTTAAAAGATTTTGTGCTTGTACATAAAATCTGATTCTATCTACCTTGATTTTATTCGTCAAAGTTTTAGGAAGCGTGTATCCAAAAATTACATTTTTAAAACGCAAGTACGAACCATCTTCCACGAAAAGGTCAGATACTCTGCGATTACTATTTGGATCACCCCAAACAGCTCTTGGAACGGTAGTATTCGTATTTGTTGGAGTCCAACGATTCAAAACTGCTTCTGTTTGTCCAAAAACGCTATTCATGCCTTCCGAGAAATTACGGGTATAATTAAGAATTTTATTGCCCGAAACAAATTGCATAAATATTTTTAAATCAAACCCCTTATAAGTGAAATCATTGGTGAAACTTCCGAAGAATTTAGGCTGTGCCGAACCTAAAATTACTTGGTCATCGGCAGTAATTTTTCCGTCTCCATTACTATCTATAAATTTAATATCACCAGGCTTCGTAAGGGGTGATTGATAAACTGTGCCACCGGCTGCTTTTGCGGCCGCATTAGCAGCATCAATTTCTTCCTGCGTTTGGAATATTTTATCAACTTTATATCCTCTGAATGAGCCTAATGCTTCATCTTGTGCTACCCAACTACCAAATCCTGCGGCAAAAGGATTGCCAAAAATCTTGCGTACTCTATTCTCATTAGCTGAAATATTGAAGTTTGAAGTCCACGTAAAATCTTTAGTTTTTACATTTTCTGTTGAGATTACAAATTCAAATCCTTTGTTCTCCATTTCTCCAAAATTTTGCAATACACTTGTAAAACCAGATGTTGCAGGAATATTAACATTCAATAATAAGTCTTTGGTATATTTTGAATAATATCCAGCCGAAAGCGTAATTCTGTTCTTGAACAAACCTAAATCAAGACCAACTTCTGAAGTTGTGGTAGTCTCCCATTTTAAGTTAGAGTTTGCTATTTGACTTGGCGTTAAAGCAGCCTGTAACTGATACGCACTTCCTGATCCTAATAATCCACGTGAACCAAAATTTGGAATTTCAGAATTACCTGTTACTCCATAACTTGCTCTTATTTTCAAGTCACTAATAACTGTCAAATCATCCATAAAATGTTCCTTATTAACTCTCCAAGCACCAGAAATAGAGGGGAAATAACCCCATTGATTATCCTTACCAAAACGTGACGAAGCATCCGCTCTTATTACGCCTTGAAGTAAATATTTTCCTTCAAAATCATAGCCCACACGTCCATAATAGGATACTAAACCCCAAGATGTTCCATCTGAACCTGCATCTGTTTTAGTAGCTCCTGCGGATACTCTTTTAATAGAATTTCCTGGAAAACCAGTGGCTGAACCATAAACATAGTCATAAGATGATTGTTGGTAATCGGCCCCAGCGGTAACGGTAATGTTATGCAGGTTATTAATTGAGTGATTATAAGTGAAATAATTACTAGTTGTTAAATTCAAATTACCTCCACCAGTAGCCACACCCGAACCATTTACGCCAGAAGCGGCGTTCAATGTATTAGGCAAAAATCTATCGTCTTTGAACGTTACTTGGTCAATATTCCAAGCACTTCTGAATTTCAATCCTTTAATAATATCTACCTCTGCGTTAATTCCTCCTAATAAACGCCCAAAAGTTGTTTGATTATAAGGTTCAAAAGCGGCAGCAACTGGATTTTCAACTGATGATGAATTGTCTTTACCATAAGAACCATTTGCAAATCTAGCTGGCACATCCGATGCCATTAAAAGAGCTGCACTCAAAACGCCATAAATATTATTATCGTTGTTAATACGATTTGAATTTCCGTAAGTATATCCCAAAGATGCACCCACTTTTACATTTTTGCTTACTTGATTATCTACGTTGATTCTACCTGTATAACGTTTATAATCAGAACCCACAATAATACCTGATTGGTCGAAGATTGAACCAGATATGAAGAAGGTTGTTTTATCATTTCCCCCTCTTGCAGAAATATCATATTGCTTTAGTGGAGCAGTTCTGAAAATTTGGTCTTGCCAGTTTGTGTTATTTGCTTTCGTTGGATCATTGAAAACATCTACGGTTCTGATATTTCTGGCTTTCTCTGCATCAGAATTCACAAAAGATAGTTTACTCGTCGTTGGGTCTTGATCAACATAAGCATTTGCATCTGACGAGAAGAAATATGCTGCTACATCGGCTGGAGACTTCCACGTGGAAATACCAGTACCAAAAGCTGGAGTTGTAAGACCACCTTTTGCATCAATCACACCATAGCGATTAATGACCATTTCTTGCAATAATTTAGTCTCTTCAGTTCCAGAAATACTTCTTAAAGTTGAATTGTATTTTTGTGAATTTCCAGCAGAATAATTAAAATTAATTTGGGTTTTACCCGCCTTTCCTCTTTTAGTAGTAATCAAGACAACCCCATTAGCTGCTCGTGAACCATAAATTGCCGAAGCCGCTGCATCTTTCAGAATGTCAATTGATTCGATATCAGTAGGAGGGATATCATTCAAAGCGTTGGTTGTTTGATTACCAAAACCTAATTGTGAAAAACTACCCGTACTGATTGGTACGCCATCAACTACATATAATGGCTCATTACTGGCTGTAATTGAACTTCCTCCTCGCAAACGAACATTTACGCCTCCGCCTGGTGTTCCCGAACTCGAAGTTACCATCACACCTGCTGCACGTCCTTGCATGGCTTGGTCAAGCCCTGTAACAGGAATATCTTTAATGGCATCGCCTTTAATGGTAGAAATAGAAGAAGTTGCTTTTGATTTAGCTTGAGTTCCATAACCCACAATCACAACTTCATCCAAATCAGTAGCCGCCGACTTCATACTAATATTTATTTCCGTCTTTGCTCCTACTGAAGCATCCTGTGCATTGAAACCCACAAAACTAAATGCTAATTTTGCATTATTCGGTACACTAATTTTATATGTCCCGTTGGCATCAGTCGTTACCCCACGAGTGGTTCCCTTTACGGTAATATTAACCCCTGGAATTGGTGAGCCATCTTCAGAGGAAACTACCTTCCCCACTATGACTCTGTCCTGTGCAATTATCTGGAAAATTGTAATAAACAAGATTCC
Organism: Arcicella sp.; assembly: GCA_025356745.1. Lineage (GTDB taxonomy): Bacteria > Bacteroidota > Bacteroidia > Cytophagales > Spirosomataceae > Arcicella. The sequence goes on from JANXRS010000133.1 coordinate 9,048, forward strand.
GATAACTAATAGTAGTCGTTTTTTCATGCTTGTGTTTTTAATTTGGTTTTAGTAATTGAATGAATGTGTAATAAATTTTAATGTATCAACATACAGGTTCAACGCATTTAAAAGTACAATAAAACTGCTTGGAAAAATACAAATTGAGCTTATTTTGGATAATGAAAAAAGATTCAATTTAAGATAAAACCTAAAAATGAAGTATTTATGTTAACATAAACCTAAAAC
>JANXRS010000134.1 GCA_025356745.1 Arcicella sp.
ATCAAAGAGTTGGCCGAAATGGTTAAAAAAATAGTCGGATTTGAAGGCAATTTGATGTGGGATACAACTAAACCAGACGGTACACCCCGCAAACTCATGGATGTATCAAAATTGCATGCTCAAGGGTGGAAACATACAATAGAATTAAAAGAAGGCATAAAATTAGCTTATCAAGATTTTCTAGAGCATCATGAAACGCTAAGATTATAATCAATTTCAAGAAATTTTCAATTCACAACGCTAACCATTTAATATCAAATTAAGCATTTGACATTAATATATTTGAACGTTGATAGTTGAAAATTTCTTTATTTTCATACACAAAAAAGCCATTAACCCATGTTAAACAGTATGGAATTGATGGCTTTTTTGGTAATTTCTCGAATACGTAAGTATATTCTCTATACTCCGCTCGGAAGGTTGGCGATAACTTTTATCTAGTCCTGCCTTCACATCAAGCATATCTAAATAAAATTCTAACATTTCAGAATCATGAACGAATCCGTCCTGAATCAAAAGGTCTTCTGTTTCCGTTGTTTCTTGATAAACGTAACGGATAACGTCATGCTGCGTAAAGGTTTGTATCATAGCTTGGAGAATGTTTACTCATCATCTTGCGTAAATTTATCAACGCATAACGCATTCTTCCAAGTGCTGTATTAATGCTTACCCCCGTAGCATCGGCGATTTCCTGAAAACTCATGTCTTCGTAATGACGCATTACTAAAACCTCTCTTTGCGTGTCGGGCAGCATTTTAATTAGGCTTCTTAGATGTGCGTGCGATTCTTCACGGATTTGCACTTCCTCAAAAGAGTCTTCGGCAAAATCAAGCGTGTTGAATACACTACTACCATCCTCAAATACAACATTTGGATAGCGTTTATCACGACGAAAATAATCAATTGCCATATTGTGGGCTATTCTAAGCACCCACGGCAAAAATTTACCTTCATCGTTATACCTTCCCGAACGCAAAACATCTACTGCTTTGATGAAAACATCTTGCATTAAATCTTCAGCTACGAAGGTATCCTTAACAATTAAATAAATCGTGGTATAAACTTTGGATTTGTAACGGCGAACAAGCGTTTCGAAGGCTTTTTCGTCACTATTTTTAATATAAAGTGATACAAGTTCACTATCGTTAACATGGACTTTTTCCATTTTAATAAATCTATTTAGTTAACGTAAAGCTTATATTCAAATTGTATCTATTTATATATTTTTTAGTGACACTGCTTGTTCTTTCATGGGATATTCCCGAAAGGCTAAATCAAAGATACTATTTGTTCTAATATTTCCCAACAAATTGCTAAAATATTTAATGCCATTAACAAATATTAACAATGCATTATTCGTTTAGACTTATTTTAAGATAGACCTTCATTGATTAATTCAAATTTTAACTTGAAATAGCAATGAATATAAAAATATTTCTTGGTTTGTTAAAGTAACGGTTATGCTGATTGAAGCGCTATCATTCTGTATGTACCCTATATACGATATATTTCATGAAATTGGATTTTAATTTTATGAAATATAAGATTGAAAATTGGTAAATTGAGTTTTGAAAATCATCATTAGCTCAAAAACCATATTTATCACATGAAAAATATAAAACTTGTCGAATGTCCCCGTGATGCCATGCAGGGTTGGGCAAACTGGATTCCGACGAAAAAAAAGATTAAGTATCTAAATCAACTTTTAAAAGTTGGCTTTGATACGCTAGATTTTGGCAGTTTTGTTTCGCCTAAGGCCATTCCACAAATGGCGGATACTGCTTTGGTTTATGATGCTTTGGATTTAGACAATACAATTACCAAGTTATTGGCCATAATTGCCAACGTGCGTGGGGCTGAATCAGCGGTTAGTTTTGAAAAAATCAAATACTTAGGTTTTCCATTTTCTATCTCTGAAACATTTCAACAACGTAATACAAATAGTTCGATTTCAGAAGCATTTAAAACGGTTGATACGATTCAGAATCTTTGTCAAAAGTTTAATAAACAATTGGTTATCTATTTTTCAATGGGTTTTGGAAATCCATACGGTGACCCATATAATATAGAAATTGTTGCAGAATGGGCAGAGAAAATGAGTGAATTAGGTATCAAAATTATTTCTCTTTCAGATACTGTTGGAGTTGCTGATAGTCAAACGATTAAAAAGGTTTTTAGTGGTTTAATTTCTCAATATCCAACTATTGAATTTGGAGCTCATTTTCACGCCTCAAATGATACTTGGCAACTGAAAATTCAGTCGGCTTTTGAGGCAGGGTGTCTTAGATTTGATGGGGCAATTGGCGGTTTTGGTGGTTGCCCAATGGCAGAAGATGAATTAGTGGGAAATATTAATACCCAAAATGTGATTCAATACTTTGAAAATCAAGGCATTAACTTAAATTTAAAAAAGGTTGCGTTTGAAGAATCAATAAAAATTAGTAAAAATATATTTATCTAATATGAATACATGAAAATATATTCATATATTTGTAATCGACACTAAAAATCTATAATTCAAATGGCAAATATAGCCTACCAAATAAATAAAGATAAACTCGAAAAAGCGGCTTTTATTCTGAAAACTGTTGCCCATCCTACTCGTTTGGCGATTGTAGATTTACTTTCTCAGAACGAAAAATTGTCGGTCAATGAAATCTGTGAGGTTTTGGAATGTGAGCAATCGCTGCTTTCTCACCATTTGATTAATATGAAATTGAAAGGTATTTTACGTTCAGAAAAAGATGGATTGAACGTTTTTTATTCATTGAAAGAACGAGATGTGATGAAATTGATTGAGTGCATTGAGCATTGCGATTGTAATTATTAACTTTTTCGACTTTAACATGAAAACATTAACATACAGGTTCAACGCATTTAAAAGTACAATAAAACTGCTTGGAAAAATACAAATTGAGCTTATTTTGGATAATGAAAAAAGATTCAATTTAAGATAAAACCTAAAAATGAAGTATTTATGTTAACATAAACCTAAAAC
>JANXRS010000135.1 GCA_025356745.1 Arcicella sp.
AATCTAAAAAATACTCACTAAATTGACATATAACTGAATTTGACTTCACGATAACTTGAATTTTGTTTAGTAACAAACAAGTTACAGAAGTCTAACCATTTTTAAAACCATTTTTTTGCCTGTATGTCCAGTAGTAAAGCGTTCTTGCCATTTGTTGTTTTAAGGTTATATCATTCCAGATTTGTCCTTGAACTACATAAAATTGACAACCAGATGAAGCCTTTGCTGGGTTATTATCCCGTGCGGCTGCCAATGTCCCTTTTTTATGGAAAAGTTCGGGGGTAATTTCTGCCGGAATTGCATAGCCATTTTCACCGTTACCTAACAATACGCCCGCCGTTACCGTGCGAGAAGTTGGGTCGCCTCCTTGAATCATAAATAGATTAATGATGCGATGAAAAAGTAATCCATCGTAAAATTTATTATCCACTAATTTCAAAAAATTGGCTTTATGTTGGGGCGTTTCGTTGTATAAAAGAGCGTGCATATCACCCCAAGGTGTAGTGATGGTTACAAGATAATCTTTTTTTGATTGAGCTATAAGTGATTGATTTACAATTAGTAATAAAAACAGTAAGCGTATATTTTTCATCATTATTTTGTTTATTTTACCAACTTCACTATCTTCTTAATTCTATCCGACTTCTCACCTTTTGACTTCAAAAATAACAATTCGTTCAACTCACCTTTACGCCACGTTTCAATCATGTCATCATAATGAGGACTGCCTGGATTTCCCGATTGTCCGCCTGGATATACGCCATATCCTTTTGCGGTATTATCTTTCCCTAATTGCACAATCATTCTCCAAGATGGTCCTGTGCGTTCGGTTGTGGCATTTACTACGCTTCCGCCTCCGCCAATTTTCACATCGTTTCTACTCCACGCTTTCAATGGATTCGTCCCCCCCAAATCCAATAAATGACGAATATCGGTTGATTTATGTTCTGACCACGCCCATGTTTTATTCATTTCTGATTTTCTCCAAATTTTTAATGAATCCATCGCTGCGGATAATGTGCTACTGGCTAATTCTTCAACCGTTTCCACCCTATTTTTCGTTAAAACATCATCAAACCATTTAGATTTTGGGTCTTTTTGCATTAATTTCAAGGTACGGTCGGAACTTGGATATTTCATTGGAATATTTTCATCGTATCCGAATTCATCCTTCCAAATGGCTTCATTCAGTAAATCTGACCATACTTTAAAAATGGTAGGAGCAATTTCATCAGGGTCATTGTTGAATTTCCAAGCGGATAAAATCTTAATAGCTGGCAATTGTGTGGTCGATGGTGTTTTGATATATGACAACATCGTTGGTAAAAAGTCGAAAGCTTTTAAATTGAAATTATCGTTTTGTAACATTCTGAGAGAATCTACCGTAACTTTTCCATTCGGCATTTTTTCCAAACGTTGATTAATTCTTCTACCTCGTTCAGACGGGGCAAATTCCCAGTTGATATAATACGGATAACTTGGGTCAGTCGAAGATTGATTTGCCGAACTCACAAATTCACGGTAAGGATTTTTCATGTGCGGATTGTGGGCGGAGGGAATAAATGCGTTCCAATCAGCGGCTTTATCGGTACCATCCAAAATATATTTTCCTTGCTGACGAGCCTTTAAAGGGAATTTTCCATTTACCCAAAGTGCAATATCATTTTGATTACTGGCAAAAACAAAATTTTGTGCAGGAGCTGAATAATGCGTCAAAGCTTTGGTATAATCATCGTAATTTTTGGCACGATTTAATTCATAAAAAGTAGTTAATTCCTGTGATTTATCGTGTGCAATCCATCGTAAAGCATGTCCCGTTGGAATATTTTTCCTCAATGGTTTTTCATTATCCAAATATACAATTGGGCCATGATGTGTGTAAAGAACCGTATCAATTACATCAATCCCATTTTTAACTTTATATTTTTCAATACGAGTCGTGATTTTCTTCCATTGTCCATCATGAAAATATTCTTTTTTAGTAGCATCCTTAAATTTCACTTCGTACCAATCCACCACATCTGCCCCCACATTTGTTACACCCCATGCAATATCCTTATTGAAACCAATAATCACATTAGGCGTTCCTGGCATGGTTGAACCATACACATTTACTTCAGGACTCTGCAACTGAGCTTGATACCAAATTGATGGCAAACTTAAAGTCAAATGAGGGTCATTGGCTAAAATTGGCAAACCCGTTGCAGACTTTAATCCACTAACTGCCCAATTGTTTGAACCAATACCTTTATCACGTTCCTTAGTAGCATTTGAGCTTCCTGTTCCCATGAAATCAATGGGTGATTTTGGAAGTGCCAAAGGTGTGAAATTACGGGGTGTTCCCCCTGGAATAATGGGACTTTCCACGAATGGATAATTAGGAAAAAGGTTTTCAGCGGTTTGTTTTCCGTATTTTCTTAGGATATTTGTCATCCGTAAATCATCCGTTCCTGAAGCCAAAACAAAAGACATATTTTTTAAAAATAAGGCACTTTTAATGGGCGACCATTGTTCTGGAGCGTAACCCAATAGTTTATATTCAACGGGGTATTCACGGGTTTTTAATTGATTGATGTAAGCATTTACTCCATCCGAATATGCTTCCAAAGCCACTTTTCCGTTGGGGTCTTCCATCATGCCGACCAAAGAATTTTCAGCACCATAAACCGCCCCCATTCTTCGCTGAAAACGGTCTTGTTCAAGGGCTTTTGCTCCCACTACTTCAGTCAAACGGCCTGCGGCATAATGCGTCTGAAACTCCATTTGCCAAAGTCGATCTTTTGCCGTAACATAGCCTTGAGCCAAATATAAATCGTGGTTATTTTTAGCAAAAATGTGCGGAATTCCGAGTTCATCGTATTCAATGGTAACTTCATCCTGCAAGCCCGAGATTTGCAAGGAAGTTTCAGTTGCTTCCATCTCCGCAAGAGGCTTTTCACCATTAACCCAAAACCCTGTGAATGGATTTAGAAAACTACCAAAAGCTGGGGCGGAACCCCAAGAACGATTGAGTGCATAACACAAAAAAACAGTAACGACAAGCGTAAGAAAGGCTTTGACAAATTTCATAGTTTGTGGATTTGTTAAGAAACGATAGTACCAAATTAGGAATTTTTTTGATTATATTAAGAAGGAGGTCTGGATTAGTTTAATTTTGCATCTTTTTTAGTGTTTTTGAGTCTTTACAGAAACGGTAGCGAAACATGAATCAAACCATCCAAAATACTATTACTTTTAACGATATTTGGCTCAAATTCAGCCATCCTATCAAAGATTTTATCCGAAATCAGACCCATAATACTGACGTTACTGATGATATTTTACAAGAAGTTTTTATTAAAATTCATCAAAATTTGCATCTTCTTCGGGAGGAAGAGCGAGTGGCAAGTTGGGTATTTCAAATTGCCAGAAACACGGTTTTGAATTATTTTCGTACACAAAAAAGACAGGTAGAAAATCAAGCGTTTTATCAATATGAAACTGACGGAGAAAGTTCTTTTAAAGAGAATCATTTGAATGAAATGGTTGAATTTTGGTTAGAAGAATTCAAAAAAGACCTTGCCCCCAAATACCAAGAGGCTTTACAATTAGTTGATATTGAAGGAATTACACAAGTAGAATTAGCTCACCGTTTAGGCATTTCTATTTCAGGAGCAAAATCTCGTGTGCAACGTGGCAGACAACAATTGAAGCAAAAATTAATAGATTGTTGCCCTGTGAAAACTGACCAATATGGCAACATTTTGGAGATTGAGCATAAAACTGGGGAATGCGGTTGTGTATAGTTTTGCATCCTTTTTCATACTCCTCCGTCATTATTACAAACAAACAAAAAAATGAAACTATCAGAAGTTAAACAAATATTAGAAAACGTTGAAAATTTGCGTTTTGAGCTACAAAATGGAACAACTGTTCCATCTCATTTCCACGTAACGGAAGTAGGAATAATTACCAAAAACTTCATTGATTGTGGCGGAATGGTCAGAAATGAAAAGGTAGCAAATTTCCAATTATGGAATGCCAACGATACTGACCACCGTTTAGAACCTCAGAAATTATTAAACATTATTTCATTATCTGAAAAAGTTTTAGGTATTGAAGATTTAGAAATTGAGGTAGAATATCAAGCTGAAACGATTGGGAAATACGATTTAGATTTTAACGGTGAAAATTTCGTACTTGTCAACAAACAAACGGCTTGTTTAGCCTTGGATGCTTGCGGAGTTCCTCCTACAAAAATGAAAGTCAGTTTAGCAGATTTACAAAATGCTCCCGTATGTACGCCTGGTGGTGGATGTTGTTGAAAATAACCTTATCAATCACAATGAAAGTTTTTTATCAAAAATACAAAAAACAGCTAATTATTTCTGTTGCCCTTCTATTACTCAATCTTTTTTTTGGGTTTGATGCAAGGTTCACAATTATCAATCTAATTTGGTTAATCGTTTAAAAAAATGAAAAAAGTATTAGTTCTCTGCACAGGAAATTCTTGTAGAAGTCAAATTGCCGATGGTTATTTAAAATATTTTGCTAAAGAAAAAGCTGAAATTTATTCTGCGGGTGTAGAAACGCATGGCGTGAACCCAAAAGCAATTGCCACAATGGCAGAAGATGGCATTGATATTTCGAAAAACACCTCTAATAATGTTTTAGAGTATGAGAATATTGATTTTGAATATGTCATTACGGTTTGCGATAATGCCCTTGAACGTTGTCCGTATTTTCCAACCAATGCCGTGAAGTTGCATTACAATTTTCCTGACCCAGCAAAATTTGTGGGAAATGAGGAGGAAACAAAGGCTGAATTTGCTCGTGTGCGAGAGATGATAAAAATGTATTGTCGGGAATTTGTGGAGGAAAATTTGTAAAGGAGAGACCATAAAAAAAATGGGCTAAACCCAAAGATTTAGCCCATTTTCAATATCAATAAAACCTACACATCAATCTTAGCATACTTAGCATTTTTCTCAATAAAATCACGTCTTGGAGGAACTTCATCACCCATTAACATAGAGAATAAATGATCGGCTTCAATCGCTGATTCAATCGTTACTTGCTTCAAAGTTCTTGTATCTGGATTCATGGTAGTTTCCCATAATTGTTCAGCGTTCATTTCTCCAAGACCTTTATAACGTTGAATTCCAACTAAATCATCACGACCAGCACCCAAACGTACTACGGCTTGTTCTCGTTGAACTTCCGTCCAGCAATATTCTGCTGATTGTCCTCTTTTCACTTGATACAATGGCGGTTGAGCAATGTAGATATAACCACTGTCAATCAAATCTTTCATGTAACGGAAGAAAAACGTAAGGATTAGGGTTCTAATGTGAGAACCATCCACGTCCGCATCGGTCATAATAATCACTTTATGATAACGCAATTTTTCCATGTTTAAAGCTCTGTCATCGCCATCTCTTCCGAAACTCACGCCCAAAGCCGTAATCATGTTCTTAATTTCTTCACTTTCGTAAATCTTATATTCTGGTGCTTTCTCAACGTTCAAAATCTTACCTCTCAAGGGTAGAATCGCTTGATATGCACGATTACGACCTTGTTTGGCAGTTCCACCCGCTGAGTCTCCTTCTACTAGATACAATTCACAAATCTTTGGGTCACTGTCGGAGCAATCCGCTAATTTTCCTGGTAAAGAATTTCCTCCCAAAATGGTTTTACGCTGAACCATCTCACGTGCCTTACGGGCAGCATGACGTGCCTGAGCCGCCAAAATAACCTTCGCTACAATCTGACGGGCTTCTCTTGGATGTTCCTCTAACCACGCTTCTAACATGTCTGACATCGCTCCCGAAACTGCTCCCGAAACTTCACCATTCCCTAATTTAGTTTTGGTTTGTCCTTCAAATTGTGGTTCCGCCACTTTTACTGAAATTACAGCCGTTAATCCTTCACGGAAATCGTCCCCTGCAATTTCAATTTTCAATTTATCCAACGCTCCCGACTTGTCAGCGTAGTTTTTCAAAGTACGGGTCAAGGCTCCACGGAAACCAGCAACGTGCGTACCGCCTTCAATCGTATTAATGTTATTTACATACGAAACTACATTTTCAGAATATGAAGTATTGTACATCATTGCAACCTCCACAGGAACACCGTTTTTGTCGCCCTTCATAAAGATTGGAGCTTCAATGAGTTTCTCACGACTAGCATCCAAATACAATACAAATTCACTTAATCCACCTTCCGAGAAAAACAAATCATTTCTTGGCTCTTCTTTTTCGTCTAATTCACGAAGATCTGTTAAGTGGATTTTTATGCCTGCATTCAAGAAAGAAAGTTCTCTCAAACGTCCTGCAACGGTTTCATACTTATATTCCGTTACTGTGAAAATTGATTCATCAGGTTTGAAAGTAACGGTTGTTCCTGTATGGTCGGCAATACCAACTTCTTTTACAGGATATTGAGGCACACCGATTTTGTATTCTTGTTGAAATATTTTTCCTTCACGAAAAACATTTACTTTTAAATCAGTCGAAAGAGCATTTACGCAAGAAACCCCCACTCCGTGAAGACCACCAGAAACTTTATAGGTATCTTTATCAAATTTACCCCCAGCGTGAAGTACTGTCATAACGACCTCCAAAGCTGAACGCTTCTCCTTCGTGTGCATTCCCGTTGGAATACCACGACCATTATCTTCTACGGTGATTGAGTTGTTAGTATTAATTGTTACCTTAATAGTATCGCAATGACCTGCAAGGGCTTCATCAATTGAGTTATCGACAACCTCCCAAATAAGATGGTGGAGACCTTTGAAACCCGTATCTCCAATATACATGGATGGGCGTTTGCGGACTGCCTCCAAGCCTTCAAGGACTTGTATATTATCGGCATCATAATTTGCTCTACTCTTATCTTCTACTTCTTGAATTTCTGACATATCTTTTGTTTACGGCTTACGGACTGTTATTTTTAGTCTTTATCCTGATTTTTTATTTTTTGTTTTTGGGGATTATTTATCGTCGTAATGGTCTTCACATCGAATAATAATAATTTTTTCATCGGTTATATCGTAAACTAAACGATGTTCATCGGATATTCTTCTTGACCAAGAACCAGCGAAATCATATTTTAATGCTTCTGGTTTACCAATTCCTTCAAATGGATGTTTTTGAATATCAGCAATCAAGCTAAATATTTTTTTAACAAGTTTGGGTTCTGATAATAATAAATCGTTAATGTGTCCTTGTGCTTTGACACTGATTGATAATTCCCTCATTAATTACTTTATCTTAGCAAGTGTTTCTTTAACATAGCTATCCCATTCTTCGGATGTATAAGAAATGAGGTTTTTACCTTCTCTCGCTTCTTTTAATGATTCAATAAGGTCTGAGCGACTTGCTTCATTTCTTGACAAATACGCTGTATCATCGGCATATTTTTTCTTAGCTCTTTTAGGCAAACTAATCATTGCCTTGAACTCTTCACGAACTGTTGAAGGCATTTTTTCAAATACTTCGTATAAACCTTGAGCCGTTGGATGAACTAACAATGTATCTTCCATAATTCGTTAATTTTTGATTAAATGTAAAAATACGAAAATTCCCTCGTACCTACTAACGTTTGGGCTTTTTTGAGGGAAAATTGAGCGAAAGAATGGGGGTTTTCGAAGATAGGGACTTTAATATTTTATCTTGAAAATTAATGACTTTTCTTTTAATAAAAATCATTGATTTTCAAGATACTTGATTCGAAGATTCAGAAGGGAATTTCTATTTTTTTTCAATCACTAAAGCTACGGAGGAACCTTTACTTTTTGCGTTTAAGTCAAGCATTTGGTTCTTAAATTCTCGGATTTGTGAAGACGAAAACGTTGTATTTTTACGATTTACCACATAACTTCTCTTCTCATCAAAAAGCGGTATATCTTGTTTATATTGTTCACTGGCTATTATATCAAAAGCCTTAGAGTCAAAAATCGTTTTTAGAACGTTAAAATGACTATTGTGAAGTAAATAATTAATACTTTTTAAGGAATGAATAAAGAAATGTCTGGGAGCATCAAGGTTTACTAAATCTTCTCTATATTTTTGAAAAAGAGGCTCACTTACCACAGGAACTCTGATGAACAGCTTTCCATTTTCATTCAGAATTTGGTATAATCTGTTAATTACTTCTGATTGATTTTCCATGTGTTCAAGACTATGATGCAACATAATTACATCATACCTTTCTTGCAAATCAAAAACACTTTTTTTGTGAATATATAAATTCTCATTATACGCTATATCTGCATCAATATAAGGGTCTGCTCCTACAAGATTTTTAAATCCTAATCGATATAATTGTTTCAATAATTCTCCATTTCCACATCCTACATCTAATATTTTAAGGTTTTTGTCTTTTAATTCTAACCAATTACACCAATCATATTGGTCGGAATGATATTTGAACGAAGCAATAGCACCAAGGATCGTTTTTTTGTTTCCAGTTAAGTAATCGTATTGTAATTGCTTAAAAAACCCAAGTTTTTTTATCTCTTTATTTATTCCAGAAAAAGAATAATAATTTTCAGGATAATATTTATCCATATTTTCTGGAACGTCTTTAATTTGAATACATGAACAATTTCCACACTGAAAATACTCAAAAGTATCTCTAAGTCCAAACATCATTTCTTTCAAAATATACGGTGTATTGTTGCTTTTATTAGAGCAGATATTACATTTCATTTGTGTTTTATTTGTTAAAATAGAATAATTTGTTGGTGCTAAAAACAGTACAAATTATTTATGGATTATTAAAAAATAATTAAAGTATATGTTCGAGTTTAAATATTATAATTTAAACTTTGCTTTTAAAACCTACTTTTTCAGTAGCTATTAAATACTCCGAACTTCTTATAATTAAAACGTTTGATTTAGTTCTACGATGTTTTCATCTAAATATTTTTGATTTAAGTAAAAAATGTTAAATATAATATATCATTACATAGTTACTCAAAAAATTCCGAATTTTTCCATGTAATTTTGAATAAAAAAACTTATTCAAAATTTTATATATGCCAACTGTGTTAATTATTGCCCCTGATGCTTCTAATATTTATAAGATAATTTTAAAAGGTTTTCACACTTTTAACACAGAGGTCAAGACAGAGGTAATGTTACTTACAACAAGTCCTTATAAGTATAAAAGTAAAACTGAAAAAATAGTAAATTTTTTATCTAAAACATTCATTAATAGAAATATTAAGGATATTTATCATAGTAAAATTATTGATGAAAGACTCAAAAATCTTCAAGATAAATATGACCTTATTTTTATAATTCGTCCTGACCTTTTAAGCGATAACAATTTATCTCTTCTAAAATCTAAAACTTCTAAATTAATTGCTTATTACTGGGATACAATAGCTTTTTTCCCAAGAAAGAAAAAAATCATTCCTTTCTTCAACAAAGTGTATTCCTTTGATAGTCAGGATTGTAAAGATTTCAAACTAACTCTTTTAACTAATTTTTATTATTACGAACCTGCACCTGCCGAAATCTACAAAACCCTTTTTTCTATTTCTCATTTAGAGAAAAGACGATACAAATTATTCAATGAAATGGGAATTTTTTTGGAGGAAAACAATATCAGTTATAGGTTTATGACAAGGCAAACCGTTGAAAAATTGAAAAGTCCTTACATTGAGTATATGCAAGAGTCAATTCCCTACAGTGAAATGCTGAAATTATTAAATCATTATGAAGTAATTTTGGATATTACTAAACCAAATCAGGCAGGACTTTCATTCAGAATTTTTGAAAGTTTGGGGATGAATAAAAAGATAATTACCAATAATCGGACAGTAATGGAGTATGATTTTTATAACCCAAATAATATTTTGGTTATAGATTTTGACTATTTAGTAATTCCAAAATCATTTTTTGAAACGCCTTTTCAACCCATTGACGAATCCATTAAACAGCAATATCACTTGCATTCGTTTGTGCAAACCGTGATTGGCAATCTTGTAAATCCATGAATATACAGGTTCAACGCATTTAAAAGTACAATAAAACTGCTTGGAAAAATACAAATTGAGCTTATTTTGGATAATGAAAAAAGATTCAATTTAAGATAAAACCTAAAAATGAAGTATTTATGTTAACATAAACCTAAAACC
>JANXRS010000136.1 GCA_025356745.1 Arcicella sp.
TCCGTGTCTAATCCTTTCAATCCGTGTTCCAATATTTATTTAAAATCTTTAAACCCGTTCAATCACCGTAGCAATTCCCATTCCTCCACCAATGCATAAACTGGCAAGTCCCGTTGATTTTCCTGTTCTTTCCAATTCATCTAAAAGCGTCATTAGAATAATTGCACCCGTTGCTCCCAATGGATGTCCGAGGGCAATTGCACCACCATTTACATTTACTTTTGATGGGTCAACACCCAAAATATCCATGAATAACATCGGCACTGCTGCAAAAGCTTCGTTGATTTCAAATAAATCTATATCATTAATATTCATTCCGTTGCGTTTTAAAACTTTTTGCGTGGCAGGTACTGGACCCGTGAGCATAATGGTTGGTTCTGAACCACAAACGCCAAAAGCAGTGATTTTTGCCCGTGGTTTCAAACCCAATTTCTCGCCCATTTCTTTATTTCCAATCAAAATACCAGCCGAACCATCCACAATTTGCGACGAGTTTCCTGCGTGATGTACATGACGAATTTCGTTAAATTCTGGATATTTCATCAAAGCCAAGTTGTCCAAGCCCATTTGTCCCATCATCTCAAAAGAAGGTTTCAATCTTGACAATGATTCCACGGTAGTTTCAGGTCTCATGCCTTCGTCGTAGGTTAAAACATCAATGCCGATATCGTCTTTTACGGCAAACATTGATTTTTCAAAACGCTTGGCTTGTTGAGCAATTCCTGCCCGTCTCTGTGATTCAACGGCATAAGAATCTACCATTTCACGAGTATAACCATATTTTGTGGCAATCAAATCGGCAGAAATACCTTGTGGAACAAATTTATGAGCGGCGATTAAAGCTGGATTCATCATCATTGCTCCGCCATCTGAACCCATTGGAACCCGTGACATCGACTCAATTCCACCCGCAATCATTAATTCTTGCTGACCTGACATCACATAAGCCGCCGCCATATTAACGGCTTCTAAACCTGATGAACAAAAACGGTTTACTTGCACACCCGCAACCCGTTGATCATAACCTGCCGCAATTACAGCCGTGCGAGCAATATCTGCTCCTTGCTCACCAATTGGCGTAACGCAACCCATAATAACGTCATCTATTAGACTGGTATCCAGATTATTACGATCACGGAGTTGTTCCAAAACTTGTTGAGCCAACGACACAGGTTGAATGTCATGTAACGAACCGTCAGATTTTCCACGACCTCTTGGCGTGCGGACGGCATCATAAATATAGGCTACGTTCATTTGTTAATGAGTTTTTTAGATTATCAAATTAGAACACGAAAGTAAATAATAATAGTATGCGTGCATACTATTATGTGAGAATTTTTAGAATTTTCTGTAATTTTAAATCAAAATCATCCCCAATCAAAAATCATGAAAAAATCCTTCATTCTATTTGCTCTTGCTTCAACAATCATTTTCTCAAAATGCACCTCAAAAAAACCAGCAGAAACAGCTTCCACTGATAGCTTAACAACTACGGCAGCAGTAAATAATTTAACGCCTACTTCTTTGGAGGATGCCAATAGTAAAATCGTGGATTTTAAGGATATTACCAATAAAAGCAAAGTAACTTACATTGATTTTTGGGCGAGTTGGTGCGGACCTTGTAAAGGTGAAATGCCTTCTTCACAGGCTTTGAGAGAAGAATATACCGCAAAGGGAGTCAATTTTGTGTATATCTCACTTGATGAAGATAAAGATGCTTGGGCTTCGGCAAATAAGAATTTTGCCTTGCCCGATGGGCATAGTTTTGTACTTCCAAATCCTTCAAGTTCTGAAATCCCTACGAAGTTTAATATCAGTTCAATTCCAAGGTACGTTTTAATGGATTCCAACGGAAATGTGGTGGACGACAACGCTCCAAGACCAAGCGAAACGGAGAGAATAAAGGAAACTTTAGATAAAATGTTAAAATAATTTTATTATTTTAACATTTTCCGACACATACATTTTATAACAAAACTTTAAATCAAAAGATAACATGAAAAATATGCGTATCAATCTCAATTTAATCATTCTATTATCTTTACTTACAGTATTGAATCTTTCCTGTAAAGGGGATGAACCTTGCGTTAAAAAAACGTGGTATCAAGATGCTGACGGAGATGGCAAAGGTAATAAAGCTATCTCTTACGATGCTTGCGAACAACCCATTGGCTACGTAGCAAACTCAGATGACGACGACGATAGAGCCAACAAAGCTCCTACTTCTATCATTCCCCCTAAAGGTTATACAACCCCTGCCACTTATGCCAATTTAAAAATGGTTTGGGCGGACGAATTTGATGGAACGAGCTTGAATGAGACTTTTTGGAACTATGAATTGGGAAATAATAATGGTTGGGGAAATAATGAATTACAAAGTTATAAAAAAGAAAATACAAGCGTTAAAGACGGTTATCTAATTATACAAGCCAAAAATGAGTCGGCTGGTAATCAAATTTATACTTCTTCAAGACTAACAACTCAAAATAAATACAATTTTAAATACGGTAGGGTTGATATTCGGGCAGCATTGCCAAAAGGACAAGGTATTTGGCCCGCTTTGTGGATGTTAGGGAAAAATATAACTACCGTCAATTGGCCTAAATGCGGTGAAATTGATATTATGGAAATGGTTGGGGGCAGTTCAGGCAATGGAAGCGATAAAACTACGTATGGAACAGCTCATTGGGATAATAACGGTAGTCACGCCCAATACGGAGGTAATACAAAATTGGCTTCGGGAGTGTTTAATGATGAGTTTCATGTGTTTTCAATTGTTTGGGATGCAAAGAAAATCGTATGGTATTTAGATAATGTACAATTTCATGTAATTGATACTACTCCCGCAGGACTCAGTGAATTTCAAGAAGAATATTTTTTTATTATCAATTTAGCTGTTGGAGGCAATTGGCCTGGAAAACCCGATGGAACGACAGTTTTACCACAGCAATTAGTAGTTGATTATATTCGAGTTTTCCAGTAGGAATTCAAATTTCATTTAGTAATTACCAACAAAAGAGGCATATTTCAATTGGATTGTGCCTCTTTTATTGGATATTGTTGTGAATACACTCTCTTGAAGATTGGGCAAAAGGTTGATTATAGATAGCCCATATTAAGCATATTATTGAATTTTCTTTATCATTTTATATAAAATTATTCAAATAAAAATCCCTATAAAGCTACTACACTTTATAAGGATTCTGAAATCTTGAAAGAACAATTCTTAGAAATTAAACTGAGCTTGTAAACGCAATAAATTACCTGTCTGATTATTTATCGGTAAAACGGCATCTTCAAAAGTTCTATCCGAAATTGTATAAATAGCCGTTAATTCAAAATAATCTTTTAATTGCCATTCCGCACCAATTTCCACATCTTTTACGATATATCTACGAGCATCAATTTCGTGTTTTTTTCCTCCGTTATAATATTGATATTTCACGAATGGTGTAATATGATTTTCACCTATTTTCTTTCTATACATTGCTTGTGCATACCCGCCATTCAAGTGTTTTATCTCTGTTTTCATAGTAACAGGATTAAACTCTGGACCTTCTCCAACGTTATATTCTGCTTGAAAACCAAAGGGTTGTGGGTAAATAATCAAACTTGCTGCCACTCGACGGTCTATATATTGAACATCTGTTGCTTTGTTTTTAATAGCTGTTTTCTCAATAACAAATTTACCCGTATATGCTTGAATTCCAGTTTCAATAATTTGTCCAGATTTCAGTTTAAATGGATATGAAATTCTTGAAACAATATGTGGCTCGTTGTTCAATTCAGCTTTATTAGCATTTTGTCCGTTGTATGCACCGAAGGCAAAAACGCCATAGTCGCCACTTCCTTTCAAACCTGAACTTACTAAATATTTGAAGCGTTCACGGATTTCGGCAGGAGCATAAAAGAAAAATACTCCTAAATCACGCTCATTTGCAACTGGGCTATTTGTTCCATCGGCACGGTCGAGAGCCAAACGATTCTGAGACGATTGCATATTCTCGAAACCGTAAGGAACTTTACTTTGTCCAAAACGCAAACGATATTCTTTTTTTGCATCAAGTGCTAAATCAAAATAAGCATCACGAAGCTGAAAACTATGTTGAAATGAATTACTGACGCTTGAAGCAAAATCAGGTTGAATATAAATATACAAACGGTCTGAAATATCACCTGAAAAGACTAAACGCCCACGACGGATAAAAAAACCACCATTTTCGCCCCAAGATCTATCACATTGCTCACATTTTAGTTGGGAGTTGGTTTCTAAAAGCCGATTGTATCGTATTTGTACGTACCCTCTTAATGAGATTTTATCGTACCATTTTTTGGGTAGATGAGCCTCTTTTTTCACTTCTTGTTTAGGCTCTGAGATTGGATTTTGGCAAAATGTGGATAGGCTAATAGCACAAGTAGCCATTAGACATAAAAGTCCCTTGAAAGTTTTCATTAAATAATTGATTTTCTATATTGGTAGTTGGTACTCGTAAGCTAATTAATAAACTCACTAACTCCCAAAGGAGAATAGTTTAATTCTCCTTTGGGAGTTAGTGAGGCAGTTTTACCCAAGAAGGGTACGTAAAATATAAAATAAAGTAGCTGATAATAAGATGGTTACAGGCAAAGTCAAAACCCAAGCCAAGGCAATATTCTTGATTGTTCCGCCCTGTAAATTTTTGATTCCTTTTGAGGCAACCATCGAACCTGCAATACCCGAAGATAAAACGTGAGTTGTTGAAACTGGTAATTTATAAGCCGTAGCCAAACCAATTGTAATAGCGGCAACCAACTCAGCAGAAGCACCTTGTGCATACGTAAGGTGTTGCTTTCCAATCTTCTCTCCTACCGTTACCACAATACGTTTCCAACCAATCATCGTTCCCAAACCTAATGATAAAGCAATCATCCACATTACCCACTGCGGAGCAAAGTCTGTTAAAGAAGACAAACCACTATTTGAATTTCCGAAAGTAAAAAACGAAGGTTTCTTTCCTGCCGTAGCCATTTTTAACGTATTCTTATCGTCAGCACTCAAGGTAACGGCATCACTTTCCATTAATTTCTTGGTGTATTTGTTAATATTCAAGACATCTTTACGAATTTCTAATTTCTTTTCCACCGTTAAAGTTTTAGCATTCAAGGTTTTATCAGCAAAAATTTCCTTTAAACTTTTCACACCTTTCATCACTTTGCTATAACTTTCTTTCTCTGTAACAGACAATTTATTCGTATCAATCTTAGTTACAATCGTCTGAACAACGGCTACTTCACTTTGCAATTTGAATGGATCAACTTCAGTATTGATAGCAAAATAATGGGGTAGAAAAGCAATAAGTACCAACATTACTAAACCAATTCCTTTCTGTCCATCATTACGTCCGTGAAAGAAACTTACCAAGGTACAAGTCGTAATTAAAATAGCACGAACCCATATTGGGGGAGGCGTATCTTTCTTAGGTTCTTTAAAGATGTCTTTATTACTAATTGATTTTTTCAAGATATACATTAAAACAATGGCAACGGCAAAACCAAAAAGTGGTGAAACTAATAAGGCTTGACCAATTTCGATTGCCTTATCCCAATTTACGGTAGATATTCCTTTGTTATTCTCTGGTAAAAGGGCATAACCAACGCCAACGCCAATAATTGAACCAATCAATGTATGGGAAGATGAAGCAGGAATACCAAAATACCAAGTTGCCAAATTCCAGATAATGGCTGAAAGCAACATGGAAAGTGCCAAAGACATCGCATGGTAAATATTAGGATCAATCAGTAACTCCGTGGGCAATAGTCCAATAATTGACATCGTTAGACCTACACCACCTGTCAACAAACCTAAAAAATTAATAAACCCAGACCACACTACGGCTTGTGTAGGTTTCAAAGAATTGGTGTAAATAACGGTGGCAACAGCATTGGCAGTATCATGAAATCCGTTCACGAATTCAAAGGCACAGGCTAAAAATAAACATAAAAAGAGAAGGATAAACAAAGATGTTTCGAGTCCGAACATTGTGGTTTTGGTTTGAAAATTGGAAAATGATAAATATTAAATAATTTGAAAATGAGTAACCTTAGTTATACACTTGGTCATTTTTAAATTGTTACATTTTCAAGATTGAAGATTGTTCATATTGGTATTTAGCCACAAAGGTAGGTTTCTTGTGTTCCTCCAATGTTAAGAAATTGTTAAATTTAGATTTTCCTGAAACACATTAAAAATAAGTAAAAATATTTAAATATAAAAAAGCCCTTTAAACTATAGCTAAAGGGCTTTTTTACTTAAAATTTCTATCAAGTCTATTTCGCTTATGCTATCTATGGAGTTATAAACTTGTTACCAACGCATCAAAATCTTTTTCTTTCTCAAAGTAGCAAATCAAAAGTATTAGTTCATTACCTCCAATGCTTTCAACGTTTCAATACTTCGGTAGTTTCCAGTTGCTAAATTTTTATCTTTTTGAAATTGTGAGATAGCCGCCTTAGTTCTTGTTCCGATAATATCATCAATTGGACCTGGGTCATATCCTTTTGCTTTCAATGCTTTCTGAATTTGGATAATCATCGCAGTGGTCAAGTTTTGGTCACAAAGAATTTCTATCCACTCAGCATAAGAATTACCCGATGTTTGAGCAGTAGTAGTATAAGAACCATATTCAGCAGGAATCGTAGTTTCAGTAGTTTTTGCCGCCGATTTAACCACTGTTTTCGTAATAGTTTTGAATTCCGCAGGAATTTCAATTTCACGAGTGGCAGCAATACTACCCACAACCTGACGAGTACGAGCTGCGTATTGGGCAGGCGTGTCGGTTACTTTTGTTGAAGCAGCAGAAAGCAATACTTGCTTAGTACGAGTGGCATACTGGGCAGGAACTTCGATTTCACGAGTTGTAGCAGCAGTTGCCACAATTTGCTTAGTAATCGTTTGGTAACATGAACCACCACCAGCTAATTTGCCTGTTACGCTTCCAGCAACACTACCATCTCCAAGAGTTGTACATGGCGTAGGAACATCCAATAAACGAACTGTTGCAGGAGAAACAACTACTTGCTTAGTGCGAGTTGCATATTGAGCAGTAATTGGTTGCTCTTTCGCTTCTGCATCTTTTACTAAAACTTGTTTAGTGATTGTAGCATATTCAGCAGGAATAGTAGTCTCACGAGAAGAAGCAGCTTTTGCTAAAATAGTTCTTGTAATAGTTTTATATTCAGCAGGAATTTCTTTTTCAGTTACACGAGCAGGTTGATCAACAACTTCACGAATGATAGTCTCATATTGAGCAGCAATCGCAGTTGAAGTAGCAAACATAGCAATAGCATTTGCATCGTTTCCAGCCGTAGGAACAACGACCATTTGTTTAGTAAAAGTTATATATTCAGCAGGAATTACTGTTTCACGGGTTAATGCTGGAGTAGCTATAACTTGCTTTGTAATAGTTTGATATTGAGCAGGAGTTATAAGTTCTTTGGTTCCAGCAGGAACTTTCAATACTTGTTTAGTAATTGTCTTATATTCAGCAGGAACTGTCACTAAACAAAGAATACGACAATCATCTGGGTTTGCAGACAAACAACCTGGGTCAGCCTTACCTCTTTCATATTTAGTATATTCATCACGAATTTTGATTCTTTCTGTGACCGTTTCATACACTGAAGGTGTTGTTACTAAAGTAGTTGATGCTTCTTTCAACACCAGTTGCTCAGTTACCGTTTTGTAAGTTGCAGGAACAACGTCTAAACGCTTAGAAGCCTCTTTTACTAAAACTTGCTCAGACATTGGTTTATAACCAAATTGTTGAGCCGCCAAAACAGTTGAAGCATCTTTTACTAAACGTTGCTCTGGCATTTTCTTGAAAGTTGCTGGAATAACTGTCAATACTTTTGAAGCTTCTTTCACTAAAACTTGCTCAGAAGCAGTTTTATATTCAGCAAGAATAATCTCCACACGTGAGTAGGCAGGTTTCACTACATATTGCTCAGTTTCAGTTTTATAAACCGCAGGAATAACTATATAAGTTTTCGATGCTGCCTTAGAAATATATTGCTCAGTTTCTGACTTCAATACGGCTGGAACGACTTCTTGTTTCTTACAAGGACTTCCCGAAACCACTGAGCCGTCTATTCCAACAAATGCTTTACGAGTATTATCCCAAGTGCCTGCCAGAAAAGAACCTGTAGGGCAACCACCCAAGAATATATTTTCTGTAATAGTTTTGTAAGTTGCAGGAATTACTTCCAAACGCTTAGAAGCCTGTTTTACTAAATAACTTTCTGTTTCTGTTTTATAAACCGCAGGAACAACAGTTACTATTTTACCAGCTTCTTTTACCAATACTTGCTCTGAAACGGTCTTGTAAGTCGCAGGAATTATTTCCAAACGCTTAGCAGCCTCTTTCACAAGGATTGATTGGGTTTCTTTGCCCATTGCTGCGGGAACAACCTCAAGGGTCTTTCCAGCTTCTTTAGTTACGTACTGCTCAGTTTTCGTTGTAAACTGGGCAGGCTTCAAACATTTCGCATAACATTTGCCATTAACGGCGTTAGACGGTAAGTCATTTTGGGCGATTGCCACAGTACTGACCAAACTGAGTGTTACTACTGAAAGCAGTAAAAAGTTGAGTTTCTTCATTATTGTTGTTAGAAAAGCAAATTAGGTGCTAATGGGGTTTAATTTAATGGACAAATATATACGGGGTTTTAACAAAATGCGAAGCGATATACATATAGTAAATAGCAATATCCATCTTGATTCAAGACGAATAAAACAAGATAAAGTAAAATTTATATATAAATCTTAATATTTTAAAGCATCATTTATGGCGGGTAACTTCTGTAAGGAATACGCTATTGTAGCGTGTAGAGAGCGGAAGTGATAATTCTTACGTAAATTTGTAGATGTCTCACAAAAGTTGCAAATTTTTCATTAAAAATCAGGTTCAACGCATTTAAAAGTACAATAAAACTGCTTGGAAAAATACAAATTGAGCTTATTTTGGATAATGAAAAAAGATTCAATTTAAGATAAAACCTAAAAATGAAGTATTTATGTTAACATAAACCTAAAAC
>JANXRS010000137.1 GCA_025356745.1 Arcicella sp.
GGTTTATGTTAACATAAATACTTCATTTTTAGGTTTTATCTTAAATTGAATCTTTTTTCATTATCCAAAATAAGCTCAATTTGTATTTTTCCAAGCAGTTTTATTGTACTTTTAAATGCGTTGAACCTGATTAATAATTGATAACTTAGAATACCTCCTCAAAATTATTGACAAATTCCAAAATCTTATGAAACGTAGAGATTTTATACAATATACCTCCGCATCCTTCTTTTTACCCTTGATTCTCGACGGCTTCGGAGCGAAAGCACATACCCAAGCAACCACGCCTTTCATGAAAGCCATGTTGGATGTTGCGGATGCAAATGACAACATTTTGGTTGTAATTCAATTAGCTGGCGGTAATGATGGCCTAAACATGGTCATTCCACTCGACCAGTATGCCACTTATTCTTCTGCTGCTCTTAGGGGAAATATTGCCATTCCTGAAAGCAAAATTCTAAAACTAAAAGATACGCCACAAACTGGCTTACATCCTTCTATGACGGGTTTACAGAGACTTTACAGCGAAGGAAAACTCTCAATTGTTCATTCAGCGGGTTATCCAAATCCAAGTTTTTCACATTTTCGAGCCAGCGATGTTTGGTTTACAGCGGTTGATTCTGATAAACTTTCTAACTCAGGTTGGTTAGGTAGATACGTGAGTGACCGTTATCCAAGTTTTCCAGATAATTATCCAAGTACAACAAATCCAGACCCTTTAGCGATTCAAATTTCTTCTATTTCGGCGACTGTTTTTAATACCGCTTCTATTACCTCTGCCATTGCGATTCAAGACCCTGATACTTTTGCAAGAATCGTTGGAGATAAACCTAACATTAGTCCAAGTCCTTTGCCAAATACGGCAGGAGGAAAATATACTGCTTTTGTTCGTCAACAACAAACTTCCTCTTTTGCTTATGCAGGACAATTGAAAGTAGCGGCTGGAAAGGGCAAAAATTTGGTAACCTATCCAACCAATAATTCTTTGGCAGACCAGTTGAAAATCGTTTCGAGGTTGATTCACGGAGGTTTGCAGACAAAGATTTATTATGTAACAATTGGTGGATTTGATACTCACGCTGACCAAGTAAGTGCAACCGATAATTCCACAGGAAATCACGCTACCTTGATGCAAAGAGTGTCGGAAGGAATCACCGCTTTTATGGATGATTTGAAAGCACAAGGCACGCAAGATAAAGTGGTGGGGATGACTTTTTCAGAATTTGGAAGACGGGCTATTTCAAACGGAAGCAAAGGAACTGACCATGGTTGGGCATCGCCTTTATTTGTTTTTGGTAATGCTGTAAAAACCCAAATTATAGGTAAAAACCCTGACTTAAAAGCTCTGAAAGATAGCAATATAACTTTACAAACTGATTTTAGACAAGTATATGCTGCCGTTCTGAAAGATTGGATGGGAGCGAGTGATGCGTCGGTGAAGGCAGTTTTGTTGGATAAGACCTTTGACCCATCGCCAATTTTCAAGAACACAAAAATATTAAGAAGTGAAGCGGAAGCACCTTTGGTAGATTTGAATATTTTTCCAAATCCAGCTCAAACGGAAACCATTATTGAATCCGATGCTTTTGCTAGAAATAATACGGAATTAATCGTCACGGATGCTTACGGACGTAGTTTTAATACTAACCCAACCCGACTCTCACGCACGCAAGTACGCATAAATGTGAGCAATATGGCTTCTGGAAGATATTTTGTAAAGGTTGATACGGGGGCTGAACCTTTGGTAAAGGCTT
The DNA here is from genome assembly GCA_025356745.1 of Arcicella sp. GTDB lineage: Bacteria > Bacteroidota > Bacteroidia > Cytophagales > Spirosomataceae > Arcicella. The sequence continues at coordinate 1,755 of JANXRS010000137.1, forward strand.
TGATGGTTGTTCGATAAAAGATAAAAATAGCGTTCGTTTTTCAATTTAATTGAATTAATTACAAACAAAAAAGCCACACTGGGAAGCGTGGCTTTTTTGTTATTTTCAAGTAACATATCAGTAAAACGTCAATCAATATACTTTTGTTTCATAGTTGAAAAATTATCAGTTTATTTTTCAAAATATATTTATAAAATTCTAAACTCCTCTCCTATTCGTCTTTCTCGCTAAATTTCCCGAAATTTGCCTTAAATCAGAATCACTGATCATTGTTCATTATTAATTTAGTTAAAAAATGCGTCTCCATCGTCCCTTAGTTTTGGCAACCGTCAAGGTATTACAAGAAATATTCCTTCCAGAAAATCCTCGTCAGGCTGACCGTGTGATTGAAGAAACCTTAAAATCGAATAAACAATGGGGAAGTCGTGATAGAAATTTTATTGCAGAAACCGCTTACGAAATAGTAAGAAACTGGCGTTTAGCCCTTTATGTGACTGATTTGTCGGAAAACAATTTAACTGATACCAATTATTGGCAAATTATAGGGGCTTGGTTAATTATTAAAAATGAATCTGAAGCGGAAGAATTATTACCTAAATGGGAAGAATTTGAAAAATTAGATGCTTCAAAAGTATTAGCTCATTATCAAGAAGCACAACAAATCCGAAAAATCCGTGAATCCGTTCCAGATTGGCTTGATGCGATGGGCGAATCAGAATTAGGTTCGGATAAATGGTCGGAAGAAATCAAGGCTTTAAACCAGCAAGCTCCCGTAGTTTTACGTGCTAACACCTTAAAAACTACTCAAAAGGCTTTACAAGATTTATTGAATGAAATCAATATTGAAACAACCGTTTTAGGTGAATTACCCGATGCCTTAATCCTCCAAAAACGGAGTAATATTTCCAAAACTGAGCTTTATAAAAATGGTTTTTTTGAAGTACAGGATGCTGCTTCTCAGTTAGTCGCTCCTTTTTTGGACGTAAAGTTAGGAATGCGAGTAATTGATGCGTGTGCAGGTGCGGGCGGAAAAGCATTGCATCTTGCGGCATTGATGCAAAATAAAGGTCGAGTTATAGCGATGGATGTGGAGGAAAGAAAACTGGCGGAACTTTTGAAGCGAGTAAAACGAAATGGTGTTGATAATATTGAAACCAAATTAATTGATGCTAAAACTTTATTAAGCCTCGAAGGTAGTGCTGATAGATTATTGTTAGATGTGCCGTGTTCAGGTTTAGGGGTAATCCGTAGAAATCCTGATGCAAAATGGAAACTCACGCCTGCTTTTATTGATAATTTACGAAGAATTCAATGGAAAATTTTATCGGAATATTCAACCATGTTGAAAAAAGGAGGAAAAATGGTTTTTGCCACTTGCAGTTTGTTACCTTCTGAAAGTGAAGCACATATTCAAAGATTATTAATCGAACAACCAGATTCTTGGGAGCTTTTAGCGGAACGTAGAACATCGCCCACAACGGATGGGTATGATGGTTTTTACATGGCTTGTTTGTTGAAGAAGTAATTTTTTAAGTATAAGGTAAAAAAATGGGAACTTAATAAATTAAGTTCCCATTTTTTTACCTTATACTTACGAACTATGACCTTATCAATCATACCTAAAAATCTATTTAAGTTGTGCTACTGCATTTTTTATGCGTTCACAAGCCTCAACTAGTTGTTCATCAGCAGCAGCCGTTGAAATACGCATACAGTTAGGAGCTCCAAAACTTGAACCCGCCACCGTTGCTACAAAAGAACCTTCCAACAACCACATACAAAAATCGTCAGAATCTTTAATTAACGTTGTTCCGTCCGATTTCCCGAAGTAATAACTAATATCTGGGAATGCATAAAATGCTCCATCTGGCATATTTACTTTAAATCCTGTAATTTCACGCAACAAGCCTACAACCAATTTACGACGACGGTCATACGCTACTTTCATCTTATAAGCTTCGTCCAAAGGACCATTAAATGCCACAACAGCCGCTTTTTGAGCAATTGAATTTGTTCCAGACGTTACTTGTCCTTGCAATTTTTCAACTCCTTCAGCAATCCATTTGGCTGCTGCCATAAATCCAATTCTCCAACCTGTCATGGCGTGTCCTTTTGCCACACCATTTACCGTAATAACCTGATTTTTAATTTCTGGAATTGAACCAATCGAGAAATGACCTTCTTCCGTAAAATTAATATATTCATAAATTTCATCCGCCATTATAAATATATTTGGATGCTTTGCAACGATTGCCCCAATAGCTCTCAATTCAGCCTCTGTATAAACGGATCCCGTTGGATTATTTGGCGATGCAAACATTACCAATTTCGTTTTTGGCGTAATAGCAGCTTCAAATTGCTCGGGGGTAACTTTGAAATTATTATCAAAAGCACCTTCCACAATTACGGATGTTCCCTCCGCTAATTTCACCATTTCAGAGTAGGATACCCAATACGGAGCAAAAATCAAAACCTCTTCTTTTGGATTCACCAAAGTAGCAATCACGTTGGCAAGCGTATGTTTTGCACCCGTTGAAACCACAATATTTTCTGGATTCCACTCTACATTATTGTCACGCTTAAGTTTATCGGCAATCGCTTTACGAAGGTCAGGATATCCAGCAACGGGCGAATATCCGTGAAAACCATCATCAATTGCTTTTTTTGCGGCATCACAAATGTATTTTGGAGTTTTGAAATCGGGTTCACCTACGGATAAGCTAATAACTTTGTGTCCCAAAGCGGCAAGTTCACGGGCTTTTTTTGTCATCCCGAGGGTTGCTGACTCTTCAAGTGCATTAATGCGGTCGGCGAGCGATACTGTTAAACTCATTTTATTTACAATTTTAAATATAATACTAAACTGATTTTAAAAATTGCACAAAGTTAGGGCGGTATGATGGAAACGGAAAGAAAAAAGGGGATTTATTGATTATGACGAATTTGATTCAACTAAATTTGTGGAAATGTGATAAATTAACTAAACGAATGAAGTCTAACTTGCAACAGGTTTAATGTATTTGCCTAAAATAATACCTGTAATCATAAAGAATATTGACATATATCCAACCCATTCATAATGCAATAATGTTCCATTTGAGGCTTTTTCCACTATTAATCCTCCAACAAATGAAGCAGCACCCGAACCCAATTGTATCATCGAAGAATTAATACTAGTGAATCCTCCTCTTTGTTCATTATTGACAACGCCTGAAACAATGGCTTGCATAGTAATTGTGCGTCCATTAGCAAATAAAAAAAACAGGGAAGTTATAAAAAGTATTAACATCAAACTTGCTCCTGATTGCAAATGAGTCATTAAAAATACGGGAATTAAAAACAATGTTCCGCAAATTGCAAAAATGAAATATTTACCTTTTTGGTCGGCAATTCTGCCAACAACTCTTGCACTGAAAATAGTAATTGCTCCACCTACTAAGTAAATTAAGGAAACATTATCGATAGACATTCCTACGTTTAAGGTCAAATATGGACTTAAAGAAGGTATCGTACAAAAATGTCCAAACATAATAATTACCGACAAGCCTAAAGCCCTCATTTGGTTGGAATCTTTCCAAATATTAGTTAAAACAGCAAAAGGACTTGGCTTAATTAAAGACTGATTGATATGTCCTCGCAGACTTGGCAAGAACCTGTAAATCAATAATAAATTTACAAATCCAACCGCCACAACAAACACAAAAGGAATGTGCCAACTAATGGTGGAAGCTAAATACATTCCCAATGGAACACCCAAAACGGAAGCCGTTGAGAAAGCTGCCATAATGATTGACATTCCCTCGGCACGATGTTCATAACTGATAGTATCGCCAACAATGGCAATAACTTGCGAACCTAATACGCCTCCGAAAATACCAGCAACAATACGGGCAAGCATCAACATTGTGTAAGTTGGCGCCATTGAACAAGCAAATGTTCCCACCAATAAGCCCACATAAGCAATGGTAAGAACATTTTTACGGTCGAATTTATCCACGAAAAAGGCGGCAATAAATCCAAAGATTCCAGCACTAAGTGAATAAGCAGAAACCAAAAAACTGTATTCACGAGCAGTAATGTCAAAGGCTTTCATCAAAATTGGTCCCATCGGCATCATAATCATAAAATCCATGATGTTGGTAAACTGCACGCAAGCCAGTAAATAAAGAATTAGTTTTTGGTCTTTGGACATTTTATAAGATTATTTGTGGAGTAGTAAGTTATCCCAATTATTAGTTTTCAAATACCTAGTTCTGTTAATTAATAATCAGTAATTAACGTCTATTCTGCCAAAAGTTTATCCATTAATCTTTCAAAATCTGTCACCCATTCGGTATAATATTTACCTGTTCCAGGGCCTGAAAAACCTGAATGGGTTTCCCTAATTTTGCCTTGTTTATCAATAATTATTGTTGTTGGAAAACCAATAACTTTGTTCAACATCGGCAAACTTTCAGAAGCACTTTCGGAACTATTTATGCCTGCTTGCAAGAGTGGATATTCAATACCAAAACGCTTACGGAGGAGGCTCATTTTTGTTTTAAAGAATTCAGCATCCAAATTCTTTTCGTAGGCTAAGCCAATAATTTCTAAACCTTTGGCTTTATTTTTTTTATAGAATGGAGCCAAATAATTACTTTCATCCATACAATTAGGACACCAAGAACCAAGTATCTGAACAATTATAACTTTACCTTTGTAGGCATCATCCGAAAGCGAAATTTTCTCTCCTTTTTCGTTCGCAAAAGTGAAGTTTAATTTATCAAAACCATCTTTCAAATAAGTCATTTTTTTCACATCGGGTAATTCGGCTTTATCATCTTTTTGAGCTTCAATATTCTTAAATCCAATTACCGAATCGCTAAATTTTCCCGTCATTTTTTTACCCGTAATTTTCGCTTTCATCAAAAATGTGTGTGACCCATCAAAGGTTGAAAGAAATAAACTATCTCCCACCAGATTTCCATCCATATAACGATAATCGCCCGTGGTGGTTAAAAATGAACCTGTTACAACATTCCCTTTCTGCTCGAAAACACCCACTAAAAACGATGATTTTTTTGTGATAGGATTAATAAAATTAGTCGCCCATTTTCCTTGTACATTTACTTTCTGAGGTGTTTTTTGCGTAGGAACGAATCTAAAATCGTAACCCAATGAAGCCTTGAAAGGTACCTGAACAAATGATTTTCTACCTTTATTTTTTCGGAATATTCCTGTAAGGTTTTTATCAGTCATTTTAGTAACTATTTCAGCATCAAAAAGCGAAATTGGAATTATTAATGAATCACCCGAAAGCACGGCATCATCGGTCTGAAACTTTTCAGAAGCATTCAAGATATAAACTTGGAACGTTCTATCAGCTTTTTTATGAATTTCTAAACCAAATGGTAAAGTACCACTTTCTATTTGAATATTTGCGCGCCAACGAGTAGTTTGTGCCATTGAAAATTGACTTTGAAACGTCAAAATCAATAAAATTACCAAGATTTTTTTCATGTTTTTGTTGATGAGTTGTAAAGGTATAATTTCAAAATTCAAACAATAGTTCTCTACTAAATTTAAAATTCGTAAAAATAGAAAAAGTCAGAAGTTGCAAGCCTCTGACTTTGATTTATTTACTTCTTAAATATCATTTCTTCCATTCCAAAGTATTTAATAATTTTATTACGTCTTTCTTCAAATAATCAATCACGGGAGCGAGTGAATCACTTTTCAGAGAGGTATCAAAATACAAAACTCCTCGCAAATAATGTTTTGTTGAATCAGTTGTATAAAACTGCAAATACGTTGGTACTTCACCATCCAATTCCATCAACATTGCGGTTTTGCCAGAAGGTGTTTTTAGCAACAAATCCTGAATCGAATAAGCCTTTTGATTATGTTTAGCCGCCAATTTATGAGCATCATCAATCAACTTTGAAAGTTTATTTTTATCTCCTCCCAAATCTTTATAAGTCAATTGAATCATTGCATGATAGGCAGGATAATACACATACATCCAATGCGGTTCAGCCCAACGAACGGTGTCAGGTTTCAGTATCGCTTGTGTGGAATATTCAAAGTTGAATGGATGATTTTCAGTCATTTGCTGATATTGAGCCACTGGTAAATCTATCCGATTATACCCTTTTGGCTTCGGAACAAAGTCTGAACTATCGTTTTTTTGACGACAATTTGAAAACAATAAACAGATAACAGTTAACAATAAACAGGAATCTATAAAAAGATGCTTTTGAATATTAATCCCGTTAATTAATTGATTTCTTAGGTTGTAATGCTTATTTCTTGTCATGTTTAAGGGTAAAACAATAATCAGGTTCAACGCATTTAAAAGTACAATAAAACTGCTTGGAAAAATACAAATTGAGCTTATTTTGGATAATGAAAAAAGATTCAATTTAAGATAAAACCTAAAAATGAAGTATTTATGTTAACATAAACCTAAAAC
>JANXRS010000140.1 GCA_025356745.1 Arcicella sp.
TTGGTCAGGATATTTTAATAAGCTACTGCATCTTTTTGGTATATCCATACCCTACTATCTGACAAATGACCCATTTACAGCTCCTAAATATGCCCTTGATAATCACTTAGAACCAGCTCGTTTTTCTTTTAATTTACCTGCATTTTTAATCACTTGGCTCGTTACTTGGATTTTGGTAAAAGGTATCAAAGAAGCAACAAATACGAATAATTTGATTGTAATTCTTAAACTTTCTGCTATTCTATTTATAATTGTTGTGGGTGTATTTTATATAAATGTTGATAACTGGCATCCCTTTATTCCAGAACCAGAAATGGTAACACACGCTGATGGTTCAGTAAAAGAGGCGTATGGTATCAAAGGTATTTTGAGTGGTGCTGCCGCTATTTTCTTTGCCTATATCGGTTTTGACGTAGTTTCTACTTCAGCAGGAGAGGCAATTAATCCTAAAAAAGATATTCCATTTGCAATTATTGCATCCTTAGCAATTTGTACGGTATTATACATTTTAGTGTCATTAGTTTTGACTGGTATGTTAAATTATAAAGATATTACAGGAGATGCCTTAAAAGCTCCAGTTGCTTTTGCATTTGATAAAGTTGGTCAGCGTTGGGCAGTATTTATTATTACTACAGCAGCAACGATTGGTTTAGTTTCTGTAATGTTAGTGATGATGTTAGGACAAACTCGTGTATTTTTAGGTATGGCGAAAGATGGTTTATTGCCAAAATTCTTCCGTCAAATCCACCCAAATTTTCAAACTCCTTGGAAAAGTACTATTTTAGTGGGTTTAGTTGTTTCATTAGTAGCCTCATTCACGCCAATCGGTGTTTTGAGTGATATGACGAGTTTCGGAACGTTATTTGCTTTTGCCATGGTTTGTTTAGCAGTTTTGATTCTTCGTCAGCGTGAACCCAACCGTGAACGTCCTTTCAAAACCCCACTTTTGATGATTGTTGCTCCTCTGGGAATCATTACTAACGTTGCTTTAATGTCACTTTTAGATAGTAAAGCACAGCAATTTGCTTTGGTTTGGATGGCAATTGGTTTAGGCGTTTATTTTATTTACAGTAGAAATAAAAGTAATCTGAACGAAATGTAGTTTAAATTAATCCTCAATAAGCGGTCGTTTGATTCATTCAGACGACCGCTTTTTTCTTTTAGGTAATCTTAAACTCCTCATTATCAGATTGATTATTATTAATTATTCTCAAATCATAAATTACCAATACCAAATCCACCGCTTATTATTTATATTGCATTGTAAAACAAAAAATTAACGATGAAAAAAATAGTAATCTTAGGGGGAGGAGAAAGTGGCGTTGGATCGGCATTATTAGCAAAAGCAAAAGGCTTTGAGGTTTTCCTTTCGGATAAAGGAATGTTATCGGATAAATACAAAGAAATCCTTTCTCAAAATGAAATATCTTTTGAAGAAGGCGAACATACCGAAGCAAAAATTTTGGATGCCAACGAAGTTATCAAAAGTCCAGGAATTCCCGATAAAGTTGAGTTAGTTAAGAAGTTGCATTCGCTCAGAATTCCTGTAATTTCTGAAATTGAGTTTGCCTCACGCTATACGAAAGCGAAAATTATTGCCATCACAGGAAGCAACGGAAAGACCACTACAACGCTGCTAACCTATCATATCTTGAAAAATGCGGGACTAAACATCGGACTCGCAGGTAACGTAGGTGAAAGCTTTGCTAAGCAAGTAATTAATGATACTTTCGATTATTTTGTCTTGGAACTCAGCAGTTTTCAATTAGATAATTGCTTCAGTTTCAAGGCAGATGTGGCGATTTTATTGAACATTACCCCCGACCATTTAGATAGATACAACTACGAATTTCAGCCTTATATTGAATCAAAATTTAGGGTTTTGCAAAATATGACCTCTGCCGATGATTTTATTTATTACCAAGAAAGTGAAGCATTAATGGGCGAATTATCAAAACGTACTGATTTGGTAGTAAATCGTTTACCCGTTTCTCTCACTCAAGAAGTTGAACAAGGTGGAAGTTTACAAAATGAAACCTTACACGTTCAATATAAACAACAATCCTTTGATTTTCCTGTGGCTGAATTGCCGATAAAAGGTTATCACAATGCTATCAATACTTTATGTGCAATCTTGGTCTGTAAATCGTTAGGACTTGAAAATGAGCAAATTGCCGCTGGATTAAAGTCTTTTCAAAGTGTTGAACACCGCCTTGAACCTTGTGGAGAAATTAAGGGCGTACAATATGTCAACGACTCAAAAGCAACCAATGTGGATTCGGTTTTTTATGCTTTGGGAAGTTATAATGACTCGATTATTCTCATTATGGGTGGCGTGGATAAGGGTAACGATTACCGTCAAATTGAGCAATTAGTAACACAAAAAGTTAAAGCCCTGATTTGTATGGGAAAAGATAACTCAAAATTATTAGAATTTTTTGGAAAGAAAGTACCCATGATTTTTTCGGTAGATAGTATGCAAAAAGCCGTACAATTATCATCCGATTTGGCAACGGAGGGAGACGTAGTTTTGCTTTCTCCTGCCTGTGCAAGTTTTGATTTGTTTAAGAATTACGAAGATAGAGGACAGCAATTTAAGGCGGCGGTAGCGGGGTTGATGTAATTATTATATCATCAAAGCGACTAACTTACCAAATTATCAACTCACAAAATGGAAAATTTCTCTCGACGTTCGTTTTTGCAAAAAGTAGAATTGAATTTTTCCAGACATTAACCAACAAGCTGCCCAAATGGACGGCATTGGGAAAGTGATTTTAGATAATCAAAAATTGTCCTCACACATCACTGGTGAAGAAGGCATGAAAGATATAAAAGTGATTGAGGCAATTTATAAGGCGGCGAAAACTGGGAAGAGGATTTTTGTTTGATTTTTATAAATGTTGATACTATTTTTCAATAAAATTCCTAAATTTTCTACGTACAAAAAAAGGCATAAATTTGTATTAAGAACTGATAAATGTTTTTATCTCAGAACGCATAACTACTTGCGGGTTGATACGGATCTACGATTCGATATTTGCACGAGGATAAAGGGGTTTATCAGTTTTTTACTGGGTTAAGGTAATTTTTGGGCTTTTTTGAAATAATCAATTACACTAATAATCATAAATTTTACAAAACATGAGAATAGTCATAAATGAAGCTAAAATAATCGCTGAACAAGCAAAAATCACCAAATTAGCATCTTACACCTCAGAGCCTTATCCTTTAAACTCACTCAGTGATCGTGAGTTTGAGATTCTTACTTATTTTTTGTATCAAAGTATGATTTCGCAACCTAATTCAGTTTTTGATAAAGTTACGCTAATGTCTGGTATTGGTGAGCGAGGAAGAGATGTAATTTTAAGTTTAAAAGGGGAAGATATAGGAATCATTCAGTGCAAAAAATATAAGTCTAATTTGGATAAAACCATAGTTTCAAAAGAGATAATTAAACTTGTTCTTTTTGAAATTGTTGAAGGAAATATTATTCCTGAAAACCAGAATTTAAATTACTATTTAGCTATTACATCTGGTCTATCAAATACTGCAAAAAAGATAATTAGAAATCATCCTACTGAATTAATTGACAACATTGATTTTGAAAAGTGGACTAATGAAGTCATAAAAGAATATTCTACGCTAAAACATCTTATTTTTAAGGATATTCAGCCACAATTAGTTTTGCTATTAAAAAGACTTCAACTTAATGAAGTAATGCCACAAGACCTTAATAAACTTCTTGATTCAAATTCTGATGTAGCAAACTATTTCTTCAAAATTCAACAAGTAACTGATAATCAGGTTCAACGCATTTAAAAGTACAATAAAACTGCTTGGAAAAATACAAATTGAGCTTATTTTGGATAATGAAAAAAGATTCAATTTAAGATAAAACCTAAAAATGAAGTATTTATGTTAACATAAACCTAAAACC
>JANXRS010000147.1 GCA_025356745.1 Arcicella sp.
GGTTTTAGGTTTATGTTAACATAAATACTTCATTTTTAGGTTTTATCTTAAATTGAATCTTTTTTCATTATCCAAAATAAGCTCAATTTGTATTTTTCCAAGCAGTTTTATTGTACTTTTAAATGCGTTGAACCTGATAAATTAACGATGAACACTTTATTGAAATCTATTGAAGATATTTATGCTCAACGAAGACTAATTGTCAAGGAATTAGAAAGTTGGAGTACCACATTTTCGACGGAAGAAGAAGAAAGCAGAATACATAATACGATTTTTAACTTACAAAATAATATTTGTAAAAAAAATGACCTCGAAACGATATTATTTCAAATTGAATGTTTTAACCAAGATACAGTACCATTAAGGGTTGATTTAAGTATTCCTAAAAAGATAGTTAATAATCCCGATGCAGTACAAATGTATGGGGTTTGGAATTTTCATCTTTCAGAAGCAGATGGGAGTGGAAAAGACTATTTATACTCCAATTTTGATGATGCTTTGAATTATTGCAACCATTGTACTAATTGGCATAAGGGAACATATCCTTTATGTATTTGTAAAGTTGATGTCGATAAAGACAAAATTGCACTCAATGACAATGGTACTTATTCATTTGAATATCTAAGAAAACAACATTGGCAATTGGTAATGGATGTTTGTTAATTAATTCTCTTCAATATATTTTTAATTCCACGTAGAAAATTTTCTATGTGGAATTTTTTATTTACAATGGGGGCAATTTTAATGTTTACGAATTGGGTTTAAGTATTTGACTGTCAGTTTGTTATTCTAATTATTGACTTATTCTTGCCGTACCTTTATAGTAAGAAAACAGAATAAAGGGATAACATTTATGAGAAGGACAAAAAGACTATCAGAAGCCTTTTATTACCTCAGAATCTATCAGTTTTTTGAGACTAATAAAGCTGAATAATCGAAAAATTATGCAAGTGGGCATCGTGTCCACTTGCTAAAATTAAACATCATTTTTAAATTCAAATATCATGCAATTCAAATCTTTTAATCTAAAAGTGGCTAATATGAGAGCCGAACAAGAATTTACATTATATCCCTATGCTGGAGGTGAAATTGTCCATTTGCAATCTGACAAAAGATGGATTGAGTTAAATTTAAAATCAGGGGAAGGAAAAGTGTCAAAACAAAATGGACACCAAACTTCGTGGCATTTAAGATTTCATGGTTTCCATTCTTTTCAAATTGAAACCACGAAATTAGAAGAAATTAATAATTTTTTGATTAAAAATAATGGACAAGACGGAGGAGTGAAAGGCATTGTTTCTTTTTCTAATGAAAACCACTATTCAACAGTTAATTAATGAAAAAGATAAGATTATATCGTGCCTATTATGTAACTCCCAAGAATAGAGATGGTTACACACTTGTAACCGCCCACAATAAACAGGAAGCCTTAATTAATGCAAAACAAATTGGATTAATTAACGAACCAAAAGTAAAGTTTAATTCGGTTGAGTTTCAACGATGGATTTACCCATAAAAAAAAGCAGCTATTCATTTAGCTACTTTTTTATTACAAAGGGGACTATAAGGAAATTCTATTTCTTCGGAATGTATAACTTTTGTTTTTTGACGTAAACACCATCTTTCAATTTAATCACGTGATATTGTTTCCCATTGACGATTTCAATTGAATTTGAAAAATTTTGATTCTTCTTTAAAGATTCAAAATCAAGATAAATATGATAATTGAAAAAAGCTATTAGACCGCAGAAACTGACTAATAAGCCACCGAAAATAATTTTTGATGATAATCCTAATCCATGATGCAAACGAAGTAGGAGGGAGGAGAAAGAAGATTTCTTTTCATCGGTTTTTAATCGTAAACTTTCCATACCCTTTTGTAAAATAATGATTTCCTTCAAAACATTTTCTTGAAATGATTTCTCATCTTTCATAAAAGTTTCAACAGCAACTTTTGAATTATTCACACTTTCAATGACAACCTTCCTATCTTTCGTAATTTCAAAGTAAAGCACTGCTAAATCTCTGTCTAATCTTGTACCAGTTTGAGCATGAAATGCACTGATAAATCTATCCAGATTTTCGATATTTACCTGATACTCATCCATAGTATATTTAGAAATTAAGCGGTTCAAGAAGGCTTTTCATTTTCCCTCTGGTGAGTATGTTAAGTGTTGTAGCAGATTTGCCTTCTTTAATCATATTTACCACTCTTTTCCCTCTTTCAGTGTCTCCTTCTGTTTTTCCAAATTTTATTGTTTCTGCTTCAACGCCTAAAATATTTCCTATTTCAATTGATGAATCATTATCGGTTAATTCAAGATTTTCCACAATAAAAATTTTGAAAAAGTCTGATACCAAATTGAACATCAATTTAGCGTAATTTGAGGTTGCTTTTGTTGCTGTATTTCCAGAAACAGGAATAATGAATGATAAATCGCAAGAAATTTCCGTCATAAACTCCTTCAAATCTTCACAAGTTAAATCATTTAGCAAAAATTGATATAATTGGTCTGACTCAGTTGCACCCATATCAATAAAGATTTTTTCAAATTTATCCTCGGCTAATGCTTCAAAAAGTTTTACCATTTTATCCCTTTCAATCCTACCGTTTTCATTTAAAATACTTGCTTTAAGTATTCTGTTTTTAAAGTTTTTAATAAAAGCTATTTGAGAGGATAAAGTCAACGTTGAATTATCCATATCGTAAAAGCCCACCGTAGTTTCTTCTTCGTATTTATGAGCCATTAATGTGGTGAAAAACGACTTGCCCGAACCACCCTTGCTCTGAGAGACTATGAAAATTTGTTTCATTTACTATGTTATTGATTGTTAAATTGTGTCATTAATAGTTGGGTCAGGATGATAGCCGCCACGACTCGGCGGAAAACCACTAATTCTATAATCTTTAAATATGCTTGGATTTCTACTTATAAATCCGCTTAATTCATCAGGCATCATATATTCGTCATTAATTGAGTTGTATACCTTCATATCTTCAAAATATTGTATTCTGTCTTCAAACTCTTCTCCAACCTGTGTAGGTCGAGGAACACCCCTTTCTCCCAACTCACACCAAGGATACTCAAAATTATAATTTTTCAAAGATTCATGGTATCTAATCTGTGTTAAAGTATGAGGTTTTCTCTGATAATTTTTAGGAAGTTTATGCTCACCTCTTTTGGCTAATATTGAACTTTTAAGTACAGGCAAATCTATTTTTTGCTCATTTTTTTCGCCCTTTTGTAAACCATTCGATGTATCTCTCCAATCTGGTTTAAAAAGACAATCAATTTTTTTATTATCTTTCTTATCTCTCTTTATGCTGTAAATAATGTTACGAGAAATCTCTAAACCTGTTTCTGAAAATACCAATGACATAATATAAACACCTGAGTAATCATTATCAAACAAGTCTTTATAACACGAATATATAGCTGATTTAAGGGTTCTTTTTTTATTTTTCGTGATGTTTATAAAACTGTTTTTATCTAATTCAATCATACTATTTTATAGAAAATGTTAATTATTCGACAAATGTATATATTAAAAATGTAATATTGTATAAAATATAAAATATAAAAATTTATCGAAGACGTATCGAAGACGTATCGAAGACAAATTGGCGAAAATATGTAAATTACTGCCATTTATTAATTCTATCGAAGACGCATCGAAGACAAAGATTGAAATGTTGATTGAAAGTGTCAAAATGCCAATTAAAGGGTGAAAATTAGATTAAAATTCACCATGTTTTTTTGCGTTTATAAAAGAGCAAGGTATGTTTTACGAATACAAAAACTATCGTTTTTATATTCGCAAAACCCTCGCCATCTATGATGGAGTACATTCGCAAGCTCATGTTAAGTAACCTAAGTATTTTCTAAAAGAAGATTATGGAAAAAAAAGTAAAAGATAAAATCAAGAAAAATGGTCGCCCCTTAAAGGATGAAAAAGATAAACGTGATGTAATTATTCCTTTAAGATTTACTATTGATGAAAGGATAAAACTTGATGAAATGAGGCGTAATATATCACCATCTTTGAGTACGAGTAAATTCCTAATAAAGAAAATATTTAATGAACCTTTTGTGGCATTTAGGAATGTTGATTTACCCAAAGATATACAAGTCATTTTGACGGAAATAGCAAAATTAGGTAGTCAATTTAAAATGGTAGCTTCAAGAAAAACGATTACTTTATGGCAGGAGAAACAATTTTTAGATGATAGTAATAAGATTAGGAAAATATTAGATAGTACCTCTGAGCAGTTGCTTGAACTTCAAGAAGGTCATTTGTATTATAACAAGATTGGAGAGTCGATTGAAAGGTTTGATTTGCTTCTAAATAGTAACGAAGCAGACGGAAGGAAATATCTTGAAAATGACCCTGCAAGACGATTTCGTAACGAAATATTTAACATCTACCAAAATATTATAAAATCTAAAATTTAAAAATGATAGCCAAAAAAGCAAAAAGAAGTGGTGGCTTTGGTCAAAGAATGGACTATATTTTAGAGGAAGTAGGAGGGGAGCAGCGAGGAAAATTTATTAGTTGTTCTGATGATTTGTTACACTATACAATCGGTGATAATTTTAATTTGAAATCTATTGATAGCAATAAAGTTAGTGCTTCAATGCAAGAGCAAGCATCAAAAAATAGTAAAGTAGAAAAACCTTGCTATCATCAAATATTTTCTTTTCCTGATGGCGAACGACCCAATGATGAAGTTTTAGAAGACATAAGCAATGAGTTTGCAAAAGAGTTTGGTTTTAGTCAGTGGCTCTCTGTAAAACATGAAGATACAAAGCATTTACACATTCACTTTGTTGGCAATATTGTAAATAATGAAGGAAAAGTGTCTGTCAATGATAGTAATGATTATTACAGGATAAACGATTTTGTAAAATATGTACATGAGAAACATGATTTACAAAAGGTAGGTGAACTTAAAGGTATTGAAAAATTAAGTACGAATAAACATATCACTCGTTTAAAAAATATAATTGACAAAGCATTAATTGCCGAAGGTGTAAATGACATTAAAACGCTACAACATGAAGTTTTAAAATCGGGTATTAAATCCTTCATACAGCGAGGAATATCTTTTATTGATAACTATACAGGTGTTCAGTTTAAGGGAAGTGCTTTGGGTAAAGAATATTCATTAAAAAGTTTAGAAAGGCGGATTTCTGAGAAAAGAAATAATAAAGAGATACATACTGCAATAGACCCATTTTTACCATTAAAAATGGCGATTCAAGGCGAATGTATTAAAGCTGAAAATTTGGAAGATTTAGATAAAAGACTGACTAATCTGCAAATGGGTGTATCGCTCGAAAATAATGCCTTAGCGTTTAAGTATGAAGGCTCAATTGTAAAAGAAAAAGATTTAGGAGAAGATTACTCGATGAATCATGTAAGATTTAACCTTGGTAAAGAAAAATGGGTAAGTAGAACGGATAAAAAAGCAGAATTGAAGGATTCAATAAAAACATCACTTACAAAATTATCGAATGTTGAAATTCAGTCTTTTGATAATTTTAAGGATAATCTATACGAATTGGGGTGGAATTTGAAATTAGAAAATAAAAATTTTAAAAATTCAGATGGCAACAATATTGATTATACCCAAGTTGTTTATCAATCAAAAGACGGACTTAAAATAACAGATACCGAATTAAAACAAAACAACCTAACGAATAATCCTTATGGGTTTAATGGAATAAACAATCAAATTGAGAAGATTAATCAAACGAACTTTAAACAAGGTTTCAATAAAAACTCATTCACGGAAATTATTAAAGGAAAAGTGATTATTTCATCAAACTTAACGGAATTGATTCATAATCTGAAACAAGAAGGTGTCGAGTTGATGCTAAGTAATTTTAAAGATAAAGAGACTGGAGATAATGTAGAAATTTTACGTTTCAAAAGCGGCAATACGGTTTTTAACAGCAAAGAATTAGGAGAAGATTTTAGTTTGGTGAATTTAAGATATAATTTAAGTTTGAACGGTGGAAAATTTGCCTCCCGAACAGAGCTTAAAGACGAACTTTTGTCAGATATACAGCGTGTTTTTCAAGAGAAAAATTTATCCAACGATGCAAATTTTGACCAATTTTCAAAAGATTTGAATTCACGAGGTTGGACTATTGAAATTCAAGAGAAGTTGATGAAAAATGATGGAAACATAATTGATTATAAGCAGTTAAAATATTCCCATAATGATAATCCAGAGAAATACATTTATGATTACGAGTTAAAAAATAAGGATGACAAGAGTAATCATTTTTCATTCAAAGGAGTTAGTAACACTTTAAATAAAAGTAAAGCCAGCAATCTTAGAGATTCATTAGTCAAAGGGTTAGAATCTGCCACATCCTTATCGGATTTAGCCTATATCATGTATAGAGACTCAGGCATATTAGTAGGGGAGGAGCATAAATCCTTTCAGTCCAAAGATGGTAAAAAGATAGATTTCAAGGAAATGGTTTTCTATTTTTCAGACAGAAAAGGTAATGAAATGGGTAGAGATTATTTTGACAACATTCGTAGCACTATGTTGACCAAGGCGGAATTAAATAATAACGAAAAATTTAGTTTGAGTCAAATAAACCACTTTTCAGATGATAAAAAAATCTCTAACAAAGATATACGAGAATTCTTCCAATTTAATCGTGTACAAGCATATCAAATGAGGCAGGAGCAGGGTTTTAAACAGGGAAAAGAAGTTGGTCCAGAAGTACAACAAAATGTAGGAGCAGAGGATAAAGGGGAGTTTTGGGAGGATATAAAAAAACTAATGCGAGGTAAAATTTCTCAAAGTGGACACGCAAGTGTGAAAGGGCAAGACGATGAAAAGGATATTCGCTCAAACGAAGAAAAACGTAAAGATGAATTAAGAAGACAAGGAAAAACGCTTTAAATAAAACAAAAATGAAATTCAAAGAACAATTTACACCAACGCCTGAGCAGCTTGAAATTATTGCTGGCTTTTTGACTAATTCAGAAGATGATGAAGGACAAGTCGAACCCGTGAAATTAACGGAAGCTCAAATTTTAGAAAAGTTGCAATATACAATTGGCTTCACAATTGAAGATTCAGAAGTTGCTATAATAATTACATACAGAACAAATTATGTAAACCAATTAAACTTTATGCTTGAAAGCGTTTCGTTTATTGTTCATGGATTCGAGATATTTCCACTCAGTTTGTTTATTTATCCTGATGGGAGCATAAGTGAAAATCTTTTTAACGATACAGAAACCTATCTAAAACAATATTTTCCTAATGATTAAGCAGCTTTTTAAAATTCTACAAACAATCGTTATTGTTGTTGTTATCTCTGTTTTTGGGTATAGTATTTATCAAAAAGTAGAGGAGAAATCATCAGCGATGAATGCAAAATTAGAGGAAGCCAATAATCTGCTTGATAGGACAAAAAGACATAAAAAGCTTCAATTTGTTGGTGATGCTAAACGAGGTTATATCATGTTTGACAACACAAATAGTGCTTTGTATTTCAAAGATTTGGAAGATACTACTGATATTGCATATCTCCTTCAAAAAGTGGATAGCATACTTATTACTAAAAAATTCAATTATGTAAAGAAATAATAATGAAATTTTATTTGCCGAACTTGATAAATTTGGATGTATAGGTAAACAAAAAAGTTTATTATAGATGGAGTAACGATCTAATGCCGACCCTGACGAAAGTATATGTTATGCCGTTTTGGTAGCTTGAATGTCAATATAATGCCAAATTTAGCTATTACAATGCAAAATTAGTAAGTCTTATTTCTGTTTTTTCTTAACTAAACCTAAACAAGCAAGCATATAGGCAGTCTTATTCTTTACTTGTGGGTGCAATCCGTTTTCAAATTCAATATGAAGTGTTACAAATCTATCAATATGCTGGTTGCTACTTAATATTAGATTTAATTCTTTGTCTTTTAATTGATATTTCTCAACTAAAATATTATTGATATTAGCTAATACCGATTTAGGGTCAATCGAAACAGCCTCTAAAAAATCCGCTTGTTCTGCTTTAATGGAGTCAAAAACGGTTCTAATTTTAAATTGTAGATGTGTGACATTTCTTATTTTATTACCATGATGAAAGTATTCAAAATCAATTGGATGTGTTGGTGAGTTTTTTATCTCATTCATCGCAGTATTCAGAACATATTTTTTAAAATCTTTTAAATTTTTATAAATGTTTTCTGAAACGTTTAGTAGTTTTTTTAATTCAGCGATTGAATAAATAAAGTTATATCTATTTTGTCCGATGTGAATTTTTAATAATTTGTACAGTAGGGTAGAATAAGAATGCTTAAATTTAAGCACTGTTAGAAAATCATATTTGGCGTATTGCTTACCTAAAAACAGTAATTCTGAAATAGCAGCAGTAGATTTAAACTCTAATACACCACTTTGTTTATCATTGTAACTGATTTCATGAAATATGTTTAAATGCCTAAACTCAATCTCAGGATGGTTTACGTCAAAAAGTGTTAGCTTTTTCTCCATCATTTTAGCAGTAGTCTCTCTTATTTGTTCAACAGTCATATATTGTTTGACAAAATGAAGAGGAATTTTGACTAATAAACCACGACTTGGATCTAAATTTTCGTAGTTAATTTGATTTACAAACATTTCGTAAAGTTTTTGTTCAACTCTTGTAAAATCAATTTGACTTATAACTAATTTTTGAGGCAAGTAGTTATTGGCTCTATGTTCTATATACTTCTGTTCTTGATATGCAATTTCAATTTGTTCACTACTCGAAACCGTATTTTTATCTGTTTTTTTCATGAGATTAATTTTTGTATATTTGATATAAATATACATATTAAAAATTTATGTAAATATAGGCATAAGATTTCAAAAAAAACTCCCCTTAATGCTAAAAAAACTCCCCTTAAATCAAATAAGATTTCAAAAAAACTCCCCTTAATGCTAAAAAAACTCCCCTTGTTAGATATAAGCATCTGATTAACAAACAGTTATACCATCATAAATCAATCAAATTATATTTGATAAATCTAAAAATTCTATAGAAATTACTAAAAATAAAAGTATTTGTCTCTAATTTTACTAAAAAACTTTTTTTAAAAGACACTCTTATGAAAAAAATGAGGTAGCTAATATCTAAAAAAACTCCCCTTATTTTATTAAATGATTAATATTGAGCAATTTAATAAATATTTGAATATCATCATTATTCTAAGAAAACTCCCATTATCCCTCGAAACCATCCAACTTCCGATTCTGTAATACTGATAAGTTTGTAAAAGGAATATTCTTCATAAGAAGCTAAATATCTAAAAAAACTCCCCTTATGTATTTAACTGACTAATAATCAGTAATTTAATGAATATTATAACATCATCATTATTTTAAAAAAACTCCCCTTATCCCTCGAAACTATCCAACTTCCGATTCTGTAATACTGATAAGTTTATAAAAGGAATATTCTTCATAAGAAGCTAAATATCTAAAAAAACTCCCTTTATATATTTAACTAACTAATAATCAGTAATTTAATGAATATTATGACATCGTCATTATTCTAAAAAAACTCCCCTTATCTCTCGAAACGAATCAATTGCCCATATTGGAATACTAATAAGTTTGTAAAATGAATGTTCTTCATAAGTAGCTAAATATCTAAAAAAACTCCCCTTATATATTTAACTAACTAATAATCAGTAATTTAATGAATATTATGACATCGTCATTATTCTATAAAAACACCCCTTATTTCTCGAAACGAACCAATTGCCCATATTGGAATACTAATAAGTTTGTAAAATGAATATTCTACATAAGCAGCTAAATATCTAAAAAAACTCCCCTTATTTATTTAACTAACTAATAATCAGAATTATAGTTAAAATTAGTGCATCAGAAGTACTCTAAAAAAAACTCCCATTACGCTTCCTAACTACCATCAGCACCTGCATAATAATTTAGGAAGCTGTGACTTGGAGTGGATTATACAGGGTAGAGTTACTGATTTTCTATGTACTCCATTTTCCAAAATCAACTTTATTTTCTTGAAAGCCTGAAAAATGCCCCGCCAGATTGAATGCTAAAAACGAAATAGTATCTGCTCATCTGCAAGCCTGACAAGACACCATTCCATTCTTAGCATCCAATTTCCCATCGCTCAAAGCGGTTTCCAATGGCAGAGTCTTTCGTGTGAGTTCCAAAACCATTTTCTCAGAGCCAGAACCTACGAAAACCGTTTCGGAACATTATTACGAGCATACTCCCACAAACTGCACCCACACAAACTTTCCTTTCTCAACCCACCACACGTTTTGAATGGCAGCATTTTGTGTGAGCAAGCTCGTTGCCTACGCACAAGCCGTTTCGGGAGCTTCTTTGAAACAACCTTAAATGGCTTTTTCTTACTGAAAAAAGGTAAAGGATCAAATAGGGTAAGTAGTTGATTGTCAGAGAATAAGGTATAGCTATGTAATTTTAGGCCCAATAGGGGACTTGGGGATTTCATGGTAAATTATCGAAATGCACCATTACGAAAAATATCAATTTTTGAATACTATTTTTATCCATTCCATTTGTTATGAAAAAATACCGATAGGATAGGGAAATACAGTAAATTTTTAGGAAGATGAATCGTTGTAATAAGTTGATAATGAAAGGATTATAGGGTTTTGGTGGAACATTAATCCGTGGCTACACAAAATAAATAATTTCCCAGCAACACTCTAAGATTAGTTAATAAAACCGCAATAACTGTACTCAAATCGGGGGCATACTTCTCGCTAAAAGAGGCTAAATATATAGAAATCAACGGTTTATAAGAGAAATTATTTATAAAAAATAACTAAAAAATTAGTTATAACTAAATGAATAGTTTAACAAGTGAATTTTTCGGCTAATAGTTATGAAAAACAGAAATCATCCAATCATGTCATTCCCTTATTAGGCCAAAAGTAAGGTAGGAGGGGTTAAGTCGCTGACAATGAATAGTTTAGCAGATTTCATTTTTGAATTATTTTAAAATGAAATGCTTTTAAGTATTTGTTAATCAGCAATTTAGGTGATTTACGTGGCGAATTAATTTACTACTGGACATACAGAGCAAAAG
This sequence comes from Arcicella sp., assembly GCA_025356745.1. Lineage (GTDB taxonomy): Bacteria > Bacteroidota > Bacteroidia > Cytophagales > Spirosomataceae > Arcicella. The sequence goes on from JANXRS010000147.1 coordinate 11,127, forward strand.
AATCTTAACAAACTGAATAGACTTCCGTAACTTGTTTGCTACCAAACAAAAAGCAAGTTATCGTGAAATCCAATCCAGTTGTATGTCAATTTAATGAGTATTTTTTAGATTTT
>JANXRS010000148.1 GCA_025356745.1 Arcicella sp.
GTTTTAGGTTTATGTTAACATAAATACTTCATTTTTAGGTTTTATCTTAAATTGAATCTTTTTTCATTATCCAAAATAAGCTCAATTTGTATTTTTCCAAGCAGTTTTATTGTACTTTTAAATGCGTTGAACCTGAATAATATTATTCCCTACTTAACTACCATTTGAATTTTTCAAGCTATTTTTTAAAAGATAAGTAGCAACTCTTGTGTATCTACCTTTTAAAACGAACAAAGCATTACTCATGTTACTTTTGATGTACTTAAAATAAACTCGTAAAGTATGAAAAAGTTTATTATGCTAATGAAGGAAATGTTAATTTATGACCGTTGGGGAGAACTAATTTTTGAGAGGAGAATTTCCCCATTGCCGACCCGTCACAACCATGAGACGGGTCGGCAGTGGAGAAAAAGTTTAACGCCTGACATTTCTCCGTATAGAATTGTGGCAGAAATGAAAAATAGAGAAATATATAATAAATCTGGGGCTTTTACTTTATTGAAATGAATTAGAAATTCTTATCAATTAAATAAATCATCGAAGCCATTGAAGCCGCTCCCATTTCTAATTCCCGTTGATTAACGGTTTCAAAACGGTCATTTGAGGCGTGATGATATTCAAAATAACGCTGTGGGTCGGGCTTAAAACCTAATAAAACAGTTCCTTGTGGAGCAAGTGGACCAATGTCTGAGCCGCCTGAACCTTTTTCAATTTCATTCAACCCATAAGGGGATAAAACGACACTAAATGCCTTAATTTTCGCTAATATTTCTGCCGAACCTCCTTGAATACCAAAGCCTCGTGGTGTAAATCCTCCATTGTCAGATTCCATCGCAAAAATATGCTTTTCATTGTTGGCCTTTGCTAAGTCTGCATATTTAATTCCTCCCTTAGTTCCATTCTCTTCGTTCATAAACAAGACTACTCGAAGCGTATGTTTAGGCTTAATATTTAAAGTTTTGAATATTCTTAACACCTCCATTGATTGAACAATCCCTGTACCATCATCGTGGGCTCCTTGTGCTAAATCCCATGAATCTAAATGTCCACCCACCACAATAATTTCTTCGGGTTTTTCAGAGCCTTTTATCTCCGCCACCACATTATGAGAAGGAGCATCAGGTAACGATTCACACGATTGGCGGAAATAGAATTTTAAACTTGAGTTCTCTTTTAAAGTTTTGCTCAACAAAGTTGCTGCATTCGTACTTAAAGCCGCCGCAGGAATTAATGGTACGCCTGTTGCATATTGCATTGAACCCGTATGTGGAAAATCGTTTTCTGTATTACTTAACGACCTGATAATCACGCCAACTGCCCCCATCTTGGAAGCCTCATTTGCTCCACTTCTCCGCTGGTCACCTGCTTGTCCGTAGGCTTCAAAAGTATTAATTTTAGTCGGATCCATGGGGCGGTTGAAAAAAATAATTTTGCCTTGGCATTTTTCTTTACCCAAATCACGTAATTCTTGAAATGTTTTCACCTCAATAACTTCTGCCGTAATTCCTTTTTCCGGCGTTGAAATTGAGCCTCCCAAAGCTGCTAATGGCACAATAGTTTTTTGTTTACCATTCAAAATATAGCCTTCTTCTTTTTTACCCCGAACCCAATGAGGAACCATAACATCTTGCAGAAAAACTTTATCGTAACCTCCTGATTCCAAAAGATTTTTGCCCCAAGTAACCGCTTTTGTAGCTCCTTCAGAACCGCTCAGTCGGGGTCCAATTTTAGTGGTTAATTCCCTTAACCATTCATAAGATTTCCCTTTCCCAAGAGATTCATTAAAAATTTTACGGATTGTGATTGAATCATTATCTTGCGAATGTCCTGATAATGAGAATATTACTAAAATAATTGTTGTAATAAAAGTTGTTGATTTTTTCATAAGGGATTTGTTAATTCTTGCATTGTATAAGTTTTCAAGTTCAATTTAGTACTTTCTGATAAGATTTGTTCTAAAAATTGTGTGTCAAAACCATATTCATTCACTTTTTGAGTATTTTTCGTCAGGGGTTTATGTCCAAAGAGCATCAATACTGAACCTTCATTTGAGGCTCGATTTAATGCTTTTTTAATATCTTCAATGGTCAATTTTGCACTCGTATCCATCAATAAAGCATGGACTTTTCGAGTATTATCGTGTTGATAATAAATTTCATCAATATCTTCTATTTCGTGCGTATAATTATAATCCCAAAGAGTTCTGGTTTTCATGGAAACATCCCGCAACAAGGTGAAATATTTCAATAGTTCACGGTCTGAATACCAAGTTTGTGAACCGCCCGGATGAGCAAACGTTTTAGGATTAAACCCCTGCTTTTTCATCGTTTGGAGGGCAGAAAAAATTTCGTTTTTCATATATTCATCCAAAGAAAAATCCCAAATATAATACATAGAACGCACATGCATTGCTCCGTGGCAACCAATTTCATGCCCTTCTTTTTGAAGTTGGTGGAGCATTTTCACTTCTTCATCTGAAAGACTGTCGGGTTGTGTAACATAAAAGGTGCATTTTACGTTATATCTATTTAAAATCGGACGCAGTTGATACCATTCTTTGACAAATCTATCATCAAAAGACAAAGAAAGCCCACCTTGTTGAACAGTTTTTTTCTGTCTACATGTCGTCAAAATGACGATTAAAAATAAATAATACCACCATTTTTTCATTGAAAATATCTCAAATTTTAGTACTGTTTGTCTGACTTACAGGCTAATAATATGTAGGCTACATTATTGAAAGACAATTGTTATAATTAATTTTACTTTATTTAAGGAACAAACTAACATACAAAAAATACAGGTTCAACGCATTTAAAAGTACAATAAAACTGCTTGGAAAAATACAAATTGAGCTTATTTTGGATAATGAAAAAAGATTCAATTTAAGATAAAACCTAAAAATGAAGTATTTATGTTAACATAAACCTAAA
>JANXRS010000152.1 GCA_025356745.1 Arcicella sp.
GTTTTAGGTTTATGTTAACATAAATACTTCATTTTTAGGTTTTATCTTAAATTGAATCTTTTTTCATTATCCAAAATAAGCTCAATTTGTATTTTTCCAAGCAGTTTTATTGTACTTTTAAATGCGTTGAACCTGAAATATTATAGAGTTTTACGTGACTATAAAAACTAAAAAAATAATAAAAATGAAACAGATAATTCTAATCTTCCTGACTATTTTAACAGAAAATTGCTTTTGTCAAAAAATTGACACTTTATCTATAAAATCACAGATTTTAGATGAACAACGAAAACTTATAATTTATACTCCTTGGGAATATGACCATTCAGAAAATCGAAAATTTGAGGTTATTTATGTATTCGATGCACAAAATCGAGAGATTTTTGATATGGTTCATCTAACAACTTTATTCCAAAATAAACAGATTTGCCCTATGATTGTCGTAGGGATTATATCACAGGATAGGAATAAAGACTTTCTGCCAATAAATAAATTTAAAGAAAATTCAGAAGAATTAACTGGACAGGAGGGTAGTGCTGACAAATTTCTAAATTTTATCAGTAGTGAATTAATGCCATTTATAGATACAAAATATAAAACACTTCCTAAAAGAATAGCTATTGGGCATTCCAATGGAGGTACTTTTATTACACATTGTTTTCTTGAAAAAACGAACCTTTTTGACGCTTATATCGCTATTGACCCAAGTTTTGTTAAAATGCAATTTGACAAACGTTTTCAAAATTTCAATCCAAATCAAATAATTCCTGACAAGTTTTATTATATGTGTAGTTCCAATTTCAAGGGAGATGAATGGGTAAAAGGAAGAAATAGTGTAATATCTTATTTCAAAAGTGTTCCATACCAAAGAGTAATCAAATTTGAAAGTCAAGACTTCTCTTTGACTGACACACATTGGTCAGTTGTTCAAAATGGAATTCTAAATGGACTAAAAGGTTATTTTAACTTTCAGTTCTTCAATTCCGATAATTTGTTAAAGTATTATTCCGACCTAAACAAACAGAAATTAATTGACCTAAATCCTCAAAATACTAATCAACTCGCCTATAATTTCTTTTACGATGGAAAGCCTAATGATGCTTTGAAAATTTTACTTTGGGCGAATAAACTTTTTCCAGAAGATTTAAACCTATTTGATAGTATTGGAGAAATGTACCAAAATTTGGAAAACAAATCAGAAGCAATGAAATATTATCAAATATTTGAAAAAAAATTAGAAGAACAGAAAGCTAAAATTAAAAGTGAAGATTATGATAATATGAAGAAAGGAGTTGGTGAGAGGATAAAAAGTTTAACTCACAAAAACAGTAAATAGACATTTATTAAAACCAAAAATATTATGTTAAAAATAACCAGTTTAGAAAAAATCTATCGTACCGAAGACATCGAAACGGTAGCACTCAACAAAATCTCTGTGGAGGTCAAAAGTGGCGAATTCGTTGCCATTATGGGACCTTCTGGTTGTGGAAAATCCACACTTCTAAACATCGTGGGTCTTTTGGACGATGCCGATACGGGCAGTTTCAAATTCAATAATGAAGAAGTTATTTCTTATAATGAAAGAAAGCGTGCCGACCTCCGAAAACGCAATATTGGATTTGTATTTCAATCCTTCAATTTAATTGACGAACTCACTGTGTATGAAAACGTTGAGTTGCCTTTGTTGTACTTAGGAATTGATGCTGATGAACGTAAAAAGCGAGTAGAAGCAGTCTTGGAGAAAGTACAAATTATGCACCGCAGAAACCATTTTCCACAACAATTATCGGGTGGTCAGCAACAACGTTGTGCCGTTGCTCGTGCCGTTGTGAATAACCCAAAATTAATTCTTGCCGATGAACCAACGGGTAATTTGGACTCAAAAAATGGTAATGAAGTTATGGAATTACTAACCGATTTAAACAGCAATGGAACAACCGTTGTGATGGTTACCCACTCGGAACATGATGCTCGTTATGCACACAGGATTATTAGAATGCTTGATGGTCAGGTTATTATGGAGAACGTTTTGTCGTAAAGAAAAAGGTTTGGAGTTACTCGAAAAAACCAAGAAAATTTCAGCCATGCTTTATGGATTAATTCAAACAAGAAAAGATAAATTTTAACGAATGGTAACGAAGAAAAGGCGAGTTAAAATTCCTCCTTTCCTCCCGTCTTCCTACATAAATTATGTTACAAAACTACCTAAAAATCGCCTACCGAACATTGCTTCGCTACAAGGCATATACCACCCTAAACGTTTTGGGATTAACCCTCGGATTAACTTGTACCATCTTGATTTTTATGATGGTAAAATTTCATCTAAGTTTTGACCAATATCATTCAAAAGCCGACCGTGTGGTACGGATTGTATCTTTATTTAACTCGCCCGATGGAGAATTTCATACCCCTGGCGTTCCAGCACCTTTGGGAGATGCTGCCCGCACAGAAATTGCTCCTTTAGAGAAAGTTTCAATGGTTTATAATGAAAATAATGTTACGGTTGCTTTGATGGAAGGAAATGTGCCAACCAAGAAATTTAAAGAAGATAACGGGGGCGTATTTTTCGTTGAACCCGATTTATTTTCAATCCTTGATTTGAAGATTCTCAAAGGGAATGTTCAAGATTTAAAACAACCAAATGTGGTTTTTTTAACGGAGAAAACAGCGAAAAAGTATTATGGAGATACCGACCCAATCGGAAAAACATTGCGTTTTAATGCTCAATTGAATGCTAAAGTTGTGGGTATTATTCAAGATTTTCCATCAAATACAGATATAAAAGGTTCAATAATTGCCAGTTATCTGACTCGTGAAACGTATAATCCTGATTGGGTGAAATATATGAAAAATCATTGGGGCGGTGTAAATAGTGCTACACAATGTTATGCCTTATTGAAACCAAACACAAGCGTTGCCCAAGTTCAAAAATTAACGCCTGCCTTCATGGCGAAGCATTATGCAAAAGCCGAAGATAGAAAATCTCGTCTTTTATACATTCAGCCACTTGCGGATATTCATTTTAACGACAATTATAGCGGTGTAATTCCAAAAAGAATGATTACAACTTTGGGAATTATCGGCTTACTCTTATTGATTACTGCCTGTATAAATTTCGTAAATATGGCAACGGCTCAAGCTCTCAAACGCTCGAAAGAAGTAGGCGTTCGGAAGGTAATGGGAAGTTCGAGAGGACAGTTATTCTGGCAATTTATTGCCGAAACTGCCATTATTACTATCGTTGCAGGTATTCTTGCTTACATTTTATCATCAACACTCTTTCCACTTTTAAGCAATTGGCAAGAAGGACTAATTGGTTATCGAATGGTTTTCGCTGAACTAATTGACCTCCGTTTTTGGATAATTTTTATCCTTACCATTCTCTTGGTTATCTTCATTTCGGGCTCTTATCCTGGTTTTGTGTTAAGTGGTTTTAATCCTGTAATGGCCCTAAAAGGCAAAATCAGTACGCAAAGTTTGGGAGGAGTTTCGATTAGAAAAGCATTGGTAGTAACACAATTCGTAATTACCCAAATTTTGGTTATTGGAACGATTGTCGTGAGTTCTCAGATGAATTATTTTATCAAATCAGAAATGGGATTTAAGCACGATGCTATTTTGCAAATGCCTGTCCCTCAGAATGATGCAATAAAATTATCTACGTTAAAAACACAATTAAAAGGTTTGACTTCAATCGAAAAAGTAACCTATGTGTGGACACCCCCAATGTCGCTAAGTAATAATACGACCAACGTAAAATATGATACCCGTCAGACGGATGAAAAATTTAATGTTAACACAAAATTTGCTGATGAAGATTATGTGAGTTTGTATGGCATCAAAATCGTTGCAGGGCGAAATATTGCTCACATAGATACGATGCGGGAGGCTTTAGTGAATGAAGAGATGGTAAAAAGATTAGGAGAGAAAGCAAACGATAAAGTCTTGAATAAAATTTTAGAATTTAATGGTACAAAAGTAACCATCGTGGGTGTTGTGCAAGACTACCATGTAATGACTTTACATGGAAAAATACCACCCTTAGCAATTACTTCCAGCACGGATATGTATCAAACTATTACCGTGAAAATGAACATGGCGGATGCCCAAAATACCATCAAAAAATTGGATAAAATTTGGAGTGCCACCTTCCCTGATTTTGTGTTTGAATACGAATTTTATGATGAAGCCATAGGTAAAATGTACCAAATGGAAACGGCAATGTTGGGTTTAATTCAAGCATTTGCTTTGATAGCTATTTTGATTGGTTGCCTTGGTTTGTACGGTTTAGTGAGTTTTATGGTAGCCCAAAAGACCAAAGAAGTTGGCGTAAGAAAAGTGCTTGGAGCTTCCGTAGGGCAAATTTTGTGGTTATTTGGGAAAGAATTTTCCCTTCTTATTCTAATTGCTTTTGCGATTGCTGCTCCTGCCGCTTGGTGGGTTTTAAATGGTTGGTTGCAAGATTTTGAATATAGAATTAGTATTGGCGTGGGCGTATTTGCTGTAGCGATTTTTGTTACTGGAATGATTGCGGTAATAACGGTGGGTTGGCAGTCTTCAAGAGCAGCTTTGGCAAATCCTGTGAAGAGTTTACGGACGGAATAATTTTTAATTGTGAAGTTATGGTGAGAAAATTAAGAGGAAATGTTTGAGAATGTTAAAACAGGTTATTTCCTTAATTTACCCTTTTTGTCAATCTAACCATTTACACTTAATCTTATAATTCCTTTACTCAATAAAACTAACCTTGTAAACACAAAATATTATGTTAAATAATTACATTAAAATAGCCCTACGAAATCTGCTCAGAAATAAGACATTTTCTTTTATTAATATTATTGGCTTGGCTGTCAGTATGTCCGTTTGTTTATTGATTATTAATATCATCGTTGATCAGAAAAGCTACGATAATTTCCATTTTAATAAAGACAGAATTTATCGAGTAATGACGCATGGTAAAAATGGCAATAATTTCAAAACTGCCACCACAGCTTTACCATTAGCCCAAAAGCTAAGAGACGAATTTACAGGAATTGAAAAAACTGCAAGTTTGGTAAAAAATATTGGAGGAGATATTGTCTATAATGAAAGATTTGCATCAGGAGGTGGATATTTTGCCGACAAAGAATTATTCAAGGTTTTAGACTTTAAACTTTTGAAAGGAGACCCCAATAAGGCACTTCAAAATCCTTTCTCAATTGTTATCTCTGAAGAAATTGCTACCCAATTATTTGGTAAAAATGAAGCAATTGGGAAAATTGTGAAGTTTAACGATAAAGGCATCAACCCTGGTGGTCCAGAAAAAGGAAACCGAGAAACCGAATATGGCAATTTTACTATCACAGGGATTTTAGCAAAACCTGCTGGAAAAACCCATTTACCTTTCAAATTATTAGCGTCTTTGAGTACACTTCCTATTTTAGGAAATGACAAAAAAATAAGTTTCAAATCTAATGATTGGGAAAATGTTTGGACTAATTACACCTACGTTTTAATGGAGAAAAATAAAACAGAAACTGATCTTCAAAATATACTTAATAGAATTTCAGATAAGCAATATCCCAAAGGCATTTATAATCAATATGCTTTTGAAGCACAGGTACTTGCAACCCTTACCCCAAAAGACCCAATTGGCAATGAAACGCACATTTCTGTACCACGAATAATGTTGATGATTATGGGCATTTTGGGCTTAATCATTATGCTTTCTGCCTGTTTAAATTACACAAATTTGTCAATTGCAAGGTCATTATCGAGGGCAAAAGAAGTAGGGTTAAGAAAAGTAGTGGGGGCAAGTAGAAGACAAATTTTCATGCAATTTGTCAGCGAAGCCATTGTTGTTGCCTTGTTGGCTTTGATATTAGCAATTGCTCTCCTTGAAATATTAAAAGTTGCTCTTTTGAATTTGTGGATAACGAAATCTTTACAAATTTCTCTCGATCCAAGTATTTGGATATTCTTATTTTTTATCGGATTCAGTATCATTATCGGGTTTATTGCTGGCGTATTACCCTCTTTTTATATTTCAATGTATAATCCGATTCAAATGCTTAGGAGCTTTGGAAATATCAAACTTTTCAAGCGACTAACTTTACGCAAGGTGCTGTTAGTTTTACAGTTTTCTGTGTCCTTAGTTTTTATTATCTCCACTGCTCTACTAAATTCTCAGACCAATCATTTACTCAGTTTTGACTACGGTTTCGATAAGAATAATATTGTTGATGTAAGCCTTTTCAAGCCCGATAATTACCAAAGATTTGCTCAAGCAATTGCCAGTAATAGAAGTGTGTTGGGAGTATCTGCGTGTTCATTTATGCCTTCAACGGGTACTTCAAACGCTACGATTACCTATAAGGCAGATACTAAAAAAGATAGCCTTCAAAGTAATTATTTAGACATTAATTCCAGCTTTATTAAAGTATGGAATTTAAAACTAATTGCAGGGAAAAATTTGCCCGAAACCCCGAGTTCAACTAATGAAAATTATGTGTTAATTAATGAAACGATGGTTAAAAAGTACAACTATGGTACACCAAAAAATGCTGTTGGACAAAAATTATTATTGGATGGAAACGGCGTTGAAATTTTAGGTGTAGTTAAAGATTTTCAATTTCTGGATGTTTCTCGAAAAATAGAGCCTTTAATGTTAAGAAATCGCCCTGATACTTATGGATTTATTAATGTAAAAATAGATGGAAAAAATATCCCAGAAACCCTCGATTTCCTTGAAAAAACGTGGAAAAAAGTAAACCCTAATACGAAGTTTGAATATGAATTTTTGGACCAACAACTATTATTTACTCATGCTATTTTAAGCGACTTAACCACCGTTTTGAGCTTCATTTCCATTTTAGCGGTTTTAATTTCTTGCTTAGGTTTATTAGGCATGGCAACTTATACCGCTGAAACTCGCACCAAAGAAATTGGAATTCGTAAAGTTTTAGGGTCGAGTATTTGGCAAATTGTTGTATTGCTTTCCAAAGGCTATTTTCAATTATTGGTGGTGGCAATTGTGATTGCAACGCCATTGGCATATTTGCTCAATAATATGTGGTTAGAATTCTTTGCTTATAGGGTGAGTATTAGTATCGGAATATTATCAATTAGTATTCTCGCTTTATTGATAATCAGTATGCTAACTGTTTTTTCTCAGTCATTTAGAGCCGCAAAACAAATCCTGTTAAGAGTTTGAGGTCGGAATAATTTTTAGGAGAAATGCAAAATGAAAAAGTGGAGAAATAGATTTGAAAAACTCAGATTAAACGCATAGAAATTCAAACAAAATGGAATGAAAGACATTTGTGGGAGAATTAAATCCTCCTTTCCTGCCTATATTCCTCCAATAAAATGTTACAAAACTATATAAAAATTGCCCTTAGAAATATCTTTAGAAATAAAGTTTTTTCCTTTATCAATATCATCGGTTTGTCCATTGGTTTGGCTTGCTGTATGCTGATTTTCCTTTTCACAAAAGATGAACTGAGCTTTAACCAATTTCATGAAAAAAAGGAAAACATCTACCAATTGACTTGTAAAATCATTGAAAAAAATGGTAAAGCTGATAATTATGGGATTGCCTCAATGATTCAAGGACCTACTTTTAAACAAGAAATTCCAGAAATAGAAGCCTGTGTAAGAATCAATCAGAGAGACTATATCGTAAAAAAAGGGAATGAAACTTTCTATGAATATGCGTCTTGGGTGGATGATAATTTCTTTTCAGTCTTCTCTTTTCCCTTGATCAAAGGGAATCCTAAAACGGTACTGAAAGAACTAAATTCGGTAGTAATTACGGAGGAAATTGCTGAAAAATATTTTGGTAAAGCAGACCCTATCGGCAAGACCCTTGAATTAGAAATCAACGATAAATTTGAATTCTTCGTGGTATCTGGTTTAGCCAAGAATTCACCCGAAAACTCGAGTATTAAATTCAAAATTTTATTGCCTTTTAAATATGACGAAGCTAAAAATTTTGATGACCATTGGTTGAGTCTTACTTATCCAACCTATTTTGTGCTGAATCCCAAAGTAAATTTAAAATCTGTTGTGGCAAAAATGGCAAAAGTATATGCTTCAAAAGCGGGTAAAGAAATCGTAGAAGAGCGGAAACATGGTTTCGACGCAACGTTTATTTATAGAATTCAGCCTTTTACTACCATGCACCTCAATACTGAAATTGCTAATATTGAACAGGCAAGTAATCCCATTTATTCCTATATTTTATCGGGAATTGCGTTGTTTATTTTAATGATTGCCTGTATCAATTTTATTAATCTGACCGTGGCACAATCCATCAGAAGGGGAAAGGAAATTGGTATCAGAAAGGTAGTTGGCGGACAACGGGGACAATTGATTGGACAATTTTTAGGAGAGTCTTTTGTAGTGTGTTTAATCGCCTTTAGTTTGGCAATATTAATTGCAGAATTAGCCTTACCCTTCTTCAATGAAATGGCAAATAAGCGTTTAGAAATAGGTTATCTTTTTGATTATAAATTAGTTATAGGATATTTAATTCTTTTTATATTAACCGTTTTTGCAGCGGGATTTTACCCAGCCTTAGTGCTTTCAAGTTTTGACCCACTTAAAATATTGTATAACCGTTTTAGATTTTCTGGTAAAAATTATCTCTCAAAAGGCTTAGTTGTTTTACAGTTTTCGCTTGCAACATTTATGATAATTATTACCTTTTTCATTTATAAACAATTAAATTTTCTAACGCATAAAGATTTAGGATACAATGATAAAAACCTAATGGTTTTAAGTGTGGGTCAAAATATTAACTTCAAATTATTAGAAATATTTGAGCATGAATTGAGTAAAGTCCCAGGAATTAGCCATGTGGCTCCTCGTCAAAATGGTTTTTGGGAAACAAATGCAAAAGCTAATGGAAAAGATATATCTGTATCTTTTGAACACATTGATGAGAATTATTTGCCAACGTTACAAATACCTTTAGTGGCAGGACGTAATTTTTCGAAAGAATTTCCTTCTGATTCTACTAACTCAGTTTTAGTGAATGAGGCATTCGTCAAAGAAGCGGGTTGGAAAGATTCGGGAGAAGGCAAAATGATTGATTTTTTTAATGGTCGGGATACCAAATTACAAATAGTTGGTGTGGTGAAAGACTACCATTTTGGTTCATTAAGAGAAAAAATTGGACCCCAGATTTTTACGTCCCAACCCGATAGACCTTATGGGAGATTTTTAATGAGAATGGATACTCAAAATAAGCCTAAGACAATAAAAGCCATCGAAAAAATCTATCAAAAACTATCACCTTATCGTCCATTCAAATATGATTTTATGGACGATTTAAATCAAAAAAATTATGAAGCAGAAGATCGGTGGAAACAAATCATTACACTCGGTGCTATCCTGACAATTTTTATATCTTTTATAGGTTTGTTTGGGCTAACGATGCTTTCTATTAAGCAACGTACCAAAGAAATTGGGGTACGAAAAGTATTGGGGGCAAGCGTATTTCAAATTTCAAGTTTATTATCTAAAAACTACGTAGGATTGGTGTTAATTGCCTTCATTTTTGCGATTCCTTTGGCTTGGTTTACTACCAGCAAATGGCTCGAGAACTTTGCTTACAGAATTGATATTTCGTGGCAAATTTTTGCTTTCTCCACTGTACTTATTACCGTAATTGCTTTATTAACAGTTAGTTATCAATCTATTCGGGCAGCTTTGGCTAATCCTGTTGAAAGTTTGCGGACAGAATGATATAACTAATTGATTTTCAGAATTATAGATTCAATAAATATTCTTTAAAAATAAAATAACATACTCAAATAATTGTTATATTTGATGAATTAATATAATTTTTTTAATTCAAATTAAACAAATATATCAATGAAAAAGAATGTTTTTATGTTCGGAGCTATTTTGATTTGTCTAATAGCTTACAGTAATGTAGGAAGAAACGTTTCTGCATTGGGTCTTGATGAAGCGAAAGAAAGAAAGGCAATTTTTCAGGTTATTGAGAATGAAACGGGATGTTTTTTTAAAAGAGATTATGACGGATGGAAAAAGAATTATGTGCAAACAAACTATGCTTTTCAGGCTTGGAATGAAGAAAGCGGCACATTTGATGCAAAAGTGGGTTGGACTGAAGTGGATGATAAAATCGGAAAATATATCAAAGCAAATCCGCTGAGTAGCAAATACAAAAGCGAACATCCAAGAATAGAAAGACGAAATATTGTTACTAAATTTTTTGGAGATGACGTTGCTTATTTGATTTGGGATCAGTTCAATAGTGATAAGCAAATGCTGAATTATAGACACAGCAAGGAAACCAGAATTATGGAGAAAGTTAACGGCGAATGGAAAATTGTAAATATTTCAGCATTTTGGGATTATAAAAACGTAATTCCTGCTGATAGTTTGAATTAATTTTCGAGATGTTTGATTGTCGGTTTTCGATGTTTGGATTTTGACGTTTGAGATTTATTTTAAATGAGAAAAGCCTTCTAAAGTCAATTTAGAAGGCTTTTTTATGAATATAAAAAATCGAAAATCGAAAATAAAATTATGTTAATTTACCTCTTAGAACACACTCATCACGGTCTGGACCAGTTGAGATGAAATTGATTGGTAATGATAATTTCTCCTCCAAGAAAGCGATATAAGCTGATAATTCATTTGGTAATGCTTCAAACTTTCTAATACCTTCCAACGAACAATGCCAGCCTTTTAAAGTTTCATACACAGGTGTAACAATGGTATCCGTCATGTCGTAAGGCAATTGTTCAGTGATAGTTCCGTCTGGTAATTTATAAGCAGTACAAATGTCAATTTCTTCAAAAATATTTAACACATCTGCCTTCATGATGATCAATTGTGTTACACCATTAATCATCATGGCATATTTCAAAGCAGGCAAATCTATCCAACCACAACGTCTTGGACGACCCGTTGTTGAACCAAATTCTCTACCTTCTTGACGCATTTTCTCACCCACCTCATCCATCAATTCAGTTGGAAATGGACCTGAACCCACACGAGTAGCGTAAGCTTTGAAAATTCCATAAACCTCACCGATATTTTTTGGAGCAACCCCCAAACCCGTACAAGCACCCGCCGTAACGGTATTTGAAGAAGTTACGAAAGGATATGAACCAAAATCAACGTCTAATAATGAACCCTGAGCTCCTTCCGCCAAAATGGTTTTGTTGTCAGCAAGTGCTTGATTTACAACATATTCAGAATCAACTAATTGAAACGTTTTCATAAACTCAACCGCTTCAAAGAATTCCTTTTCGGCAACTTCGAGGTCGTATTCAAATTGATACACATCCAAAATTCGTTTGTGAATACTGGCTAATTTATCATATTTTGCTTTGAAATTTGGCGAAACCATATCACCCACACGCAAGCCTTGACGAGAAATTTTATCCGTATAAGTTGGTCCAATTCCTTTCAAAGTCGAACCAATTTTAGCATCACCTTTTGCTTTTTCGTAACAAGCATCCAACAAACGGTGCGTTGGAAGGATGATAGAAGCCTTTTTAGAAATCTCTAAATTTTCAAGAATATTGAGGTTATATTTTGCCAATCCATCAATTTCTTTCTTGAAAATAATAGGATCAAGCACCACGCCATTACCAATAATGTTCTGTACTTCCGAACGAAAAATTCCTGATGGAATTTGGTGCAGAACGTGCTTAAAACCGTCAAATTCAAGGGTATGCCCAGCATTTGGACCACCTTGAAAACGGGCTACTACCTGATATTTAGGGGCTAAAACATCAACAATTTTACCCTTACCTTCGTCTCCCCACTGCAAGCCTAACAATACATCTACTGCCATTTTATTATTTAGAAGTCCCCTATTGGGGGTTATGAAATTTCAAAGTTGCAAAGATAAACAATCTGAAAAGAAAATATTTACTTTATCATCTTGTCCATTGATAAATCCAATGTAAACTAAAAATTATCCTTTATCATACAGTTGTTAAGATTTGAAAAGCCCTTGATTGAATTATATTTTATTACAAAATTCTTCCAATTGCCCCATTTTCAGTAGGAATTAATTCAAAAATTTGTTTCGGGAAAAGCCCTTCTTCCTCTTGATGCGAAACATATAAAATTGCCGTATTACTTTCATCCGCAATTTTATTAATCAACGAAACCACCAACAAACTATGGAAATCGTCAAGTCCAGCGATAGGTTCATCCAAAATCAGTAAAGGTGGGTGTTTTATCATGGCTCGAACTACTAAAGCCATTCGTTGTTGTCCTGCCGAAAGCAGACAAAATAGCTTGTCAGTAAATTCTTCCATTCCAATTAATTTCAACCACGAATTTGCTGTATCTATTTGTGAATCAGTTGGATAGATATATAATCCAATTGAATCGTGAAATCCAGAAATTAATATTTGTGCCAATGTATGCCTTGTGCTAAACAAATCTACCATGCTGGGCGTAACGTAGCCAATGTTCTCTTTAATCGTCCATATACTTTCGCCACTGCCTTTTTTTAGACCAAATAGGGTTAGATTTTGTCCGTAACCTTTGGGATTATCACCCGTAATCATTGATAAAATTGTTGTTTTCCCAGACCCATTTGGTCCTGTTAAATGCCAAAATTCACCCTTCCGAATTGTCCAAGTGATGTCTTGCAAAATTGGTTTTTCGTTATAGTTAACCTTAACATTTTGAAATTTTATCAATTCTTGCTGCACATTCTCATACATCCGCAAAGTAGGAGGAATTTTCCCCGTAAAGTGATTTTTTTGCGAAGCGTGATATTGTTGAAGAAAGGCCTGTTTATCAGGTTGAAGGATGAAGTTGTGCTTATTCTCAAGGGTAAGAATAGATTCAATAAAAGGCAATAAATCACGCTCACGATGCACCAATTGGATAATAATAGTCTTTTTGGATGCCTCGCAGAACATCGTTTTTAAACTTTCACGAGTGGCAATATCAAGGTTATCAAAAGGATTATCCAAAATCATGAAATCGAATTTCTGAGCGAGTAAATAATGAAGAAAAACCCTTTTTTGCTCCCCACTCGACATTGATTTAAGACTTCTATTCAATGATTTTGTAACCTCCGTAAATCCATGCCGGTCTTCCTCTTCTAAAATAGCAGTAATACTAATTTTAGAAAAGAGTACGCCCTCAATTTTGTTAAAATTGACTAAGATTCCCGATAAATTTTTGGATAATATTTGTTCGATAAGTAAATTTTTATCGCTCCCATTCGATAGGAAAATGGCGTAGTGGTTCAATGAATTTATATTTATTTATGACAACATTTCTCGTTTTTCTACCACCATTGCTTTTTTGAATTCACACTCTGTTTTGGTACATGAACCATAAAAAATTAAGGAATGGTGCATTACGTTAAACTGCAACATCTCACCAACCATATTCTGAATTCCTTGCACACGTGGGTCGCAAAATTCTGTAACGTGGTGACAATCAGTACATATTAAGTGGTCATGTTGCTTACGGCCATACGATTTTTCGTACTGTGCCTGATTGCCTCCGAATTGATGTTTTACCACTAAATCACATTCCACCAAAACATCAAGGGTATTATAAACCGTTGCTCGTGAAACTTGGTACTTTTTGTTTTTCATGGAAATGTACAATTCCTCGACATCAAAATGGTCGTCACGAGAATAGATTTCTTCCAAAATAGCAAAGCGTTCGGGGGTTTTGCGAAGCCCCTTATTTTCGAGGTACGCTGTAAAAATTTTCTTGACTGAATCTATGTTGGATTGCATTTTCACCTATTTATCATTTAATTAGTCGTGGCTTCAATTAATTTGGACTAATTCTATATTATAACACAAAATAAATCAATTTTATTCAAAATATCAGATGGAATGTGGATTTAAAGATTTTGAGATGGATAAAAAATTAAATGGCTCTTTGAAGTTACTAAATATTTTTACGACAGTGAGAAAACTAATATTTAGATATCATTAGCTCAAAGATAAGGGATTTTACTCCCCACGCTCTACCTCAATTACTCCCTCTACTTGCTCTAAAGAATTCACTAATTTCTCTAAATGGATAGTATCACTGACCATTAGGGCTATTTTTCCTTCAAAAATTCCTTCTTTTACGCCAATAGAAAGGTTTTGAATATTGACTTTTAATTCTTGAGAAATCACCCTTGTTACGTCACTCATCAAGCCTAATCTATCCATTCCTCTAATCACTAAATGTGCCAAAAATGACATCTGAATCTGACTCGTCCAAAAGGCTTTAATCACTCGGTCGCCGTGTCTCGAAAGCAATTCCGTTGAATTTGGGCAGGATGTTCTATGAATTTTGATACCTTCATTGATTGTCACAAACCCAAACACATCATCACCCGCAATGGGATTACAACACTTTGCCAGCGTGTAATCTATTTTATCCATATCTTCTCCAATCAAAATTCCATCGGCATTTTTCTTATCACCGTGTAGTTTTTTTAACTCTTTCGTAATAGATTTCAAATCAGTCAGAGGCTCTTTGATTGATTTTGCTTCTTGCTTGCGTTCATGAGCCTCACGGTCTAATTTCCAACGTTTTAGCTCGTCTAACTGTACATATCCTTTCCCAAAGCGATAGAATAAATCGTTGGAATCTTTAGCATTGAAATAAGCTCGTAATTGGTTTGTGATTTCTAAAGTCAAAGGTGAAATCCCTAAAACTTTCAATCGATGTTCAATCATATCACGCCCCATTACGAGGTGCGATTTATTAGCTTCTTTAATATAGTCTTTAATTCGAGACTTTGCCTTGGTTGTCACTACAAACTTCAACCAATCTTCCGAAGGTTTTTGCTTCGGCGAGGTCATACATTCAATAATATCTCCCGTTTTGATTTTATGACTCAGCGGCACTAAACGATTATTGACTTTCGCTCCAATACATTTCGCTCCAACTTCCGTATGAATTTCAAAGGCAAAATCCAAAGCTGTTGCTCCGTCTTTTAACACCACTAATTTTCCTTTTGGGGTATAAACAAATACCTCTTCATTATACAAACTACTTCTGATATCATCCACCAAATCAACGGCAGATTGAGATTTGTCGTTAGAATCCAACGCCTCTCGAATCTGGTTCAACCACGATTCAAAGGCAGTATTTGTTCGAGTATCATTGCCTTTATATTTCCAGTGAGCGGCAAAACCCTTCTCAGCAATTTCGTCCATTCTTACTGTTCGAATTTGCACTTCCACCCAACGCCCACGTTTACTTCCACCCATAACAGTAGTATGTAAAGACTCATAACCGTTTGATTTTGGGGTAGAAATCCAGTCTTTCAATCGGTCTGGATTGGGTTTGTAATGGTCAGTGACCATTGAATATACTGCCCAACAAGCGGCTTTTTCTTGTTCGGTAGGTACGTCCAAAATGACTCGAACTGCAAAAAGGTCGTAAATTTCTTCGAAAGGTGTATTGTTCTTTTTAAGTTTATTATAAATGGAATAAATTGATTTCGGGCGACCTTTTACTACGTGTTTGAAACCCATTTCCGTCAAATCTTTTTCAATAGGACGAATAAAATTCTGAATAAAATTCTCTCTCGATGACTTGGTTTCTTTCAGTTTTCGAGCAACGTCTTTATAGGCTTCGGGCTCGGTATATTTCAAACATAAATCCTCTAATTCCGACTTAATAGCGTGCAAACCCAAACGATGGGCGAGTGGAGCATATAAATAAAATGTTTCAGAAGCGATTTTTAATTGTTTATCTCGTGCCATGCTTCCCAATGTCCGCATATTGTGGAGTCGGTCAGCAAGTTTGATTAAAATTACCCGAATATCATCCGAAAGGGTCAATAACATTTTTCGAAAATTCTCCGCTTGTTGCGAACTTCCATAGTCAAAAACGCCCGAAATTTTGGTTAATCCATCAATAATCTTAGCAACATTTATCCCAAAGTCTCCTTTGATTTCATCCAAACCAATTTCTGTATCTTCCACCACATCATGCAATAAAGCACACATAATGGAGGTAGAACCCAAGCCGATTTCTTCCACACAAATTTGAGCAACGGCAATTGGATGATAAATATAAGGTTCACCCGATTTTCGCCTCATTTCTTTATGGGCTTCTGCCGACATTAAAAAGGCTTTTTTTATCAGTTTTGCATCATCATCTTGAAGATATGGACGGGCAGTATAAAGTAATTTTCTGTACCGTTTGAGGATTTCCTTTCTTTCTTGTTCTAAATCTATTGCTGCGACTTCCACGGTTTAATATGTTATGATTGGTGAATGGTTATGTGGTTTTTGGTTATAAACTAAATTAGTGAAAATGGAGGAGAAAGGCAAATTTAAAATAGTACCTTGAATTCAATTGTTAAATGCAACTTTGAGAATGGTTGATTAGACTATATTTTATCAGCAAAGAGGAAGAGATTACTCTTCCCCCTTGTCTGATTGGAGTAAGTTTGTCTAACTTGCCTTCTCGTCCAAAAGTTGTCA
>JANXRS010000153.1 GCA_025356745.1 Arcicella sp.
AAAAATAGTAGCAGAAAATGCCTTCGTACCCAATATTTCAGAAGTTTCCCTCTTAGAAAGTTTGGGTAAAATTTTGGCAGAAAATATCACTGCTGATAGAGACTTTCCTCCATTTGATAGAGTGGCGATGGATGGAATTGCCATCAATCAGAAAGCGGAGGTTTTCAAAATTGAATCTACCCAATATGCTGGCGAATCTCAAAAATCCCTTCAAAATTCCGAAAACTGCATGGAAGTCATGACAGGGGCGGTTTTGCCTTTGGGTTGTGATACCGTTATTCGTTATGAAGATGTTGATATTCAAGAAGTTGATGGATTGAAAATTGCTAAAATTACGATTCCTTTAACAGAAATTTTACAAGGGCAAAATATTCATCGGAAAGGTTCTGACCGAAAAGTGGGCGATTTTTTGTTACGAAAAGGCTTGAAAATATCTCCACCCGAAATTGCCGTGATGGCATCGGTTGGGAAAGCGATGGTGAAAGTTGAAATGCCTCCTAGCGTTGCCGTGATTTCTACGGGTGATGAATTGGTAGAAATTACGGTGAACCCTTTGCCTTACCAAATCAGAATGTCTAATTCTTATCTGTTATCGGCCGCTTTGGAAAGGGTAGGAGTAAAGGCGAATATATTTCATTTGACGGATGATAAAGAATTGTTATTTAATAAATTAAAAGAGATTTTATCGAACCATGATGTTATTTTATTGAGTGGAGGCGTATCGGCAGGGAAAAAGGATTTTGTTCCCGAAATTCTGACGGATTTAGGAGTGAAAAAGCTTTTTCATAAAGTTGCTCAAAAACCAGGAAAACCTTTTTGGTTTGGAAAAACGGATGAAGGTAAAACCGTTTTTGCTTTACCAGGAAATCCAGTTTCTACGTTTTTATGTTTCTGTAAATACTTTTTAGAGCGTAAAAATGAAGCGGTAGTTTTGGATAAAGATGTATTCTTTAAACCTGATTTAACGTATTTCGTACCAGTAAAAACGTATTTTCAAGAGGGAAAATTAATGGCTACACCTTTTGAAGGCAGTGGCTCTGCTGACTTTGCAAATCTTACAGATTGTGATGGATTTGTGGAATTACCTTCTGAAAATCAGGTGTTTAAGAAAGGAGATGTTTTTGAATTTGTGAGGTTTAGATTTTGAGTTAAAGACGTTTATTTATTTTAGGAGTAAGGTTTTGCAACTGTTTATTATAAAACTTCCCAAAAGTTAAAATCTTTCGGGAAGTTTATTTAGATTGTTTTTTAATACAATGTTTGCGGAGGAAGAAGTTTATAATTGATGATTCTTTGTAGTCAATATTTTGAAGAGAATCAATCAGTAAATTCATCTTACCTAACTATTTCAAATATTTATTAAACCAATCAATCCAAAGTCTATCTCTTTCCATTTGCGTTACGGGGTCGCTGGCATTATGGGCAGGAATGGGCCAACCGACAAATTTTGTTACCGTTCCATTGTCCTTTAAAGTATGGTATAATTTATAAGATTGTGTAACGGGAACTCTTGGATCGGCAGTATTGGCAAGAATTAAAGTAGGTGCTTTGATGTTTCGTGCCTCCGTAATGGGAGATTGGTCAATGTATTTTTTCATATTATTACCCACCCAAGGAGAACCTCCAATGGCTGCTGCTCGCCCAACATTAGAATCCCCTAAATTATATTGATCAACCCAATCCGTAACGGCAGCTCCCGCAACGGCTGCTTTCCAACCACCATAATGACCCGCCAACCAAACCGTCATATATCCTCCATACGACCAACCACTGATGCCTATTTTCGTAGTATCAATCATTCCTGTTTGCTTCAATTTTGTTAAACCAACCATCACATCTCGCCCTGGCCCAGCCCCTGCATCTTCCACGATGGCAACTTTATATTCACTACCCATATTATCACTTCCTCGATAATTTGGCTCAAATACAAAATATCCTTCATTTGCCAATAATTGTGAAAAACGAGAAAACTGCTCTACTGATGCTGCATTCGGTCCTCCGTGAATCACTAAAACAAGTGGATATTGTTTGCCTTTTTCATATTTTGCAGGATACGTCACAATGCCACACTGACTCCAACCTTCCGAATTCCATCTGAGCGTTTCTGTTTTTCCATAAGAAAAGGTGGCGACTTCTTTATTAAAATCGGTAAGTTTTATGGGTTTAGCCTTCGTGGAGGACAAATAATAAAGTTCTGTTGGTTGTGAAGTCTCTGAACCAATAAAGGCAATACTTCCGTTTTTACCAACCGAGGCATCAATCCAAAAAGACCATGCTGGGTTAATATTTCCTAAATCAAATTTGGTTGTACTTCCATCCAACGAGAGTGTCCACAATGAAGTTTTATTATCGTCATGTCCACCGACTAACATACTTTTTCCATCGGGCATCCAAAGTGAGCGGTACATATCTCGATTAATTTTTGAAGTAATATTTTTTCCTTCATCACCTGCTTTGTTGGTAGCCCAAATTTCATTGATATTTTCATTGGCTCCTCCTTTTTTATACCAATAACAAATGGTACTTCCATCGGGCGAAAAAGTTGGATAAGATTCTGACTTCATTCTGGTACTAAGCGGTTTAATAGAATTGTTAGCCAGATTGAGCAATTGAATTGTCCTAAATTGACCATCCCCAGAATACGGAGAATTTACCTTCACAAATAAAATTTCCTTGCCATCAGGCGACCATGAAAGTGGTGAAGAAGGTGCGCCTGGAGGAATGGTTACGGGTAAACTCCATTCTCCTGAAGTTAGTTTTTTAGCTTCTCCGTTGGTGGTACTAATCTGCCAAATATGTGAAGGCGTAGGCTGACTGCTGATAAACATATCATTGTTTCCAACTTCAAAATCAATATAACCTTTTTCAATTTCCTTTTTATTTTTAGCTTCATCCGCCGTAACATAAGCAATGCTTTCCGAATTTGGATTCCACGCAAAATGCTGAATTCCTTTGGGGGCTTTTGTCAGTTGCTTGGCATCTCCGCCTGACATCGAAAGCAAAAAAAGTTGCGTATTTGCCTCTTTCCCTTGTCCAGATTTTGTTAAAAATGCCAATTGTTCACCATTGGGCGACCATCTTGGTTGAGAAACGGTTTGTCTATCTTGGGTTAAAATTCGCTGCTTACCCGTGGCAATATCAATTAAAACTAACTCTGAATTATACCGATTTTGTTGGTAATCGGGTCTTGAAACTACTACGATAACACTCTTAGCATCGGGGGAAATTTGAGGGTCAGAGATGCCCGTGAACTTGGATACATCAGAGAGTTCAAACTTTTTTTGGGAGAATAAATCGGTACAAAGGACTGATACCAATAGTAAAAGGAAGGTAATTTTTGTTTTCATTAACGTAGTGATTTTAAGGTTGAAAATGACGTTTAATTGATTTTGATTTCTGTAAATCTATCAGATTAATTAACTGAATAATAATTCTTTCGTTCCAGAGAATTTTGCTAGATAAAACAGCCTTTAAAATCTGTGATGAAGATAATGAAAAAATATGAAATTATAATGGAGATTTTGGTAAATATGGTACCACTTATGCGTTGGGAAATTTAAAAGATTTTAACTCATATTTCAGGTTCAACGCATTTAAAAGTACAATAAAACTGCTTGGAAAAATACAAATTGAGCTTATTTTGGATAATGAAAAAAGATTCAATTTAAGATAAAACCTAAAAATGAAGTATTTATGTTAACATAAACCTAAAAC
>JANXRS010000154.1 GCA_025356745.1 Arcicella sp.
AAGTTACATATCAAAAACTTTAAATCTATTGCAGATTTAGAAATTATTGAACCCAATCCATTTACGGTCTTTGTTGGACCAAATGGTTCGGGGAAAAGTAATATTTTTGAGGCGTTGGAGTTTTGGACTTTGGCTCGTCAAAGTAATTTAATTGATGTTGATAGTTTATTTGGAGGTTTAAAGGAAATTAATCATTCTAATAATGGCGATAATGGACCTTCAATTACTTTTAATTTTACGGAATATTCATTAGAATCAACAATAGGTTTTTTAGTTAGAAATAATAATAAAAATTATTACACTTACGAAAATTCAAGTGTTTCACAAGATGATTTTGTTGAGAAGGAAAGTAATGATTTTAAACAGTTTGTTACTAATAATTCACGACTTTTTGTAAATAGTCCCAAAGGAAATAAGCTAAATCTTCAAGATGATAATCGACTTACATTAATTTCTGATAATCTCGAAAAAGTTTTAAAACGCATCTTAAAAAACGAAGAAGATAAAGAAGAAATCTTGGATTGGTTAAGATTATTCATTCCAGAATTTGAAGATGTCTTCATTGAATCATCTGAATTAAGTAGAACTGATACTTTAATTGTTAAAGAAAAATACTCATCAAAGTATTTTACCAAAGAATTATTATCAGATGGAACATACAATATTCTTGCTCTTCTAACAGCCGTTTTTCAATCTGACGAACCACAATTTCTGTGCATCGAAGAACCCGAAAACGGACTTAATCCAAAGGTGATAAAAGAATTAGTTAGTCTTTTTAGATATGCTTGTGAAGAAAAAGGTCATTATATTTGGCTAAATACGCATTCTCAGTCATTGGTTTCACAATTAGAGGCTCACGAAATTATTTTAGTCAATAAGAAAGAAGGCGAAACAAAAGTAAAGCAATTAAAGAAAGATTTGAATCTGTATGGATTACCAATGGATGAAGCATGGCTTTCTAATGCTCTTGGAGGTGGGCTTCCGTGGTAAAACTTGGAATTATTTGTGAGGGAGAAAGTGAAACTGTCATTTTCAATTCTGCAAGTTTCATATCTTTTTTACAAACCATGAATATTGAGTTAGTAGCTGTGCAAGAAACTGGTTCAAAAAATCAATTTTATGGAGGGCGAATAAATTCACATCGACAAATATTAATTGACAAAGGAGCCAGTTGTGTTTTAGCTTTATTAGATTTAGATAAAGAAGAATGTATTACAATTACCAAACAGAAAATAACAGCTTTTACAAATCAAGAAATTGTTGTTGCAGTCAAAGAGTTTGAGAATTGGTATTTAGCTGATTCAAAGGCACTGAGTTCTTTTCTAACTAAATTAATTTCAGTTGATTATCCAGAAATTTACGATGAGCCAATTGATGAAATGATAAAATTAAACGGAAAAACTTTTGCCAAGAGTAAGCCGAGACTTGCAAAAAAAATGCTTAATGCTGGTTTCTCCATCCAAAATGCCGCCAATCATCCAAATTGCCCAAGTGCAAATTATTTTTTAACCAAATTAAGATCAATTGCAAATAATTGAAATTTACTATATTTAATGAAAAAATATACATTTACAGAAAAAAAGGATACCCGTTCTGGCTTCGGAGCAGGTATGCAGGTTTTAGGTCAAACTAATCCAAATGTTGTGGCTTTATGTGCTGATTTAATCGGTTCATTGAAGTTGGATGCTTTTATTAAAGAAAATCCTGAAAGATTTTTTCAAACGGGTATTGCCGAAGCAAATATGATTTGTATTGCGGCTGGTTTAACAATCGGTGGAAAAATTCCTTTTGCAACCACTTTTGCTAACTTCGGAACAGGACGTGTTTATGACCAAATACGTCAATCAGTTGCGTATTCAAACAAAAATGTTAAAATTGCTTGCTCTCACGCAGGTTTAACTTTGGGCGAAGATGGAGCAACTCACCAAATTTTGGAAGATTTAGGTTTAATGAAAATGCTCCCAGGCATGACTGTTATCAACCCTTGCGACTATAACCAAACGAAAGCCGCAACTATCGCTGTAGCAGAATATGTTGGACCTGTTTATTTACGCTTCGGTCGCCCGGTTGTACCAATTTTTACGGACCCTGATCAAGAATTTATTATCGGCAAAGCATGGACAGTGAACGAAGGAAAAGATGTAAGTATCTTTGCGACAGGACATTTAGTTTGGGAAGCTATCTTAGCGGGTGAAATTTTAGCTGAAAAAGGAATTGATGCAGAAATAATAAATATTCACACCATTAAACCTTTGGACGTAGAGGCAATCTTAGCTTCTGTACGCAAGACAGGTTGTGCAGTTTCAGCTGAAGAACATCAGATTGCAGGAGGTTTAGGTGACTCGATTGCTCAAGTTTTAATCACAAATCATCTTGCTCCCTTAGAATACGTTGGTGTTGAAGATTCTTTCGGAGAATCAGGAACTCCTGCTCAATTAATGGAAAAATATGGTTTGAATGCAGCGGCAATTGTTGAAAAAGCAATTAAAGCAATCGCACGTAAGAATTCTTAAATTTTTGACTGTGAGCCTTTTAGCTCCACAAGAATGATGAATTCTTGTGGAGCTTTTTTTTGAAAAACATTCTGAATGACCGAAAATAAATTAACCGATTCAGACATATTAGCACAATTCTCTGTTCCAGCAACTCGTAATTTTGCCTTCAACCAACTGGTAAAAATTTATCAGCAAAAAGTCTATTGGCATATCCGTAAGATGGTCATCGACCACGATGATGCCGATGATTTAACCCAAGAAACATTTATAAAAATTTGGAAAGCATTGGATAATTTTAAAGGGGAATCTCAATTATTTACTTGGATTTACCGCATTGCTACTAATGAATGTTTAAACCACTTAGCCAAAAAGAAAAGGCGTTTTTTCTTACCAATTAATGACATTACAGAGGAATTATCCAATAAATTAGAAAATTCTGATATGATTTTGGGAGATGAAATTCAGTTAAAATTACAAAAAGCAATCCTTACTTTACCTGATAAACAACGTTTAGTTTTTAATATGAAATATTACGACGTTTTAAAATATGAAGAAATCTCTGACATAACAGGAACTTCAGTAGGAGCTTTAAAAGCTTCATATCATTTAGCAGTGAAAAAGATAGAAGAACATTTAAAAAAATCAGTTTTATAATTAGTCTTTAAACCTTCTATTACACTGATTATTAAAGCACAAAAAAGAAATTATTAAATTCCCATTGAACATAAGTATTAAATTTTCTATGTTTCAATGTGGTTATGAGGATGAAAAACGAGAAAATTGATTTAGAAAATTTACCAAGAGAAAATATTTTCAAAGTACCTGAAAATTACTTTGAAAATTTATCTTCAAGAATACAGGCTGAAACCTCCGCACACACGAAGATTATCCCGATGATTTCGTGGTCTAAACAGCGAACTTGGGCAAGTGTCGCAGCGTGTTTGGCAATTATAACTTTAAGTTACTTTACGCTTATGCCCAAACAAGACTCTTTGGGTAATGAAGCTTTATCAGGTGTTCAAAATCATGAAATTATTAATTATTTGATTCAAGAGAACCTTAATCAAGCTGATGTGGCAGAACATTTTGATAATAATAAAAGCACTAAAATTAAAGATTACGAATTATTAGAAAACTTGAAAGTTAGTGATAAAGACATTTTGAGAAGTATTGATTTAGAACACGTTGAAGAAGATATTTAATAACCTTAATACTACAATCATGAAAAAAGTAAGCACAATTATCACTATGCTAACTGTATTTTTTATTCCAACGATACAAGCACAGGACGATTATCCACGAGGTAAAGAGAAAATTAGAGCTGCTAAAGTCGGCTTAATAACCAACCGTTTAAATTTATCAGAAGAGCAAGCAAAAACTTTTTGGATTGTTTATGAGGAATTCGATAAGAAACGTTCAGAAATTAGAAAAAATATTCGACAAATGACTGCTGAAAGTCGAAATATTACTGCTTCAGACGATAAAATTTTAACTGATTTAAAAGAAGTTTTGAGTTTAAAACAAAAGGCAGTGGATGTGGAAAAGGAATACATGCCTAAATTCTTGAAAACAATTAATATCCGTCAACTATCGGAGTTGTTCAAAACCGAACAACTTTTTAATCAAATGTTGGTAAAAAAGTTAAATCGGGCAGAAAATAAAATAGAAAAAGAATAGATAGGGTAAAAATTTCGGTCATGGTCAATCTCATAAACCATTTAAATTATTAATTATTATCAGTCTCTTTATAAGTAAAATTCATAAAAGCCTCTTCAAAATTTTGGAGAGGCTTTTATTTTTTAGAAATTCCCAATAATACCGCAAGTTTTATTCTTACTTTACATCTAATCAACAATACGGCTTTATTTCCTTCTGAATGTCCGAACAAGAACTGCTAATACAATTACAAAAAGGCGATGAAACGGCTTTTAAAACTTTGGTTGAAACTTATCAAAAGAGGGTTTTCAATACGGTATTGACAATCGTTCAAAATTCAGAGGAAGCAGAAGATATTTCTCAGGAAGTTTTTATAGAAGTGTATCAATCGGTAGGAAAATTTAGAGGAGAATCAAAAATTTCTACTTGGTTATACAGAATTGCTACGATGAAAGCATTGGAAGAAATTCGTAAGAAGAAGGCAAAAAAACGTATCGCTTTTTTTACAAATTTATTTGGAGAGGCTAATGAAGTATTACATGAACCTGTCAATTTTGTTCATCCTGGAATAATTATGGAACAACAAGAAAATGCGTGTACCTTATTTAAAGCAATTAGTTTACTGTCTAATAATCAAAAGGTTGCCTTCACGCTGAGTAATATTGAGGGGTTGAATTATCATGAAATTTCTGAAGTTATGCAAATATCTTTATCATCGGTTGAATCACTTTTATTCAGAGCAAAAAGCAATTTAAGAAAATCTTTAGGTAACTATTATAAAAATCAATACCAATAATTATCATGGAAAATTTTGATAAAATAGAGCAAAAAGTTGAAGAGGCTTTAAAATCTTTGAAAGGAATTATTGCTGCCGAACCCAAACCGTTTTTCTATACCCGCCTTCATACCCGTATGGAACAAGAATTATTACAACCTAAAACGATTTTAGGTTTTCAATTAAAACCAATTTATGCTTATTCGGTGATTATGGCACTGATTATAATTAATGCTTTTGCGATTTCTAATTTTAAAAATCACTATACTTCAACTTCACAACAGGAGTATTATAGTTTATATCAAGCTGAATAAATTTTAGAAAAATGGAAGAGTCTAAGAAAATAAAATCTTTGTGGTTGGCAATATTAGGATTGATTATCCTCAATATTTCGGTTTTGGGGTGGGTGGGCTATGGTAATAAATTAAGACATCAGCCTAATGAACCACCACCGCCTGATGAAATTCCAAAACGATTGGGTTTTGATAAATTTCAAGTTCTGGCTTTTGAAAATATTAAAAATCAACATTTCCAAATAGTTAAACCTGTCCGTGAGCATATCAGAATGATGAAGGCAAAACTTTGGGAGGATGTAAAAAATGATGCTCCAAATGACTCTCTACTGAAGGCTCAGATTGCTCTTTTGGGTAATGAAATTCAAATGAATGAGTATGAAATTTTTAAGCATTTACAAGACATTCGGAAAATTTGCAATCCTTCACAAAAGCAAGTATTTGATAATCAAATAGTGCCATTATTTAATAGAAGAGAGCCTCCATTTCCAAATAAAGAGAACCATAATGATGATAAAAGAAATTAATTCATATTAAAAATGGTGTTTTTTGAAGACATTTTACTAATAATTTTAAGGCATTTCTACTCAAAACATTCATTTTTAAAACAGAACAAAACATGAAAAAGATAATTTTAACAACAGTCACAATAGCAACAATTTGTTGTCTGGCTTGTAAGGAAAGCACAGTTGTTACTCCTGCTACAACGGGAACGTTAACAACAGGAACAAATTATGGAACATTAATGCAAAAAGCATTTTCCGATTATGGAAACAAAACCGTTACAACAAGCATTGATGGAAATTATTTAGTGGTCACGACAACAAGCGTTCCAGACCATAAAAGTCCTTATTTTGCTTCTTCTAATTCTCAATATGAAGCATATAATGGCACAGGTACATTTTCAAAAGCACCTAATGCAATCACTGTTGGCAATATTACCTTCAAAATTCCCATTAGTCCAGTCAAAGCAACAACTTCTCAAGCAACCCCATTAGGACCGATTGGAGTTGCCCTAAATGGTGTGGTTTTTTTCAATCAATATGCTGCTGGTGGTTCTCCATTGACCAATGAAATTTTTGGTTTTGACCAATACGGTGGACACCCACAGCAACAAGGACAATACCATTATCACGTTGAGCCACTTTATCTTACTGCAAAAAAAGGCAAAGATATTTTATTAGGATTTTTGACCGATGGATTTCCTGTATATGGTCCAATCGAGAATGGTAAAACTGTTGCCACCAAAGATTTAGATGCTTATCACGGTCATACAAATGCAACAACTGAATATCCAGCTGGTATTTATCATTATCATATAACTGCTGATGACCCGTACATAAATGGCAGTGGTTTTTACGGAATGCCTGGAACGGTTTCTAAATAATGGGAAAAATAGCCGTTCTTATTTTATTTTGCAGTCTTTGTGCTTGCAAAAAAAAGACTCCTAAAATTGAGTCAACCTCTTTCAAAATTCCTGATAGCCTTGTGGCATTGGCAGATACTAATCTCTCGGAACGACAGGGGATTTTGTACTATGCTCAAAAACCATTTTCAGGATTCGTTTTTGAAAAATATTTAACTGAAAAATTGGCTCTCAAAAATGGCTATTTACATGGGAAATTAGAAGGGATACAAGAAAAATGGTATTCGGATGGCTCAAAAATGGAAGTTCGTTTTTATCACGCCAATCGAAAAACAGGGAAACATATAGGCTGGTGGGAAAATAAAAAGATAAAATTTGAGTATTTTATTAAAAACGATATTCCCATAAAAATGCACCGAGAATGGTATCCCAACGGTCAATTGTATTCTCTTTCAACTTATAATATCGAAGGACAACCCGAAGGCACGCAACAAATGTGGTTTGAAACGGGACAAATAAAAGCAAATTATGTCATCAAAGACGGACGGAGATTTGGGTTTCTTGGAGCAAAAGGTTGTATGGGCGAAGGTAAGAAAAAGCAAATAGGTTTAAATTTCAAGAAATAATGAAAAAGATTATCTCATTAAGTTTTTGGATTTTAATTGTTTCATGTTCTCAAAAACAAGAAAAAAATCAAGAGAAGAGACTTCCATTTTATCATACGACAGATTTTACGCCTCAATGGATAACGAATAAATCTGAATTAGATACGTTTCATACCCTCGCAAATTTTGAATTTACTAACCAAAATAATCAAAAAATAACGCAAGAGAATTTGAGAGGAAAAATTCATGTTGCCTGTTTTTTCTTTACGCTTTGTCCCAGCCTTTGTCCTAAAATAATGGGCAATATGAAAGTAGTACAAGATTCATTTCAACATGATAAAAACTTTATAATTGCCTCATACAGTGTAATGCCTGACCGTGATAGCGTTCCTATGTTGAGGAGCTATGCCACTAAAAATCAAATTATTGACAACAAATGGTATTTGCTAACAGGCGACAAAAAACAGATTTATCAATTCGCTCGCAAGTCTTATTTTGCTGATGAAAACTTGGGCGTTCAGAAAGGAGAAAATGATTTTTTACACACTGAAAACTTCATTTTAGTAGATAAAAATCTTCATATTCGTGGGATTTATAATGGTACTTTATCCTTAGAAATTGAACAATTGATAAAAGATATTCGAGCATTGGAAAAAGAGTAACCTTTAAATATTATTCTTTCTAAAAGACGTTCAGCATAAAACTATATTTTCGAATAATTTCAACCTAAAATATTAAATTTTATGACTATAAAAAATCAATAAATGGAAGAATCTGATTTCTTGCAAAATTTAAAGGACGGCAATAAATCTGCTTTCAATCATTTACTTTCCCTTTATCGTGACAGAGTCATCAACACTTGCTACCGTTTCTTATTAAATCAAGATGATGCCGAAGATGTTTCGCAAGAAGTATTTATCGAAGTTTACCAATCAATCAAATCTTTTCGGGGTGATGCAAGGCTTTCTACATGGATTTATAGGATTGTACTTAGTGAGCATTTTAATCATCATTTAACTATTTAGCACATGAAACAGAGTACATTATTTTTAGCATTCTTGATTTTTATACCGTTATTAATTTCAACCACCATTTTTGCCCACGTTGGCGAACATTATTCTGTCAAAAATGAAACCTTTTACCTCAACGGACAACAAATTGAAGGACATTTTTTAATGACTAAAGATGATAAGATTTTTATTGAATTATCAGATGGAAAGGCTATTTCTGCCTCATTGACAGATTTTTCATTTTCAAATCAAAATAATTTAAGTCAGAAAATTGCTCGTTTGAAGCGACTAAATGCTGATAAAACTTTGACTAAAACTGAACGTTTGAGCCTCCATTTTAGCAACTTTTCGATATTTTTTCTGTTGTCTATAATTGTTATTACGTTCTTGTTTATTCAAAACCGAAATAGTAACCAGTTCTCAAAGTATTTTTGGAAGTTTCATCGTCTTTATTTACGCTTGTAAAACTACTGAAACAGTAACTCCCAGCACTAGTATCCCAAAAACCGACCCAGCTTTTATTGAAACCGTTTTCAGTTCATTCAAAACACTTGTTAAAACTCGTTATGACGATACTTATTTTTATGTAGAATCAGAAGGAATTCCTACCCATAACATGATGGTAGGCATAACGAGCTGGCAACAACAAGTACCTATTCCCCAGGGATATACGGGTACAAATGCTTGGTCAATTCCTCTAAAACCTGAATTATCCGATACTCCTATCAGCTTGAAAACTAATTTATTGAAAGGTGCAGTTGCCATTGCAGCCAATGGTGTTCCAATCTTTAATCCCCTGAATAACAGAGGAGAAGATGCCTTTTCCATTGGCGAATTAGACCAATGGGGAGGACATTGTGGCAAAGCTGACGACTATCACTATCATATTGCACCCCTACATTTTGAAGCAACAGCCGGTAAAAATCCCATTGCAATGGCCTTAGATGGCTTTGCGATTTATGGCTCAAAAGAACCTGATGGGACTATTATGCAAGCCTTGGATACTTATCATGGACATTCAATTAATAATGGTGTTTATCATTATCACGCAACCACCACTTATCCCTATTTCATTGGTTCAATGCGTGGAAAAATAACGCTTGACCCAACCACAATTGCCCCAGAAAATCAAATTACGCCTCAGGCAAAAATGACCCCGATTCGTCCAGCAGGAGAGCCTTTGAGGGGTGCGAGTATTACCAATTTTAAATCAACGGGTACGAATGCTTACTCTTTGGAATATACGGCAAATAATTTAAAAGGGTACGTCAATTATAGTTGGGATGCCACTAATAAATATACCTATACGTTCATCGGAACGGATGGAAAATCGACTACTTTTTTTTATATTAAAAAATAATTACGCTAAACAAATCAATCTTATGAATCTAATAAAAATCATTGCTTTGCTAATAGTCGGATTGCTTAGTTCTTGTAAAACAGAAACTATTGATACGGTTGTCCCAACCACAAATACCTTTACTGCCGAAAGTTCGGCTTTTACCAATAAAGGTACTTTACCCGCAAAATACACTTGCGATGGTTCAAGTATTTCCCCACCAATTACTTGGAAAGATGCACCGACAGGCACAAAATCTTATGCAGTAATTATGCACCATATTCCACCAACGGGCGATAAGCACGTCTATATGTTGGTTTATAATATTTCAAATTCAGTGAGTAGTTTAACAGAGAAGACTTCTAATGTGGGCTTGTTTGGGATAAATACAGTAAATGGAAAAACGGAATATACGCCTCCGTGTTCGCAAGGGCCAGGAGCAAAACTATACGTTTTGACAGTTTATGCACTATCGGCAGAACCCGTTTTAGGGGTTGCACAATCAAAAGTTACGATGGATATTTTATTGGATTCCATAAGCAAGACTACGCTTGGAACGGCAGTCATGAATGTAAATTATACTCGCCCATAACAAGTAAATAACAACGAAATCGCTCAAAATAAGACTATCATTAAAATTCGCCAAAGTAAAATAACTTATAAAACTTCTACACCTAAGCCTTGATAATCAATTAGTTGCTCTACTGAAATAGTAGTATCTGTGAG
This sequence comes from Arcicella sp., assembly GCA_025356745.1. GTDB lineage: Bacteria > Bacteroidota > Bacteroidia > Cytophagales > Spirosomataceae > Arcicella. Next base: position 10,266 of record JANXRS010000154.1, read on the forward strand.
CATAAAGTCAATTTGTGGGTAAGAACAAACAACATAATTTTCGGCCGTATTGAGTTTATCTGCCGTTACTAAGGCAATAGTTTTAGCAGAAATTTCCACCATCCTTCTCTTTACTACACTTTCCTCCCAATCAGGCATGGTAATACCAATTTTGTGATGCATTCCACATACGCCCAACAGGAAAACATCCGCTCTTATTTTACTAAGAAGTTCAATAACTTCTGTTCCGTAGGTATTTTGAGCATCTTTGAAAACTCTCCCTCCTAACATAAATAACTCAATAGTTGGATGCTCACACAAAATTTGAGCAATGGGAATACTGGTAGTGAAAACAGTCGCCTTCAAATTAGGCGACATCAGCTTTGCCACTTCCATATTCGTTGAACCATTATCCAACACAATCACCTGCCCATCTTTAAAAAACTGTTGGGCTTTTTTTGCCAATACTAATTTTTCTTCGTGGGCAATATTAATTCTCTCTGATAATTTATAGGGACTCGGTGATTTTGGAATTGCTCCACCATGAACTTTTTTTAAAAGTCCATTTTCGGCTAACTCATTCAAATCTCTTCGGATGGTGTCATCTGAAACATTCAATATTTCAGATAATTGTACGGACGAAACCCGCTGGTCAGTTTCCAACATTTTCAAGATAATCTGCAAACGTTCTTCTCTGAGCATGATTTCGGTTTTTATCGTTTTATTTTACACAAATTTAATATAAAATTTGCAATCATGCGTTTTTATTCGGTAAATTTGTTAAAATATTTAAAAATACTGAATAAAACCGAAGTAAAATGCAAAGATTATTAATTGACATGGATGATGTGATGGCCGATACTGGTCAAAAAATTATCAATACAGTGAACGATGCTTATAATAGCAGTTATACCAAAGAAATTTTAATTACTAATCCTAAAGCAAAAGAGGAATATCAGGAAAAGTACCTTACGCAAAAACACAAGTTATGGGATAAAGGCTTTTTTAGAGACATTCCATTGATGCCTGATGCTCAAGAAGTTATTAAAAATTTATATGGAAAATACGAGATATTTATTGTTTCAGCCGCTACAGAATTTCCTAATTCAATGTCAGAAAAATTGGAATGGTTAGAAGATTATTTTCCCTATATTGGCTGGAGTCATACTGTTTTTTGTGGACATAAATGGATGATTAGAGCTGATTATATTATTGATGACCATGAGAAAAATTTGATTAATTTTACAGGGAAAGGCTTACTTTTTGATGCTCCGCACAACAAACATATTACTGATTTTCAGCGAGTTAACTCATGGAAAGAGATTGAAAAAATATTAATATAACTCATTTACTTTAACTATTTTTAACAAACATTATTGATACGATGAAAATTGACCATCTTGCTATTTGGGTTAACGATTTAGAAACGATGAAGCCTTTTATTTAACCTATTTTAGTGAGCCAAGAACGACAGGAGATGGTTATTATGAAAGCGTAGTTTTAGACCCAGAAGGAAATTATTTAGAAATTTCAGCGTAGCTTTTCAACATACAATTTATCAAAATTATTAAAAAACTTAGTTTGGAAAATATCATTTTACATACAAATAATGGGCGGATAGCTCGTGCTGCCACCAATACACTATTTTTTCTTTGTGGTATTAGCTTCGCTTCATGGGCATCACGTATTCCTGATGTAAAAGACTTTTTGAACCTTAGCGATGCAGCCTTGGGTTCCGTACTTTTTGCAATGCCTATTGGAAGTTTGACAGCCTTGCCCGTTGCTGGTGTAATAATTGGCAAGTTCGGTAGCCGAAATATTACAATGCTTGCTATAGTATTTTACGTTATCGCATTGCCTCTTTTGGGTCTTGCCCAAACACCAATGGCATTGGCTTTTGCACTATTTATTTTTGGTTTTGGAAGTGATATGTTAAATATTTCAATGAATGTGCAGGCAGTAAATGTTGAAAAAATCCAGAAAAGATCGATTATGTCTTCTTTTCATGCCATTTTTAGCATTGGTTTTATGATTGGGGCTGCTTTAGGAGGATTAATTGCCAAACAAGGCATAACACCGTTTCAACATTTAACGGCGGTTGGAATTTTAGATTTATTTTTGGGTATCATCGTTTACAGATTCCTCACGGTCAATGATGAAAAATCAAGCGGCTCGCAACCATTATTTGCTTTACCCGATAAATCACTGATTTTATTAGGAATCATTGCTTTTTGTGGAATGCTGTCGGAAGGAGCAATGGCAGATTGGAGCGTACTGTATTACAAACAGGTTTTGAATAATCCGAACGGATTTGCCACCGCAGGATTTACTGCATTTTCAATTTTAATGGTCATTGGTAGAATTTTTGGAGATAAAATTGTCCAGACATTTGGATTGCGTAAAACATTACTAATCAATTGTTTAATTGTATTTATCGGAATGTCCGTTGCTTTAGTTATCCGAAATCCTTATACTGTTATTATCGGCTTTGGGATTACAGGCTTAGGACTTTCAACAATTGTTCCTTTAATTTATGGTGAAGCTGGACACTCAAAAACCATGTCGGCTGGCGTTGCTTTAGCAGCAATTACAACTGTTGGCATGGCAGGTTTTTTAATTGGTCCTGTCTTGATTGGCTATCTTTCTGAGTTTTCTTCTCTACGAATCGCCCTTTCATTACTCATCTTTTTAGGACTATTTGGGGCATTTCTTACTACGAAAATAAAATAAATTATAGTCCTGATGGCTTTGGTTTAAACGGATTTTCAAAAGTATTGACTCCATGAGTATTGAATTTTCTTTTGAAAACTTTACTAAAACAGGCAACGTACATTATGTCAAAATCCTTACCACCAAAACACAAATTAGCAGCTCCACCCGTTGCCGTTGGCATGGGAATAATGGCATTTACTCGTCCTAATTGGTCGATAATTTGAATTCCCAAATTAGTTGCTACGTAAACTTTTCCATCTTTATCACATTTTACGCCATCTGCCCAAGCATTTCCAGTCAAATCATTGCTATGTAACCAGCCAAAACGTTGTTTATTGATAAGTTTACCGTCCGCTTGAATTTGATAAATCCAAAGCCAATGCGTAGCAGATTCTGTTACGTACAATTGCGTTTGGTCGGGCGAAAAAGCTAATCCGTTGGCATATTTTAAACCTTCATCAAGCAAAACTTTTTCTCCATTGGGACGAATTAGATACAGTTTACTTGGTTTTTCACTACCATCGGGAGCAGTAATGTAAATATTTCCATTTTTAGCAATTGCAATATCATTTCCAGCAATACTATCAGCCACTATAATTTCCCTTTCATTAGAATCATAACTATATACTTGTTTAGTCCTACTCGAAACGGTGTATCTTTTTCCATCAACGCCAATGGCCGTTCCACTGGCTCTTTTAGCATCCGTTTTCAGGGCTTGAACTTTACCATCAAGTCCAATTTTATAGGTAATTGATTTAGGAATATCTTGAAAAAACACTTCTCCTTTTTCATTGGCTATTGTGCCTTCCGTAAAACCATAATCTTCTCCTACTAATTCCCAACCTTCATTCTCAAGAAGAATATCTTTCAAAAATTGATTTTTATTTTGGGCGGTTGGCGTAATTTTTTCAGGATAATTTTTCCATAACCAACGCATTGCATTTGGAAAAACGGCTGTGCCTTGTTTACCATTATGTCCCCCTTCGCCCCAAACGCTTTTTACGGCATAACCCGCAAAAATTAAAGCTCTTTCCATCATTTCATTAGCTTTAAACCAATCTCCACCATAAATATTCAAATCATTTGCTCCATCTTGCAAAAAAATTCGAATATTTTTGGGTTCATATTTACGAATTAACGTTGGATAATGGTCTGCACCACGTAAACCAACATACGTTCCGATGGCACTAAAAACCTTTGAAAATGCCTCTGGGCGTTCCCAAGCAGCCGTGAAAGCACAAACTGCCCCACTGCTCGACCCACCGATGGCTCGATCATTTGCCATTTTTGACAATTTAATTTCACGTCCGTCAGTAGTTTTTATTCTTTCAACTTGGGGTAAAATTTCATCCAAAATGAATTTTGCGTAAGAATCTCCTAAACCATCATATTCAAAACTTCGGTTAAATCTATCCAGTGCTTCATTTGGATTCGAGGATTTTACTCGACCAGGCATCACAAAAATCCCAATCGTAATAGGCATTTCTTTTTTATGAATTAAGTTATCAAAAACGGTTGGAGCTTTCCATTGAATTCCATCTTGATTTATATATACACAGGCAGGTTTACTAGAACGATATTGAGCGGGTACATATACCCAAACCTCACGCCAAGTACCAGGAAAAATCTTAGAATTTTCAAAACTAAATTTCAATACCTCTCCTTTTGGAACGTTTAACTGTTCAATTGAGGCAGAATCTTCTGGATATAATTCTGTTGGAATTTGTGAGAAAAGGTAAATCGGGGAAATTAATAAAAATAAGAAGAAAAGATTTTTCATAAGAATTAAGGAATGGAATTATTTTCAGAAATTTACAAAAAAAGGTCATTTGAATTACAAATGACCTGAGTTAAAATATTTAAAAGTACGAGTCTAAATGAAAAAGTTTTTGTTGTAAGACAATTGCCTGCGGAGACGGATTCCATCTCCCGCAGACACTGTACACCATTAACCATTTTTATAAACAAAAACTACCCAAATTGCCTTAATAAATAAGACATGGTTCTATATCGATTGGTATTGTTTAAAAATTAGATAATTTATCAAACAATGCTACACTATGCTAAGTTAATATAATACAAATATAAAAATATTTTACACTATTAAAAATATTTTTATATTATTTTCAGGTTCAACGCATTTAAAAGTACAATAAAACTGCTTGGAAAAATACAAATTGAGCTTATTTTGGATAATGAAAAAAGATTCAATTTAAGATAAAACCTAAAAATGAAGTATTTATGTTAACATAAACCTAAAAC
>JANXRS010000164.1 GCA_025356745.1 Arcicella sp.
TCTGGTTTTAGGTTTATGTTAACATAAATACTTCATTTTTAGGTTTTATCTTAAATTGAATCTTTTTTCATTATCCAAAATAAGCTCAATTTGTATTTTTCCAAGCAGTTTTATTGTACTTTTAAATGCGTTGAACCTGAGAAACGTACTAACTTAGTATCATATAAAACATTCGGTTTAAGATTTATTATTGTGTCACTCAATAAGTTCTTTATTGATTTTATGGAAACATCAATTTTTTTGAAATTTTGAGCATTAATATATAGCCATTTTTCAATATATGCAGCATCGTTACGACAATATATGCCCTCTGAAATAATATCACAAATTTCTAAATCCAAAGCCATAATAGGCTTTAAGATGTTGTCTGTTTGAACATTAACCTTCTCTGGTTGTAATCGAAAATAGTCCTCCCAAACTCTTTTAATGTATTTTTTATTGAAACTATCGCCCTTCTCAATAGCAATTTGTGCAATGGTGTATAAACTATCAAGTTTAGATAAATCGGTAGGTAATGATTGACCCAAATAATATTTAATTATTTCTTTCTCTGTTGGTTCCATTCCTAAATCAATTAAACCCATATCTATAATATCTTCATCCGACAAATCGGTAGGCAAAGTAACATTACGATATTTTTCGCTAAGAATACCTCTTGGTGAAATATTCTCAATCCAATCTGGCAAGTCTTTGAACCACTCTGAATAGGGATGTTTATGCAAATGAAAGAATTTGTAATTTGTTTTCCCATTTATAAAAAAAGAAGAAATCTCCCTCCTTGCTTTTACATAAGTTTCGTCATCGACAACCTCAAGAGTTTCAGTAATTTGCTTTTTTAAATGGTATTTATCGTGGTATATTTTCATTGTATAACTATTCATTTTCAGCAATAATATCTTTTAATATTTTCAACAATTGCGACTTAGTTAAACTCATAGTTTCGATTTCATCTCTTATTTTCTTTTTAGCTACGTCTATTTTTACATCTTCTGGAAATTTCCATTCTTTTATAAATTTTATACAGCGGTGATATTCATTAACGAATTTTGACTGCTCTTCGGGAGTCCAATAATGATTTTCTTGATTGAGCGATAGTATAGCAGCGATTGGAGCAAAAAGGTTTTCTAAATCCTTATCAGAAGATAATTTTCGTAAAATCTTCAAGATAGTTCTTGAATTTTCATCGGTTAATAGTAATTCGTCCTGGTCGGCACTGCATTTATAAGCCTCTGTATTTGAAATATTCTCTCTCAACTTTATCCTAAAATCAAAAACACTGGTAGATTTATCTTTACTTTTCTTTTCAATTTCTTGGATAATAGCAAACGTAGGTCTTCTAAAACTTTCTATTCTTGATTTCAAGGTAGATATTTTATACAAGTACTCATTCAGTATATCCTTATTCCAGTTCTTAAATCCAGAAAAATTCCAAGTTTTAGGCAACTCTATAATTAAAAGTTCTCTGAATTGTGTAGATGTTAGGGCAGTCATAAATTTAGATTCGTCACTCTTTTCTTCCCAAACATTACTTTGAGTACGAACAGGGAGATTATGAAACCAAGTTGTTCTTATTTCTTCTTGAAGACTCAAAACCCCGTTACACAATTGAATGTCAAATAACTTTCCGATTGCTTCATAAAAATCGTTTTCCTCAATCGGGGGTTTCCAATTGTTGATAATTTCAACACTTTTTCTATACTGCTCCGATAATTCTCTTATGTCTCTCTGTGTCCAATCTTCCCACTGGGTGCTTGTTAATTGAATACTACTCGAATCATTCCAAAGAACGGGCATTTGAACCAAGAATTTATCTTTGGTAGAATAGCTACTCTTATAAATATCAATAAAAATATTAACATGAGATTCTTCAAAATGGTGTTCTCTACTCAATGGTGTCCGTTGATTCCACCATGAATCAAATATATTTACAAATTTATCCACGCTGTCACATTCTTGTAGTGTTGTTCCAAATGACTCCCTAACTATATACTGATAAATTGAAAGTGGATTTTTTGTATATTGTTCTACTTCATTTTTGTAATCTTTGTATGTTTGGATTAGTGTAAGTTGCTCATAACTCAGTCTATCCCAATCTTTAATGGATTTATCAACAAGTTCTTCAAGATAAAGTTTACTGATATCGTTATAATTACTAATTCCTTTTAATGAATCCATCCATGTTTTAATACGTGAATTCTCAAAAGCAGACTCATTCCTTGTAGCGTCCCGAAGTCTTGAAAACCAATCTTTTACAATAGCCTTAAAGTCCTCCTGCGAATTGATGGAAGTACCAAAGACTTTCTTTGCTAAATCTTGTAAGATACTGAATCTAAATTCAATTTCTTTCTTTTGTGGGAAATCCTTGTACTCTCTAATTTTTTCTATTATCAACCGAATATTATCAGGGTCATTCTCAAAATCATCTTTTGTTTTATCTAAAATAATTGAAGGTAATGTTTCTGTAAAAAAAGCCTTAGATTCTGCCTCTCTATTGACACTGCTATCGGTCAAAATCTCTTTAAAATCGTGTAGTGATTTGTAAAAAGCAATAATTTCTGGATTACTCTCATCTCTAATCAGAGCATGGTGCAATGGCATAAAAAATTGTATTAATCCTTCAAATTTTCTTGCCACTTCACCAAACATACTTACAGGATTTTCCTTATTAAAAAGTCCATTAAGTTGTCCCAAATATCTTATTTCTGGACCAGACATTTCGATTTTTCTGATACGAAAATTTTGTGGCTTCTTAAATATGTCCTCTATGAGTGTAGGAGTCTTTTCATAAGTTTGTGTTGTTCTCTTAGCATCTGAAATAATGAGTATTTCTTTGTTTACCCGAATAAAACAAGTCAAAATAAACTTAGCAATATTTTCAGACAGACCAAATGGAGCATTTAAAAGTGGTTTAATAACACTTTCAGGAGCTATGTGTTCTCCTAATTTTAGATTTTTGTCTATCAAATTCCAAATAGTATGAATTGGAGTGTTGGGAGTTGTTTGCTTTATTTCTCCATACTGAACGTTATTACTCCTTTTTCCATCTTGAGTGAGTTGGAGATTTTTAAAAAAGTTTTCAACAATTCTATCGGATGCAGCTTTGTTATTACCATCGACTAAGGGTATTCTACCTTTATCTGCCATCAGAATATCAGATAATGCCTTTTCACGAAACTGCCGTCCCGTAGTACCTTTAACAAACCACAAGGCATCATCTTTAATTTTGGGAACGCCACTAAACACTTCTGAAATATATTCATTCATGGCTTCTTGCAAACTTCGAATATTTTTAAATTCTTTCAGTTCTGTATTTCCATAAAAACTCCAAAGCCAATTTATGGGTTTGTATAAGTCTTTAATTAGGTTTGATAAGTTAAAACGTGTTTCATTTATCAATGACTTTAATCGTTCGGCATGATTTGCATTCCCTACAACTTCTGGTCTACCTAAAGAATTTTTGAGACCTTGATACTCTAATGTTTTACTTTGCAAGGTCTCAAAAATATTAAAATCTTTGGGGCTTACCAAAACAAAATACTTTGATATTTCACCATACTTACGTGTAGTTTCTTTTAGAGTCTCTACTTCAATTTCGTTTTTCCCTAAAAGAAAAATAGTATATCCATTTGCATTATAATCCCCCTCCCACTGATAGAATCTTTTAAGGTGACTCATTGAAGTGTCCAGCACATATTCACTGGTGATAGAAAGGTTTTGATATTTTCGATTAGCTCCGAAATAATTGTTATGTTCATCAAAATAAAAATTTTCTCGGGGTTCGATTTCTTCCCAAATATCATTGCAATTGCTTATGGTTAATTCTTCTAATTTATTAATTTCTTCTTGGATAATTTTAGTTAAACTTTTTGAACCAAACTCTAAGAATTTATAGGTTTCATCATTGAAATTAAACTCTAATTTTTCGCTTAGAACCAAATCATCCAAGAAAAATTTGAAATCTTGCTTATTTTTGTGGGGCATTGCCCAATGTAACATTTCAAAAGTTGGTTTTACTTCCCCACTCCGTGTTGATGTTAGCAATAATATATTATCCATTAGCTTTATTACCTCCAAATCTGTCTCTTTTCCGATAGCAGTTTCATAAGCATCTACCAGATTGGTGATAGATTCAGACTTGGCTTCTGTTAGATTTTTTTTGAAATAATCTAACAATAAGTTAGGAGTAAATAGATTAATTTTACCATTTGATTCTTTTACTTCGGTTTTTGATAAGAAGTTAAAAAAGCTTCCTTTGTCTGTCCCTTTCGGACTAAGAAAATTGAACATTGAGCGATTATTTTGAGCATATTCTCTTGACAATCGTGGTAAAATAAAAGCGGTTAAAGGGTGTAAAGGATAGAGATTAGTTACTAATTTCTGTTCTATCCAGTTTGCATCTTTATAAGGATATAATTTAAATTTTTGGGTTTCGTCAACTAATTGTTTAATTAAATCATCTTCAAGATTTGTTTTTTTCTGCACTGAATCTTTAGTAATAAAAACCATTCCGAGCAACTCTTCACTTTCTGATGCTTCAACAGTCAGTAAATGTTTTTCAAAACGTCCAGTTACCTTATCTATATTCTCTCTTTTATTCACCTGAATTATTGAAGGGTCCTGATGGCTGGCAGCAACCAAAATAATATTAGCATTACTCGCTTTATCTTTTACTTTTTCTATGAATTGTTGAATTTTTACTGTTGAAGAGACAGACGAGCTGTTAATTAATTTATCCAACACAGCCCCAAATTCATCATAAAGTATTACAATACCTTTATACCCCGATTTTGTTATTTCTTTGGCAGTTTCAGCAAAAGCCCGATACGCATTTCCATGATTTTCTGAAAAATCAGACGATATAATTTCTTTATATAATCCTTTGAAATTCTGATATGCTACATTATCACAACTTTTGAGTAGATTAATAAATTGTTCGCCTGAAGTGTTAGACAACTTATCTTCTAACTGTTTGAATAGCAAGATATTTGTTGTTTTCCAGCTTTCTAATGTTTCATACGCTCTACTGTAATGTGTCGTTGGAACAAAACTAATACCATTTTTTTTCAGTGCTTCATTGAGTGCTACGAACAATGATTGTTCAAAATCATCTGACCCATATTCTGGAATTATCACCAAATAAGATTCATTTTTACCAACATAATTTTCAAGTGTTTGACTAAGGTTATCTTTGTAAAAATCATCTTTATCAGCAATTTTTTTACGGAACTCTTCTAATATTTCAGATTTATTATTTCCTAATAAATGAGCCAACATCAACAGCAAATACGACTTACCTGTACCGTAAGAAGCCGTAATCAGATGAAGTTTACGGTCATCACGAGTTGCTACTGTTTCAAGTATCGTTTTGACTATATTTCTTGAACTCGTTGTAGGTAAATATCCGTCAATGTGTTGATTTTTTTCGGTTAATCTGTATTTAAAGTCTCGTGCAACATTCACTTCGGCAGCGAAGGCGGAAGATAGTTCGATTATTTCACTGATTTTCATTATTTTTAAATTATGCTTCTTCTAAGTTATCTAAAAAATGGAACTCGGTAGGCTGGTAGTTCTTATAAAAGTTCTTAAATTTATCGTATAATATTTTTGAGTAAAATAGTATAAAAACAGGTTCTAATGGCTCTTTAACAATTAACTTTTGAATAAAATTTTTCAGAAATTGGGGTTCATTCATTCGTGGAGCTATCAAAAGTTCAAGATTGGAAATTAGTGATTTTATTCCAACGGTGGTATCAAAAATCAGCTTTAGCAATTGGTCGTCTGAAAAAATAACTTCATTAGTTACCAAATCACAACAATCTATAGTTTGTACGTTGTTTGCGTGGAACTCCGCTATTGTTGATTTTAACTCGTCTTCCATGAAAACAATAGCCGTTCGTTTACGAGCTTTGCTAACATTAGTAATAAATATATTAATTTTCGTCATAAAATTTTTCTAATAAATTCAAGGCTGAACCTTGATAGATAAGCTCAACCATGTGTAGGTCTGCGTGTTGTACCATTCTGATAATGCCAATATTTTCCATCTCAACTATCTTACTATCAAGTTCCTTGGAGTTAAGCCCTAAGAAAGTACCAATATTTCCGACTTCGTTTAGTAATTCGTCAAATCCAATCGATATGCGATTATTACGATTCTCATAAATGATGTAACCTAAAAATATTGGATGTAATGCGTAAGGCTCCGCACGTATGATTTTGTCTTGATTTTTAAAGAATAAATTTAGATTTCTAAAAGCATCTGTATCAGAATCAACCAAAGAATTTACTGTTTTATTTAATAAACCACCAATAAAATTTTTATCATAATCGGTCTTTATTTGAAACTTATTTGCCCAAAAAATAAAGTTTTCTTTTATAGTTTCTAATTCTTTTCCACCAATAAACTCATTAATCAAATAATGAAGGATAGGGTTATTCTCTAACTTAGACCATTGATATAAGATAATCCATTTTGTAAAATTTTCACTAAATGTTTTATCATTCTTATACACTAAAGTACCTAATTCAGATAAAGTTTTTCTGTCTTTTAAAAGTTTGAAATCTTTTAAATATTCCAATATTCCACGAACTTTATTATCCCCAAAACCCGACTCGGACAAAAATTCTTGATTATTTGTCATATTAGAATGAACGAGCATGAAGATTCTGGAAATATCTTTCAGGTTTACCGAAAATCCTTGATATTCTTTTAGTGATTGCATATTTTCAAAATAAGTTATTTTAAATAAAACAGGCAGCACAACCAATTTCATCATCATCGAAATCCTCTAAAATATCTAAAAGTTTATTGGATTTTTTTCTATTACTTTTAGCCTCTTCTTTTTTTAAATAATCTTCTTTAATTCTTGCAACTCGGTCAGGGCGAGCTAATTCAATAAGCGTTTCATGCTCATTCCAGTTATACCCATCTTTTTCATACGCTTTTGCTTTTTCAAAAAGGTCAGGATGTTGCTCAAATAACCAAACCCATTCTATTTTTTGTTGAAAAAAACAGAAAAAACAACCAGAGCGGCTACGTGAATATTCTCCTTTTTTTCCGTTAATCTCAAAAGGTACTTTGTCATAATATTTTGGTACACCGACACCACTTTCCCGCAGAATTCTAAAAATATCATCCTTTACTAAGTTATCTTCATTCTCTAAAAGTGAAAAAGTTGATTCTGATGCAAGAGGATAATTAGTTGTTTTTAGATATTCGAATATTAATTTATTAACAGATGTAGTACTGAGGTAAAGTAAAAAATCCATTTTCTTTTTAACAGAGAATTTTAAACTAATTGGTTGAAAGAGTGCTTCAGTAAAATCACTTTCAAGCGAAATGTTATTATCCGTAATGAGTTTTTGATAAAATGGTAATGTACTATTTGATAAGGCTTTTGTAATGACATCTTCACTCCAAATATTTGTTCGAAATGGGAAGATTGATTGGATATTGGGTTTTCTTGAAATATACCCCTCCCTATTTTCATCTCCTCGTATTCCTACATAAGAAATTACAGGGTCATTCCCGACAAATTTTTCAAAGGGAACTAACTTCAAATTTTGCGTACACCACCTTGCCTGAGTAGAGGGAAGATATTGATATTTAAGTTGTAAAAGATAGTCGAATGGGTCATAACCATGATTTTCTTCATCTTCAGTTACGGTCAATTTGATAATTTTTTTACCTAAAAAGATTTCAAGATTACTAATTAGCTCATACGTTTCATCTAACTCTTTTCCAGTGTCCGTTGTATAGTATTCAATGTCTAAATCAGGGTATTTGTTCTTCATATAGATTGCTAATGCAGCACTATCTTTTCCGCCAGAAATACCTAATAAGTGTCTAACCTTTATCATTTTTTAATAAGTCTTTTATAATATTTGCTAAAGCAGCAATATTTAACTGATTATCGTTACCTAAACTTTTTAACTGAATTCTAATGCTGTCTTCAATATGTGACAACTCTTTCTGTTTAGTTTTTGGAAATCGTACAATCGTTTTATTTACTCCATCAATAAAAGAGTTTATCTCTAAACCAAACACAGATTCTTTTTCATGGTCAATATCTTTTTTTGAAAGAGTCGTTAAGCTATCTAAATCAAGAATCATCTTACGAAACTTTTCGGGTAAAATTAGTTCATCTTCATAGGTAAGTACCTCCAAAGGCTTACCTATTACAGCTTGCGAAAGCGAATTTAACCAAGCTTTACGGTCTTCAATAGTTGAGTCTAATCTCTGAATAAAAACCCTCTGGTTCACTAAAAGTAAATGCTTTTTGAGATTTTTATACCTCTTTTGTAGTATTGACTTGTATTCAGTAAATTCTACTTTTTCCCCAACAATACGGTCCTGAATAAACATTTCAAACCTATCTACCATTGCTTCATAAGCGTGTCGTATCTCATCAATTGCTTTTTGCAGTTTTCCAATGTATTCTGGCAATTCAGGTGGATTTACTGTAAGTTTCTGGAGTGAATAGCCCAAAGCTGATGGAAAATCTTCAAAAAAGGTTCTTTCTGGATCTTGCGAGTTTTCAATCGCTTTCCGTATAGCTAATGCCTCAGAACTTATTTTTTTTGTTGTCTTACTATATTCAGGAAGTTGACGATAAAAAGTCAAAAATGGTCTTATGGTTTCAATAAATACCTGATTATCAAACATATCTTTTTGACTTATTTGAAGAAAAGACCTGTAACTATTGAATAAATCTAATCTTACACCCTCAATATCAAATGCTTTTATTTCATATTTTTCAGGGTATCGAATTAATAAATCTAATGTTTCCTCTGTAATTAAAGGGATGTAACCGTTTTCACCGAAAAGAGCAAAATCATCTCGTTTTAAAAATAGAAAAGTTGTGACCCAAATATCAATTAAACCTTGTTTAAGTTTAAAGGGGGCTTCTGATAACTTAGAAATCAAAACAGAGACTTTCGTTTTTCGTTCTTTGGAATTGTTGATAAAATCTTCCGAGGCTGTCCATAAAGGAATAATATTATTTTTATCTTCCGTTATAGATAGATTGCTAAACGTTGTTGAAATACGATTTTCCTTTAACAAAGTAAGATATATCGTTTTTTCTGGGGGAAATTTTTCTTTCTCAAAACCTAAATCAATTTTATTCCAGTTAGAAATTAAGGCTTTCCAGTAGTTCTTACGAGCTGATGAAATAGAAGGAGGAATTTTATGTTTATTAAACAACTCATTCTTTACCAATGGTGTTAGATAATATGCGTTTTGGCAAACCCCTGATAACAATTGATTAAATAGACGTTTACTAAATACATTTTGTTCTTCTCCACGCCAAACCCAAGTCAAATGATTTGAACCAGAATGAAGATTTCCAAGAATAAAATGATTCAATGCTTTTTGAGCCGCTACTAAATTTTCATCTAAAAGTCTAACCGCTATCTTATCGTTACTATTTTCTTCTCTTACTTTTCTTAGCTTTTGTAGTTCATACAAAAGGTCTTTGATTGATTTTGAATTGTCATAATGAACGTAAATTAGCGGTTCATTTTTACGTTCGTGTGAATATTTTTGTACATCGTTCAGTTGAAGTTTCTCATTGAAAATAAGATAAATAAACCCATCAATATCACCAGTTGGTTTGTCTGCTCTGAGTTGGTCAGTAATTACAAATTCAAATAAACGAGGAGTGCCTATTTCATAAGTATATGCTTTTGCTAATACAGGAGGCAAATCGTAGTATCTTTTTAGTAAGGTCGCAACATCATCTATTTTACTGACCTTATTTGCGGCTTGAATTAATGCCGCTTCAACGTCTAAGTCAGTACCTTCATTAAGGATAAATCTTTTAATATGTTCACGGTAAATAATTACATTTCGTGACTTTAGTTTTTCAATTAATTCTTTGGGGTTGGTAATCCCTAAGCATATTTTGGCATATTTTTCAATGAAACTTTGGTCTAAAGTTCCTCCTTGGGGTGAAGTTAAATTAAGTAAACCAATTGTTTTAATTATTTTTACATAGTCCTCTGTTCTCTCTTGAAAATTATTTTCAATTTCTTCAATTCCGTTTCTTATAGATTTCCAAGCTCCAAAGTCAGGGTTATATTTTGATTGTATGAAAGAATAAAAGTTGAATAATAAATAGTCGTAAACATTCGAAAGACTGTAAAATTGTTGTTTTTGCTTACCTAAGTATTTAATACTCGTATGGTCTGAAGATTCTAAAAATGAAAAAAGGCTTCGTTCATTTTGACCATACCGTTGTAAGGAAATAGTTAAGGCGTTCGCTGCCAATAAATCCAAAGGGTATAACCCAGAAGCAATATCAGATGCGTACGAAGGGTGTAGATTGTAGGCTTCTGAATTTCTCAAAAGACTTGCAACTTCCATTGCATTTATATCATCACCAGCACTTTTTTTGACAATATTCCCTAAATGTTCGGAAGCTAATCGTAATAATTGTTCAACGGGTTCATTAAAGGTTATCTCTTTAAAACGACCCTTAACTTTACTCCATTCTTGCCTTTGGCTTAAATTTAAACTTATTGAGTAAGCATCAAAATTCTGATGAACAGTTGTCAGTAGAAGAATATTATGTTTTGGGTCATTGGCAAATTCAGCTAATTCTTGGAAAAAATAAATTTCTTTTTCAGGATTATTTTGTGAGGCATATTCTAAAAATTTACCAAATTCGTCAATCATAATGACCAGCAATCCATTTTTTATTACTTCTTGATGTTCATAATAGATTTTTGCAAAAATATCTTTATTATTCTCAGAGTCGGTAGCTTCATATTTCTCTGCAAAAATCTCTATAATTGACTTATACTCCCCCACAAATTTTACAATCTCTATTTTAGGATTACCAAATAATGTTGGGTGAAAATAAGGTTTTTTGAGCGTTAAGTTTTGTTCTAAAGCCCACAGAAGAGAACTTTTTCCAGTACCAAAAGAGCCGATAATGTTAAAGGAATGAGAGCCAACTCGAAAATCATCAACCAATTGATTAATAATTCTACGTGTATTATCGGTTGGATAGTAAGTTAAAGAACGCTCTGCATCCCTAATAATATTAACCGATGGGTTGAAATTGACCTGCATAGTATTGTTTTAAAATTTCGATGGGATTTGGCTTTGCTTTAAATTGTAATTCACGAGTTCCAGCCTGTTCAGTGTAAACAATAAATGGAAACTTTGTTGTCATAGCTTTTATTTTGTTAAAAAGCCCTGCACGAGTCATGGCAAAAATAGTTGAAGGTGAATTTTCATCAACTTCCAAAGTGTTAAGACTGATAGAATCTCCGAAAGCTTTATTTTCTAAAAGACAATACAAAATTAATTCTTCTGGTATTTCGTCTCTCTCGGATGGTTCAATATAATAGACGTTTACAGATTCTTTCTTTATTCCATCTTCTTTGACTCTTACAAAATAGTTAAGTAAATTTAACTCAGTTAAAATCCCAGCAAAACTATCCTCTCTATCTTTACTACTATCACTTCGTAGGTACATTTTTGTGAAAATTACAAAATCATCGCCAACACTATTTTCACTAACATTGAAAGATAATTCGTCAGATTTTAACTTTACAAAGGTCATAAAATCCTCCTTGGTAAATTCTATTTTTATTTTGCGGAGTTCAGCAAAAATGATGTTATACGTTGAAGCGTACATTGTTTTTACCAAATGGTAATGTAAAAGCCAGAGTGTCGTTTCGTCTTCTAAAAATGGGTCGAGAGGTTCTTCATTATCGTTTCCTCCAAAAATTAAGTGTGCTAACTCACTGAGGACATCATTTTCATTAGTTAATCCAAATGCTCGCATCCAGTAACGAATGGAACGAACCATATTATTTCCTACTCCTAATGACAATACAGCATTATCTTCATTGAAATTGTGATTGGTGTTTAAGAAATCATAACCTTTTTTTAGCCAAAGTAAGCGACATGGAAAAGAATCATGTCCTGAAAAAGTATGTTTTTGGGGCCTCTTAGCCATGTTATTTAGTGTAAATGTAATATTATGAAAAGTTACGATGAAAATTTGATTTTAGGAAAGAAATAGAAAGAGGTTTAGACGAAGTTTCTTAGATTATTCTTTTGTACAAATGCTTCGACAGTCAACCGATTGACTCCATAAATTCGAGCAACAGCACAAACCGATACTTTTTTGTCTAATAGGTTTTTTATATCAACCTCTTTTCCAGTTAGCTTGGTTTCTTTGGCAAAACTTCCTTTGGGGCGACCTAATGTCATGCCCTCACTTTTTTTACGAGCAAGTGCTTCTTTGGTTCTTTGGGAGATTAGATTTCTTTCAATTTCAGCCGAGAGAGAAAAAGCGAAGGCTAAAACTTTTGAAGAGATATTATTGCCAAGTTCGTAGCCTTCTTTTATGGCAAAAACTTTACAGTCCTTTTCCATACAAGATTGAAGGATGCTCATTACTTCCATTAAATTACGACCAAGGCGTGAGAGTTCCGAAACTATCAGTACATCATTTTTTTTCAGGTTCTCCAAAACTTGTCCAAGCGACCTTTCTTTGAAAGATTTTGTACCTGATACAATTTCTTCAAACCATTGGTCAATTTGCAAACGTTTAGAATCCGCAAACTTCAAAATCTCAAATCTTTGGTTCTCAACCGTCTGTTTTTCAGTCGAAATTCTTATGTAAGCAACGATTGACATATTATACCTTAATATTGACTTATATTATACAATATGTATCAAATTTAAAAGATATTTTATATTATGCAAAATTGTAGAGGTAATAAGTTCATTTAAATTAGATAATTACTCATTTTGTAATAAGATAAAATTGAATAATAAATTAAGGGAATTTAAAATTAATTTCTGGGGCATTACTACATGAACTTAACAAAAAATTAAGTTTAAATCTTTTCAATTCTAATAATAATTATCTCTCAAAACATACAGAATGTGAAAAATCCAATGACAAAAATATACGGCAAATATTTCTTGAAGACATAACATATAATGAGCAAAATTTAAGACTCTATTTTTAAAATCGTAAATAAAATAGAGAATTGTTTATGCTTTTCAAAGTGGCAGGAAAGATGTATTCTTTAGGTATGAAGACTACATAGGAATGATTTTTTAATTTGGCACTTATTTTTTTGTTTCTTCTCATTCTTCTTTTTGAAATTTTAGATGTTACAATTGGGATTTGAATTTTTTAACAAGTCCTTAATTTCCTTTATAAATTTGTTCACCTGTGTATTGATTTGGAGAAGACTATTTTTTTCTTTCAACATTTACACTTGCTGTCTTAGTAATTCCTTTCCTTGTTTATGGTCGTTTATTTAGTAAACATGACTCGTCAATTTTTCTTCTAATTCTTCAATTTGTGTAACTGAATTAAACTTATTCCTCACTAAATCCATTAATAACCTGTCTAAAAAAAGCCTTTCTCTTTGTACCCTCTAATTATGTAAAAGTGTTAAATGTGATAGTAAATATTTAATACAAATATACACAATATTAGTAATATATTACTAATATTGTGTATATTTGTATATAAATCATTCAAACAAGACGCATTATGACTATTGAACAAATTTCTAAGTTTTTTAAATTGAAACCATCTCTCACGGTTGCAGGAATTCAGAAAGAAGCAGGGATAAAAGGAAATGCACTGAGTACAGCACTTCAAAATAAAGAGGAATTGAGCAAAATGAATCTTGATAAGTTATTGCCTATTTTAATTGGATATGGATACAATGCAATGCCTCAAAAAGCAAAAATTATTGCGATTGTTAATAATAAAGGAGGAGTAGGAAAAACCACTACTACCGCTATTTTAGGAGAAGCGATGGCACGTAAGGGATTAAAAGTATTAATGATTGACATGGACTCACAAGGAAATTTAAGTCAGATATTTTCAATTTCTACGGAGAACGGACAAGTAGCTGATTCAATGCTTGATAATAAAGTACCTTTACCCATTCAACAAATCAACGAAAATCTTTTTGTCGTTGCCTCAGACTTGGAGTTGCAAAAAGTTGAATCTGTCCTACTCACCGCACCTTCCAATCAATTACGTTTGAAGGCAGCCCTTTCAACTACTGCAACGGTTGGTTTTGATTTTATATTAATTGATTGCCCACCTTCATTGGGGCTTCTAACGATGAATGCCATTAATGCGAGTAATAGTTGTTTGATAACTGTCCAACCCGAATCGTCAGCAGTTGTGGGATTAAATAGTATATTTGATGTTATTGAAGATGTAAATGTATATAGTGGTGCGGCTATCAAAGTTGAAGGAATTGTGTTTACTATGGTAAAGAATAATAGCGTCCACACAGCTTTCAAAGAACTCGTTAGAGAAACATACCTAAATTTTAAGGTGTTCAATACTGAAATAAAAGAATCGGTTGATGTAAGTAAGGCTCAGGCGATTAGAAGAGAAATGTTTGTTTATAAAAGTAATTCAACCGTTGGGAAGGCGTATGAAGAATTAGCGAATGAATTATTATCATAATCCAATAGATAACCTAAGAAAATGGCTAAACTAAATTTAAAAGAGCAAATCAAAATAACTGCAAAACCATTGTTTAATAATGGTCTATTAAATAACGAAAATATCAAAAAGAAAATCGTTATCATTAAAGAACTGAAAGATTTGATTAAGCCTTTACAGGTAGAAGAGTTTGAGCAGTTAAAAGCGAATATTCTTCAAAATGGTTGTCAAGATACCATAAAAATATGGCATACTTCGGATCAGATTGTTAATCCCGAAGCAGAATCTAATGAAGAAATGTTTGTCTTAATTGATGGGCATAATCGTTATAAGATATGTACAGAAAATGAGGTATCATTTAACATAACTTTGATGTCCTTCGATACCTTGGAAGATGTCAAAGCGTTTATGATTGATTTACAATTAGGGCGAAGAAATGTAAGCCTTTTAGAAGTGTCATATTATCGTGGTTTGCAATATAACAACACCAAAAATGCTGAAAGTAAAGCAACTAACTTTTCTAAAAAAGATGAAACACAGAAAACCTCTGAATTGATGGGGGAAAAATTTGGGGTAGATGAAAAAACTATCAGAAGAGATGGAGATTTTGCCAAAGGGCTTGAAACACTTTCCCAAGATTTAAAAGAGGATATTTTGACGGGTAAAGCGAAAATATCCAAAAAAGAAGTCATGCAATTAGGAAGATTGGAAATTGATAGTCCTATTAAATCGGTTGAAGAAATAGTAAGTATTGTAAAAGATGCTCCCCCAATAGAGCAATATAATGAG
Source organism: Arcicella sp. (assembly GCA_025356745.1). Lineage (GTDB taxonomy): Bacteria > Bacteroidota > Bacteroidia > Cytophagales > Spirosomataceae > Arcicella. The sequence goes on from JANXRS010000164.1 coordinate 15,240, forward strand.
GCTATTTCGGACATCAAACCTATTAAAAAAGAACAACAGCAATCAGCTAAACAAAAACTTAGTGCATTTTTAAACTTTCCCAATAGAGATAATTTTGAAGAATTGAAAAAACTAATTAAAAGTTTAGATAAATTAATAATTCAATAAGTATAGAAGAGTCAGTGAATGATTTGTTTTTAATAGAAGTCACAGAGAATAGTTTTAGTAATAATTATGTTGAAAACCATCGTTTAAAAGTATTATAACAATTGTGTCTAAATTAAGCTTTCAATATGTTGCTATATTCGCAACTTTTTATTAATTTTGAATATGAGAATAATTGCAAAAAGTACGATTAGAGATTTTTGGATACTTCATCCTCCAGCCGAATTTCCCTTATTAGATTGGTATAATACAGTTAAACAAGCAGAATGGAATACGCCAAATGATGTAAAGCAAACCTATGGTAATGCAAGTATAGTAGCCAATGATAGAGTAGTATTTAATATTAAGGCCAATGATTACAGGCTTGTTACTGAAATAGATTATAGTTTTCAGATGGTTTTTATTATCTGGATTGGTACACACAAGGCATACGATAAAATAGATGTTACAACAATAGAATATAATGGATAATCTCACAAATGAAAAATATCATCAAATGGCATTGAGCAAAGTTCGCAGTTTGATGAAACAGAAACCTTCAAAAGAAAGTGCCGAAGGTCAGGAACTGGAAATGCTTATTACTCTGATAGAAGCCTATGAAGAAAGATATGTACCGATGCAAGCAAGTGACCCGATAGCTTATCTCCAATATAGAATGGAAAAAGAAAATTTAAAAAATAAAGATTTAATCCCGTTCATTGGAGACAAAACCAAAGTATCAAAGATTATGAATCGAAAACAAGAACTGAGCGTATTGATGATTAAACGCTTGAGTAAAGGATTAAATATTCCTCTTAATTTTTTAATTCCGATGAGTATTTAGGTGAATTTCATAAATAGTTAAATACAAAAGGCGTTGATAATTTTTGAATTATTCTCAACGCCTTTTGTATTTTCTCAACCACTTTTATACTTGGTCCCTATTCAAACATAATTGCTTTCTAAAAATTAATGAGTAACTTTTACACATACTTAAAAACCGCTATAAGCTAAGGAGTAATCAAAAAACTTATATTTTGAATAATGCTCTTTTTATTTTGGGTATCAATGCAATTTATAGACATACTTACCGTGATGGCAGTATTCGATGTTAATGTTTCTGTGGGTATGAAAACCATTTTTAACTCATTATTGACAAAATTTGAATACTTAACATCTATCCAATCTTTTTTCTGAAAAATCTTAGAAGTTCCATTCTTAAATATAAAATATCCATCTGTATTTGATATATCAGGAATGAACCTGTAAATGGTATTCTTATTGTTAAAATCTAACTGTGATATGTATAGACTGAACGCAAAAGGCTCATTTGCTTTTGCACTTTTTTGGTCAGTTTTAATGAGAAAATTAAACTCGGGAGAAACCGAACTTAACCCGTCTAATCCTTCCACATCCAAGGTTGCTTTGCAAGCTCCCATCAGAAACAAACAAGCGATTATTGTATAAATTCTTAGTTTCATTATCTATTTATTAAATCGTATGGCAATGCCTAATTGTACATAAAAAGGTTTTACATCGGAAGTAGGAGTCCATAGCTGACGGGCAGAAATTATCAAATTATTTACTTCGATTTCTGCCCCCAATGAAGCACCAACCAAGAAGCGACTTACATTGGTAATCTTGACATTCTCCGCTAAAAAACGCTCATTCTGATTAACACTTTCATACCCAAAAATTCCACCAGTTCTAAAATTTATATACATACTTCTGTTTCTATTGCGATAAAATTTGTAGATGTAGGTATATGAACTGGTAAATTGTTCAACTGGAACTGGATAAGAGAGTTTGGGATTAGCGACTACGTTAATATTTTTTCGTAAATAGTCCAACCCTAAAACCCATGAATTTTCCTTCTTATTATAAACCCCAAAGCCAATACCAAAGCCCAAACCTGATTGGTCGAATTTTGGGTTAATGCCATCGGTTACGTGAGCAGAAACTTCAAAAAATCTTTGAGATTTAATATGAACCTGAGCATTCAAATTACTGACCCCAATTGTAAATAAAACTAAAATACTAAATGCTTTTGCTTTGTGTGATTGTCTCATTGTCTAATTGGAATTTTAAGTGGCGACCACCATCTTTTTCATAAATTTCTACTTCCATAATCTTACCATCAGTTAAGGTAATAAACGGTATGCCAATCACTTTTTTAAGAACTGAATTCGGGTTTACTGTTTTAAATCCCTCTGGATGATTAATCAAGACCTTTAATTCATCCTCTTGAAAAGCAGTACGTTTTAATACATTTTTGTCCCTAATAAATACCTTCACAAAATCAATTTCATAAGGAATTGAAGACGAGTTTTCGAGTGTCGTTAGTAGATAAAAAACCTTTTGTTCAAAATAAATCCCCTTTAAAAAAACTGACATATCTGCTTTCTTAGCTCCTACGTGACGAATATACTTTCCTTGTTTAAGTGCTTTTCCTGCAAACCTTCTTAGTTCTTCTTCAGAATATTCACCCTGATTTATCTCATAAATATTATTAGTTGATAAAGCTCCACGACCAATGCCCAAACTATCCGTTGATAGTTCATCAATGCGTAAATTGTTAGCGATGTTAATGTTATAAACATCAGGGTTCTCATTGTAATGAATAACAAATGAAAAGTAACCTCCATCTTCCGTCAGAATAGTCATGTTGGTTTCTTCATTAAAATCTTTCTTCCCTGCTTTTACCCTTAATACATTGGTAATGGAAGGTGGGACAGTTGCAATAACGCTCTCACTTCCAGCATCAAAATCACGAATCTTGGAAGGAAAAATAATGTGAGTGGTTTTATAAAATGATAACTCCAAAGGGTAAGAACCTCTAATGGCTTTTTTAGCAATTGGAAGTAAATATTTGTTAGGTTTAATGTATAAAGATGAATCAATATTCTGTCCATATATTTGATTAATCAATAATAAAATAAGGATTACACTTACTATTTTTTTCATACGATTTGAATTATTGTTTAGCATCGAACTCTTGAAATTTAAGCAGTACACGGTAATTTGGTCTAATAAATGCTTTCACCTGGGCAATTTTAGTGGTAAGAATATTACGACCCACATTAGAAATACTTTGAAGGGTGTTGGTGGCAATTTGTGTTCCTACTTGATTGCCTAAATTACCTTGACCAATTAGATATGAAGGTTGAACCGATTGAGAAGCACTTTGAACAAGAGCTGAATTAAGCTGTGTTTTTTGTGCCAAATCTTTTACATAAACGCCCTGTTGTCCGTCTAAATCATGTACTTGCATACTGACAGGATATAAGTAATTGTCAATTCTCAAATTTGTTACTTTTATCATAATTCTATCGCCACCGATGGAACAAACGCCAGTAATTAAAGTATTAGGTTGAATTGATAATTCTTCTCCCTGTAATTGTAATTTTGTTTCGGATAAAATTCTGATTTTAACGGTAGAACCATTCGTAACAGAAACACCATCGCCAGAACCGTGAATTACACCTTCAACGGCTTCATAGCGAGTTCTTTTTTTGTTTACTTCTGTCCTTTTACCATTTAATCCAAAAAAAGCATTTTCAGCCTTAGCAGATACAATTTGTGGTGAACCTCCATCCGCTTTGACTAATGAACCAGTGGCTTGTTTAGGTGCAATCACATTTAAAGCATCTTCAAATATTTCATCATCAGATTTCCCTTTTTCTATCAGGTTGAACGCATTTAAAAATGCAATTTTGAGTTTAAAATCAATGAATAGTACAATTTTATAACTGTAATTTTGCCAGAAATAATAAATTGATGAAAATTTGAATCTGGTTTTAGGTTTATGTTAACATAAATACTTC
>JANXRS010000202.1 GCA_025356745.1 Arcicella sp.
CGTCAGAAACGGTCAATTTATGTCTTCCTCTTGCACGGCGAGCCGCTATTGTACGACGACCATTTGGAGTTGACATTCTCTCACGGAAACCGTGCTTATTTTTTCTCTTCTTTACCGATGGTTGAAACGTTCTTTTCATGACGATATATTAATAAAAATCTTTAAGTTCTTAAAACAGGACTGCAAAGGTAGGGAACTTATTTTTATTTCCCTACTCTTTTTTAAAAGTTTCTGTTTTATATGATTGATTATGAGTAAATTGGTTATCTTAAAGTGATGGCACACGGATTTTAGGGATTGTACACGGATTTAAAGAATAGTTTTGTAAAAATTTAAGAAAATCCGTGTCTAATCTGTTAAATCCGTGTGCTGATTTGAAACCGTTATGATAAAATATAAAATTTCCTCCGAAAATCCTCAAAGCCATTTCTTAAACATAGAAATGGTTATTGATAATATTCAGTCTAATACCATCGAATTGCAACTCCCTGCGTGGCGACCTGGACGGTATGAACTCCAACACTTTGCCAAAAATATTCAACGATTTGAGGTATTTTCTTTTCAAGAAGTAGTTCAATTTCATAAAATAACTAAAGACCGTTGGCTGATTTATACAACTGATTTAGAGGAAGTTACTGTAAAATTTATCTACTTTGCTAATATTCAAAATGCAGGAAGTTCTTTTATTGATGAATCGGTAATGTATGTTAATTTTGTCAATTGTATGCCTTATGTACAGGGACGTATGGACGAGCCTTGTGAGCTGGAAATGGTATTGCCCAAGGAATATAAAATCGCTTGTGGAATGCCAACTGAAAATCATATTTTTCATCCAAACAATTATTGTGAATTAGTCGATTCTCCTTTGCTCGCCAGTCCATATCTTCAACATCAAAGCTATCAAGTAGAGAATGTTGATTTCCACGTTTGGTTTTTAGGAAATTACACGCCCAATTGGACAAAATTACTAACTGCTTTTAAAGCATTTACAGAAAGACAAATTCAAGTTATGGGTGATTTTCCAGAAAAAGACTATCATTTTATTAACTGGATTCTCCCCACTTCTTTTTATCATGGCGTAGAACATCGGAACTCAACAATGATTGTTTTAGGACCAGATTCTGAGGGTGATGGACTTTATAATGACCTTTTGGGTGTGTCTTCCCACGAATTATATCATGCTTGGAATATTTGTAAAATTCGTCCCGTGGAGATGATGCCTTACGATTTTACGAAGGAAAATTATTTTCTAACGGGTTTTGTGGCGGAGGGTGTGACGACTTATTACGGTGATTTATTTTTAGTGCAATCTGGTGTTTTTACATTGGAACAATATTTAAAAGAATTAGAAACCGTCTTGAAACGCCATTTTGAGCAAGATGGGCTAGCTTTTCAGTCCTTGGTTGAATCTTCTTTTGATTTGTGGTTGGACGGATATTCGCAAGCCATTCCACACCGTAGAGTTTCGATTTATCAGAAAGGGGCGGTTGTTTCTTTAATTTTGGATTTAATAATTCGCTTGCGTTTTGGGCATCAAAAATCCTTAGAAACTATCATGAAAATAATGTGGGAACGTTTCGGAAAAATGGGCGTAGGTTATTCGTTAGAAGATTATCAACGAGTTTGTGAAGAAGTTTATGGACGTTCATTGTCAAGCTATTTTAAGGATTGTATTCATGGAAATATACCCCTTGAAACTATGGTTAATGAGTTGTTAAATGCTTTTGGTTTGCAGATGCAATGGAATGAAGAAGGAAAGATTCATTTGGAATTGTTGGAGGCAGAGAACGAGAATCTGAAATTGTGGTTAAATTTGTAAGGAAATACGTAATAAATGAAAGAAAAAATAAAACAATTAGCCAAAGCCCATGCAGGCGAATTTGTGGCTAACCGCAGACATTTACATCAAAATCCTGAGTTGTCTTATCAGGAATATAATACGCAGAAATACGTTGCTGAACGGCTAATAGAAATTGGAATTACGCCAACGTCCATTGCCAATACGGGTTTAGTGGCTACGATTGAAGGGAGAAATCCATCTTCAAAAGTGGTGGCTTTGCGGGCGGATATGGATGCTTTACCAATTGTGGAAGCTAACGATGTTATTTATAAGTCTCTTAATCAAGGAGTTATGCACGCTTGTGGACACGATGTTCACACGGCTTCGTTGTTGGGCGTTTCTAAAATTTTATATAATTTACGGAATGAATTTGAGGGAACGGTGAAATTGGTTTTCCAACCTGCCGAGGAAAAAGCCCCCGGTGGTGCGTCTGTCATGATTGCGGAAGGAGCTTTGTTGAATCCAACGCCTAGCAAAATGTTGGGTCAGCACGTTGCTCCGAATATTCCCGTGGGTAAAATTGGATTCCGTGAGGGAATGTACATGGCAAGTGCCGATGAACTGTATTTTACTGTAAAAGGTAAGGGCGGACACGGTGCAATGCCCGAATTAGGCATCGACCCTGTATTGATTACTTCGCATATTATTGTGGCTTTACAGCAAATTATCAGTCGTAATCGTAATCCACGTTATCCTTCGGTGTTGAGTTTTGGAAAAGTAATTGCCAACGGTGCGACTAATATTATTCCGAATGAGGTTTATGTAGAAGGAACTTTCCGTGCAATGGACGAAGAATGGCGTGCTGATGCTTTGGCTCGTATCAAGAAAATGGCGGAAGGCATTGCCGAATCAATGGGTGGCATTTGTGAGGTTTTTATTCAAAAAGGTTATCCATTCTTAAAAAATGAACCCGAATTGACTCGCAGAATGAAAGGAGCCGCCATTGAATTTATGGGTCAGGAAAATGTAATTGATTTAGATATTTGGCTCGCTGCCGAAGATTTTGCCTATTATACACACCATGTTGATTCATGTTTTTATCGTTTGGGAACTCGTAATGAGGCAAAAGGGATTATTTCGGGCGTACATACCCCAACGTTTGATATTGACGAAAGTGCTTTGGAAATTGGGGCGGGACTAATGTCTTGGTTAGCGGTAAGTGAGTTAGGAGTTTAGTTTTTGAAATTGATAAAGATAGAGGAAAGTTGTTCTTCAAAAGGATGTCTTCCGTAAATAAATTACCTTCTAAGGATAAAATTGTCCGTATTATAAAATATGCAAAAATACCTTACTTTCTTACTCGTAACATTCATTTTTAGTTGTAAATCTGTTCCTGAAAATCAGCAAATTACGGTGGCTTCGGGCGGAGGTGTTACGGGTGTGTGGCACGAATATATACTCAAAGCCGATGGTCAATTGCTTCATAAAGCCAGTAACGAAGATTCGGCTACGGTGGTAAAAACCCTTTCAAAATCCAAAACGAAAAACTTTTTTAAGCAAATTGAGGCTTTAAAATTGAGTAAAAAGGAAGCGGGAGAACCCGGTAATATGTCTTACACCGTTCAGTTTTCGGAACGTAAAAAGTTTAGTCATAAAGTCCAATGGGCTGATAAAAAAATGCCTACGGATTCAGTGAAGACTTTTTATAATGCTTTTATGGCGTTGGTGAAATAAAACTCAAAAATAAAAAAGATTATTAATTACCACTAAGACACGAAGACGCTAAGATACACACTATCTGACTTGGCGACTTCGTGTCTTTGCGGTTTAAAATGAATTTCAAATGAAAAAACTATTCTTTTTTTCCTTCAT
>JANXRS010000214.1 GCA_025356745.1 Arcicella sp.
TGTCACTTTTAGTGCTATTTTGCCGTAAATTTTTAGTGCTATTTTGCGTATTTTTGGCAAAGAAATTAGCATTAATTTAGACAAATCCCAACTCAATTTTGCTATAAATTTTTAGCGTTATTTTATCTATAGAAAATCACCAATGACTAAACAATTTTTGGCAGCTTCTACCAATTCTTTTGTAAGAGTTGTCAGATTATTAATTTGCATAAGCCGCTGCATTTGGTCAAATATTCGATTGATAAGCCTGAAGTTTCCATGCGTAATTTTGATAATCTCATTCATCGCTTCGACATCTACAAAGGTATTTTTGTCAAACTGACGACCTAACTCCTGCCATTTTTGTTCAAATAAAAACTTCATTTCTTCCTTATTAATAGACTTAAATTCGTGAACAAAGCCAATTCTTGAATACAATTGAGCATACCTTGACAGCCGTTTTTCAATTCCTGGCATTCCCATCAATATCAAGCCAAATTTGTATTCATCATACATGGCTCTAAGTTCTTCCAAGGAACTGAACGTAAGCCTATCAGCTTCGTCCACAATTAGTAAAGGACATGTTTGGTGCGATTTTATAGCTAAAGTTAGAATATCCTCAATCCCTTGAAGCCGCAAGGTTACATTTCCATAATTAAATATTTTACCATAAACCATGTTTCGAATACTTCTGGGTGTATTACAGACCTGTACCGTAAAAAAAGCTCCTCTGCACAAATGTATATTAGCCTTCACCATTGGACTTACGGGGTATCTATTGTTGTAGTATTCAAGCACTTGTGGTTGGGTATATTCATTGGCCGTATAAGTTTTCCCAACGCCTGGGTTTCCATAGCAAATGCCGATGTATTTGTATTGAGTACAGCTCTGAGCAAACTCTTCAAATCGCAGATATTCTTTGGTTTGAATGAAGGGCTGAGGGGCAAAATCTTCAAAAATATCAATCATTTGCGTACATTTTTAGGGTTGATTTACTTTTCTGGATTGGCTCTGAAATGTCTATTGGCTTTTGAGGGGTGGTGGCTATGAAACTTCTAAGCAAATGTTTTGAATCTTTCACTTGTCCATCTAATGCTTTTTTTACAGCCTTTCGAGCTGATAATAATTCTCTCAAACTGATGGTTAAATCAGCAATATCTTGGCAAACAGCTTTGCATAAAAAAGCCCCATCCGTGAAATAGACCTTTATTTCTGCCAAATCCCTTGGGTCGTAACGAATGGTTACTTGTTCTCCAACAAATGCGACCAAGGTAATTGAGCCATATCGCAAATTCATAAAATGAATTCCATCCCGTTGAATTCTTCTCCCTTTATCAATGTGCATCATCAAATCATCTAAGTCTTCTAATGATGAAGGCATCTGCGGTAGGAAAGAACCATCTCCCTGCCAGCGTTGAAATGGGGATAAATGGTCTTTACCTGTGGCTTGATGATTATATTTATCAACAATAAATTCTGACAATTGAGTCTCAAATTCTTTCATTGTTAGAGTAGGAGGAGAACTTGGTTTACCGCCCACAGAATACCCATCCAATGTTTGCAAAAGTCCTTCGTTCACAGTTAGAAAAAACCTTTCTATCTTTCCTCTCCCCCGTGGATTACCTGGCAATGAATGTATGAGTTCAATTTTAAGTTTTATACAAACTTGTAAAATATGCTCTGAAATGAAATCTCCGCCGTTATCAGTGTAAAGTTTTTGAGGAATACCGCAGATTGACCAACCTTGTCGATTTTTTTTCCAAATAGCTTGTCTAAGTGCCAAAGCAGTATGAGTAGCATCAGGTGTATTTTCAGATAGATAATACCCACAGACAACACGTGAAAAATCATCAAGAACAATACTGAGCCACGGTCTAATAATTTCCTTTTTTTCATTCAAAACCCAAATATCCAAAAGAGTATGGTCTGCTTGCCAGATATCGTTGGATGTATTACTATCGTGTCTAAAAAGTAGTTCAAATTGTTGTTTATAGGCTTTACTACCCTTTTGGGCAAGAATCAATAGGTGAGGAGATATGGCTTTGGCTTGTTGATAAACCCAGTGGTAAGAGGGAGATGGAAGTGAGTCTTTTTTGCAGATGGTTTGGATACGTCTATGAATATTGCTGATAGTCATTGGAGGTTTCTGTAAGGTAAATGCTTTGACTAATTCTACTAATGACTCAGAAAAAACTTGATGTTTATTTTCATCGGAACGCTTCTTTCTTTCCAAAGAATTTATCCCATCTCGCTGAAAAACCTTTTTCCAATGTTGAAGGGTTCTTATAGGAATATCGTGATATTTAGCAACCGCACTTATCGGAGTGCATCAAAAAGTGTGGGGCAATCACGCCGCTAACTTGATTTCAGCGGGTTCGTTCAAAGATTTTATTGCCCTAAATTTGGGATATTTCTTTCTGAATTCGCCTTCCCAATCGTTATTCAATACCTTGGTTCTGGCT
>JANXRS010000233.1 GCA_025356745.1 Arcicella sp.
AGTATGGGCAATGTCTGCTTTTCCAAAAGAAGCCATGCCACTTTGGGGGAAATATTCGACTATGTTAGTAGCTCATACGTTGCGTTCATATTCAAAACACACGATTGCGTATCCGTATCCAGTTGCTCAGTCAATTCATGGACCAGTCGGTGGGATGGAATATCCGATGATTTCCTTCAACGGGGCAAGACCAGAGGAAGATGGAACGTATTCTGAGGATACTAAAAACTTTTTGATTGGCGTTGTTATCCATGAAGTTGGGCATAATTTCTTCCCGATGATTATCAATTCAGACGAAAGACAATGGTCGTGGATGGATGAAGGTTTAAATACTTTTTGTGAGGAACTTGCTGAAAAAGAGTGGGATAGAGATTTTGAAAACCGTGGAACGCCACAGTCAATCGTGGGTTATATGCGTACTGAAAAGACCCAACAAATGCCAATTATGTCGAGTTCGGATAATATCATGGCCTTTGGACCCAATGCTTATTCAAAACCTGCGGCAGCTTTAACCGTTCTTCGTGAAACCGTAATGGGACGTGAATTATTTGATTACGCTTTCAAAGAATATGCTCGTCGTTGGGCTTTCAAACATCCAACGCCACAAGATTTTTTCCGTACCATGGAAGATGCTTCGGGCGTAGATTTAGACTGGTTTTGGAAAGGTTGGTTTTATGGAGTTGAACCTGTGGATTTATCTTTAGAAAATGTAGAATGGTTTGGAATTGATAACGCAACGCCAACCGTTAAAAACGAAAAAGCAAGAGCCGAAGCAGATGCTAAACGCCAGACGATGAGCAATATCCGCAACAAAAAGGATATTCCAAAAACGGTGGTTGAAGAGAATCCAGACATGAAAGATTTTTATAATTCGTATGACAAATTTGCTACTTCCGAATCAGATAAAAAGCGTTTCGACCAAACAATGGCGGGGTTGGCAGAGGACGAAAAGAAGTTGGTAGATTCAAACAAAAATTTTTATGTATTGAATATTAAAAACACGGGTGGTTTAGTCAGTCCAGTGATTATGAAAATGAATTTTGAAGATGGAACAGACGAGGTAATAAGAATTCCAGCGGAGATTTGGCGTTTGAATGATAAAGAAATCAAGAAGGTAATTCCAACGGATAAGAAGGTAATAAAATGGACATTAGACCCATTTTTCGAGACGGCAGATATTGACACAAAAACCAATATTTTTCCTCGTGAACCAGAACAACCTACTCGTTTTCAAGTATTTAAGCAAACTCGTCCAGCGGGTACAAACCCAATGCAACAGCAAAAAGCTGCGGGCGGAAGTGCGGTGCAGGGGGCGAAGAATTGATAGGGTTTATTCGGATATAAAAAAGGCGAAAACTTTTAGGGTTTTCGCCTTTTTTCATTAAACTATCATTATCTGATGACTCTAATTAATAGAATGAACGTCATTTAAAAAATTCATCTATTTCCAAAATCCAACTTGGCTTATCTGTTATTATTTGTTTACAATAATTTGCACAGATTATTTTTTTATTATCGTCAATGAAATCAATAATTTTAGTCTTTTCTTCTTTAGGATTCTTACCATCCATCTCAAAAGGGTAAATTATCGAATTATCGCCTCTAATGAAACTATTATTAGACTTTATATCAAATGAAAATTTGCCAAATGCCACTTTAACTTCTTCATTTGAACTTGCCTCAATAGTTAATTTTAATGAGTTGTAAAATGCTTTCGGATTTAACGTTTCTTCAATCTCTGTTGGAGAAGAAATATTGGTATCAAGCTTTACTAAATCAACTTTTTGGTTAGCATCAATATACTGTAGTCTTCTTATTTTTAACAATTTGTTATTCAAATCTTCTGGCAAATTTTTATTATTAACACCTTGCAAATCAGTATCAATTAGGCAAAATATTCGCCCTTGTAGATCTTTTGCATCAGATTTTTGCGAAATAGGAACATATAAATAATCATAAAGTAATTTTACTATTGCACACCCACCAACTGGTAAAATTTTAAGGTTATCTGTATGAGCAATATGCTTTTCGATATATTTCTTATCTTCCTCACTTTCTACAATTAACCAGTTATTTTTTCGTACTCTCAATGAACTAATGATTGCGGAAGCAAGGTCAAAAAAACTCTTAAATTGAATATCATTTGGATGACTCGCTCTTTCTTCAAAATAATTTCTAAATGAAAATTCAGAAATTTTAGGTGAATCTTGTAAGGTTGAATCAATATGAAATAAATTCCCTTTTTCTATAATTGGTAAAGAACCATACCAGTGGGTTGTTACAAATAATTGCACATTATGATGATTTGAGAGTTTGTCCAATCGTTCAAACTGGTCATAACACATAGAAATATGTAATGATGATTCAGGCTCATCAACTGCAAGAATAACTTTTTTCTGTCTTGAGGCATCTTGTGTTAAAAATGCAAATGCAATGTCAATTAATGCTTTTTTTCGTTCTCCGGCCGATAAACTTTTAACAGGTTTTTTTGACTTTTTTAATGTCCTTTTTGAAAAAAAAGCTTCAATTACTACATCTGTCAAATGATTGGCAGTAATTTTAGTTTTAGATTTGAAATCTTTTTCAAAATCATATTCTTTATCAATTCCTTGTATTATAACTTCAACTTCATTTACAAAAGTATCTAAATCATTATTTACAATATCAAGAATGCTTTGATCTTTTGATATACCAGATTTAGCAGTCAATTTTTGGTTTAATGTTTTTTCAATTCTTTTTTTTACACTTTCACTCATCAATTCTTGCATTCCTTTAGACTCCAATCGTAAAAAATCATCAATAGAGGTTTCAACAGGTATATATTGATATGAATAATAATTGAGAATATTTGCTTTTAATGTAGCAATGGCTTTTAGAAATTTAGGCTCATAATTAAATTGAGAAAGGTTAGTAACGTGTAAATAATAAGTTGGTCTGATTAATTTTCAAAATATTGTATCTTCGTATTCAATACTGATTTTTAGTTATATGGAAATTACCCTCGAAGAACGCAATTATTTCAATCAATTAGATGAACGCCAACAACGCTT
>JANXRS010000235.1 GCA_025356745.1 Arcicella sp.
ATTTTAGAACTCATCTGAAGAGATTATGTCGAAAAACTATCTGTTTTTCTAAAAAGGATGATATGCACTATGGCTTTGTAAAGGCTTATATATGGCTCAAAAATGCTGTATGGTAGCAACATACATTCTGTAACACTACCATATATTAAATATATTTTGATAATAAAAAAACTTACTCATTGTTGAGTAGGCTAACGGTAGAAAGCGTTTTCTACTCCGACTTTTCCACCGTTTTTTCGTCAAGTGGACTCATTGCCCACTTGACGAAAAAAATTAATTCATTTCCTCTAAACCCTTATTCCAACGGTAATGAACACCGATTTGAAAAGTATTTGTCATGGGAGAAAAATTGCCAGTTGTAGTTCTGTAAGCGATGTCAAAACCTACGAATGTACGATTGGGCAATTCAATTTCTTGTACACCAATTCCACTCGTTAATATAGTTCTATCGCCTTTACTCGCAGGGTCATAAAATATTCCTGCCCGAAAGGATAGGTTTTTTTTGTGAATGTAAGTAACTCCAAATGATGTCCAGATTTCAGAAAGTTCCTCGGAAAGTCCATTGGGTGCATCCCCCCAAGAGCTAAATATTGCCCCAATACCTGTGATTTTTTCTAAATCTTTGCCAATTTGTGGAGTAGGGACAAGAAGTTTAGAAAATTCAAGATTAATCCCAATTTTAGAATCATCGTCCTCTTCGTTAATAGTACCTACATTCCTTTCAAAATGACCACCCAAGCGAAATAATGTTGGTTGAAAATTACGCCCAGCGTTATCGCCATAGTTCAACTTTGCCCCAATATTATGGATGGATAGACCAAATTGTTTATGCCATTTTTTTTGAGTTATCATATCGGTTTCATAATACATTCCAATATCTCCATTTAAAGCTCCCAAAGTTGCAATGATTAACGGGGCAGCATTTAAGTCTTTCAAATCACCAATATAGTAACGACTATTAAGGTATTTAAACCCTGCTCCTAAAGACAACCTTTCTGTAAGCTTTCGACTGTAAGAAGCACGAATGTTAAAGTCAAATGGATTAATTGTACCCGTCATAATTCCTGTCGTACTTCTTAATTCCACTAAACCATGTTGAAAATAAGTAAGTCCCACGTTTACCTGTGAAGACTTTTCACTATCATTGTCTTCTTTTGTTGGTTTGAATTGATACCCAATACTAAACATATTCATGTCATCTACTAAGGAAGATCCTACTTTGGTGAAACTCACATTTATTTCATTTCCCACCTTATTAAAAGCGGATGAACCAACATTATAGTAACCAGAATAAGAATTCGTTTGTGTAACGCCCGTAAAACCTAATGCTCCCCCTACTGGATCGGGATTAATCAATAAATATTGTAAAGCAGGATTTGGGTTACGCTTAATATTTACTTGTGCGGTACTTGTGTAATATGTCCATACACAAATACAAAAGGTAGCTATTAACTTTTTCATCATTAATTGTTTGTGTATTTAAGCATTTTCTTCACAATATGGTCATTATCATACATAATCTCCACGATATATTCCCCAGATGGAAGTTCTGAAATATCAATTTCATTATTACTGATAGGCGATTGGCTCGAATCAAACAAATTTCTGCCAATTAAATCCCAGATTCTCACTTGAATTGAAGGACTCAAACAAGAATTAGAACCGATCTTAATGATTTTTGTCGCTGGATTTGGATAAAAATATAAATCATTAATCGAAATTAGCGGTACAAAAACCTCAAATGAAGTTGATTTTCCTTTAAATGTGGTTGGAATATCTTTGAAAAAACAAGTAGCTTGACCTGTAATAAAAGTTGAATCGTTACGGATGATTTTTCGAAATATTGGTTTTCCTGCCACTAAAACCGAATCGCCATTCCGAGGAATCGCTATCGTTATTGTGTTCCCATCGTAATATGAATTCAATGAACCCCAAAGTGTGTTAGTTTGACAAATGGATGAAATTTGGAAAGGAGTTTCTTCGCAAATTATGTTTGGAGCAGTAATTTTGGCTAATTGACGACTCACATCAATTGTAATATTTGCGGTATCAGATACACATTTGTAAGGTGATGTGCAAATTGCTTTATAAGTAGTCAAATTAATGGGTTCAACTGCTACACTTTTGGTATTTGCTTTTGGGTTTATCCATGTAACTTCACCAATACAATTATCAATTTTTAGATTAACTTTTTCCCCATAAATAATTGGAAAGGTCAATTTGTCAGATTTAATAATTGGTTTGTCTGGAATGGGTTTTACCGAGACATTAACAAAAGTCGAATCTTTACACCCCGAAGCATTTATACCCACAACTTTGTACGTTTTTACAAATGGTGGAATCCCCGATGGTGTTACGATTTTTACTTCCTTAACTCCATCATAAAATCTCAAACTACTGAATTGATTTTGATTAGAAACGAGAGTCGCTAAATCTACGAATTTGCCTAAACACACAATCGCTGAATCTAACTTCAAGTTATTTTTGGGTAATACAGTAACAATGGTACTATCCTTTATGGTTTGTAAATCACTTAGCTTACAAGATGCAATTACTTTTACACTTGATATTGGCTTAAAAGATATAGCCAGAGGACTCTTAATTAAATCTTCATTTGTATCAGGTACAAACTTCCATGATAATTGTTCCGTTGGACAACCCTTTGACGTAATGGTAGCATAATTGCCCTTACAAATTGCCGATTTACTAATTACGAGAGATAAACTACTATTCCTGACAACAAAAGTCGTGGATAAAGGCAATCCCTTGCAACCATTCGTATTTGTACACGTGGCAGTGTAATTTTGTGTTTCTAAGGGATACAATAATAGTTTTGCTCCACTTACTCCAATATTCCAATTTACTGTACCAACGCAACCTTTCATTTCCAAAGTAATGGGACTGTTAATTGCTACCGTATCTTTAATAGTCAATGCCTTGTTATTAAACGTAGCTGATATACTTAATCCTATTGGAATTGGAATTACCTTAACTTCAACGGTTGATGAATCTTTTAAAGTAGTTGTTACCTGACAATACACTTTATAAATAGTTGTAATCGTAGGTTTAACGTAAATACTTTTGCCTACTTTTCCATTGCTCCACGTGATTGCACCTACACAGTTATTGACAGAAAGTTGTGATGAATCCCCCTGACATATTTGATTGGGAGAAGCAAGTATTTTTGTATCACTACTATACACAGTTACAGTAGTTGCAGCAAAACTACCCAAACATCCATTTTTAGAACAAGTTACTTTAAAAGTGTTTGTTTGTGTTGGATATACAGTGATTGTATCACTATTGCTTATTTGTTGTTTGCCGTAAATTTCCCATATTTTGGTACCATCCTCGCACCCTTTCGCTGTCAACAGACTCTTACTACCTTTCAAAATTGAGGGATTAGAATTAAGCAAACTTGGAGTGTTGGGTAAAGGAATAGCCGTAACCGTTATGCTTGCTTTGGCTTCACCCGTGGAGAAATAGCAAGTAACTTCGTAAGTGGTAGTCTGGTTAATAATGGTATAAGTCGTGTTGCTATTATCACCCGTATTCCAAGACTTATTATTAGGACAACCCGTAACCGTTAAAGATATGGTTTCTCCTGCACAAGCTATGTCTTTTGAGGCTGTTACCGAGATATTGGGTGTGAGTGGTTGGAGTGTTTTTGAATCACTCTCGCTTGTACAACCCATTGAACTAATACACGCTAAGGTTATCGTTTCGTTAATTAAGGAAATTCTTGTAATCGAACTTGTTGTTTCCTTAGAAGACCAGGCGTAATTACTATTCGCACATTTACCCGTCAATATTACACTACTACCTAATAATGGCGTTGTAGTACTTGCCGTAATTGTTGGTTTTGAAGGTGTACCGTTGACGGTTATTTTTGAAGTGGCTGCATTAGAACGCCCATTTGACGTGATACAAGTTACCGAGTAATCGGTAGTATTGGCAGGACTAACATTTATGTCTATGGTAGTTTGTCCATTATTCCATTCTACCGTACCAGCACACCCTAAAGCGGTTAATTTAGTTGTTTCACCTTGACAAATCGTTGCTTTACTTATACCAATGGCTGGCGTTACCGTAATTACGATGATAATAATTCCCGTTGAATCGCCCGTACAGCCAGCCACAATACAGCGAGCGTAAAATGTTCTGGTTAAATTAGGCGTTACCGAAATCGGATTACCTACTTGTCCATTGTTCCATCGAACCGCACCATTATTACAATTTGAAACGGATAAAGAGCTTGTTTGTCCTAAGGGAATAATCGTGGCAGTTGCTAATACAATTGGAGTATTTGGCGTTCGTGTAATTCCTACAATCGTAGTATCACTTTGACCAAATGTATTTAAAAATATACCTTGTAACAGTATCCATAAGACTGTTACAAGGCAATGTTTATATATTGAGAGCATACAGATAATGCTTTAAAAATTGATTAATGATTAATTCAATTTCAATTTGATTTTTTTTGGGGCTGAATCTCCTGCAGTTGTTCTGCACAAAACGTTTACCGTATAGTTACTCAACGTAGTAGTTACTGTGATTGCAGGAGTTGTTTGCCCAGAAGACCATACATACGTTCCACTACAACCCGAAGCGGTTATTGTAATTGGATCGCCCTGACAAATTTGAGGAGCAGAAAAAGCTACACTTGGAATTGGAGAATCAACGGTTATTTCCTGACTTGCGGAAGGTCCAGAACAACTATTAGTAGTACAATAAGCTAAATAGGTAGTCGTTGCCGTAGGTGTAATTGTTAAACTACTTCCTGACACGCCCGTGGTGATAGGTGTTCCGTCTGGTTTCGTCCATGAAATTGTACCCGAACAGTTGGAAGCGGTAATCGTGGAAGAAGCACCAGTCAATATACTTGCTGGATTTGCTACTAAGGTTGGTGCTAATGGTCGTGGTTTGACTTGCACCGTTAAGCTACCTGATGCGTTAGAAGTTCCACTTCCCGTATAGGTACACGTATAAGTATAAGTAGTTGTTGAAGTTGGGCTAACCGTAATACTTCCACCAGTAGAATTATTACTCCATGTAATTGTACCCCCAGTACAAGTTGAAGGGGCTGTCAATGTGGTAGATTCATTAAAACAAATACTTGCACTTGTGGCAGTAGGACTGACTAAGGATTTAAACACGACACGAACTGAATCTTTCGCTCCTACACATCCTGCGGACGAAGTACATTGTGCAAGGTAATAACGTGTTGTCGTTGGATTGATAGTAACTGAACCGCCCGTTAATCCATTATTCCAGTTTACCGTACCTATGCAATTTGTAACAGTTAGATTTACTGATTGACCTGCATAAACAGAATCTCTTGAAGCGATTGGATTTACCTTTACGGGTAAACGATTAATGGTCACATAAACTGTATCATTCACTGCTTGTGCAAAGGAAGTGGCAAATGCTCCAAACGTAAGTAATAGAGCGAAGAATAGATTTTTTTTCATTTGTTTGAATTAAAAAATATAAGATTTGAAAAAAGATAAAAATTTAATTAACGGTTAATTTAATGGGAGTTGGTAAGGATGTACCCGCAGCGTTGGTACAAGTAGCGTTATAAATAGTGGTTGCACTTGGATTAACAGAAATTGAATTACCCGTTAATCCTCCAGTCCAACTGTATATCCCACCGACACAACCCGTAGCAGTTAGGGTTACCCCTACCCCTGCACAAACAGAAGCTGCACTTGTTGTAATCGTTGGTTTTGGAGCTTGGACAATTACAGTTACACTTTTGCCTAATGTGGTACAACCACTCGTATTTTCACAATAAGCAGTGTAGGTTGTGGTAATCAATGGACTTACTTGATAAACGTTCCCCGTTGTGGTAGAGGTTGGAGAACCCCAATGAATTGTACCCGAACAACCAGAAGCTACCAGACTAATTTGATTACCTGAGAAAATAGTTGCAAGGCTTGGAGCGATTACAGGAACATTAGCACTGGTATGAAATTTTTGTTGAATGATAACCCCATTACTGAATTCCGCTTGTAAGGCGTAAGACCCCGTATCCGCAGGGATGAATGTGATGGGTGTTCCTACTTCTACCGCATTCGGATTGCTAAGTGTTCCGTTTCCTCCAACGATGGAATATTGAACTGTATAGGTCACAGAATCAATTTTAGTGTTATTAACTAACCACCGAACCTTGTTTTCTGTGAATTCTAATTTGTAACTTGAAGTGCTTGAAGGAGATGGATAAATGTGATTTGGATGGTCGCCATAATTGTATTTGAAAGTACGGTACGTTGCATTTTCAATAAATGCGAAGCCAACCTGATTAATGTTAAATGTTTTCTCGCTTTCATCTATACCGTTATGAATATACTCAAATGTATATTTAGGATTAGCAATGCCAGGTTTTCTATTGGAGATATAAAAATTGTCATATTGCGAAGAAATAGAACCACTGGTATTAATCGTGATGCTGCCACCATTCAAAGGACTTTCGGGTATAATCGTTAAATCATTTTCTGTAATCGGATTGCCGTTTATTTTATAAAAGCCAGTATTGGCAACACTACCATCATTATTTTTGAAAGGGACAAAATTGAAATTGGCGTTAAAGTGAGCATTAACTGGAATTTCATTGCACTGTTTTACTTCGACAGGCGTATCAAGCCGTCCCGATGGTGGAAGTGAATCCGTTGATGTAATTCCATTTCCTGTATAATTAACGCCATTAGGTACTTCAATAAAATAATTAACATCACTCACAATTCGATACGGTGATGGAGAATCACCACAATCATTTGTTACATGAACCACATCGCCTGCCTTGATAGCACCAAACGGGTATTGAATATAGAATAAACCAAAAACCGCTACATTGACCGTATAATTGGTTAGTTCAATCCCATTTACAAAAATGTGCATACTTGACTTTGTAGCACAACTACTATTGCGAATGTATAATACTCTGTCAGTGTAGGTAATGGGTTGAAGTATTAATGAATTTGTATAAGTTCCATATAGATTAATATAAACAGCTCCCGTAACATAATTTGCATTCGCTCCTGCATTCACTACGCAAGCAGTTCCATTCTGTGCATTCGCTATAATTCTGAAATTTTGAGCAACTAAATAATTGTTTATGCCTGATGGTATAGCAACAGTAGTACCATCAATTACGGTATTATCAAGTGATTGGCAAGAAGAATAACGGGATGAATTTGGATCGCAAGTACGCTCAGCCTGACAGATGAAATAGGATAAAGCCTTGTTGGTATTATTGGAGATTTTAATCTTGTAATCATTAGCAACAGGAAGGCTATTCAAAAACAAAGTCTGCGATGCAATTGGCTGAGAAGGATTATAAGTAAAACTTCCCGTATAAGCAGCACCTACACTACTGCAAGTAATCGTTATTGTACCTGTTACTCCTGTGGTTTGCAATCCTGAGTTAAGATGTATCTGAGGTGTTTGTGGATAGACCAAATTAGCACTAAAAACAAGAAAAATTAGACATTGGTAAAAAACAGTTTTTATCTTATTCATAAAATTAATATTGTATTTTTGACAAATGTAATATCTATATTTATGATAAATATAAAATCTTATAAAATATATTTATATAAAATATATAATTTTGCCTTTAATAAATATTATATCTCTATATCTGAATAGAGTATTTTTAAAAAACAAAGGGGGATTTTATAGTTTACAAATTGGGTATAAGTGTTTGATTATCAATGTTTTGTTATTTTAATTAAGCTGATTTGGTAGTACCTTTATACTATCAAAAAAGAACAAAAAACGCATTTAAAACTTAACAAAATGAACAATTATAAAAAAGCAATTTCCGTAAGTGAAGCACAATTTCCAGTCTCTTTACAAGATATTGGTTTAGCGACAGGTATGAATGTCGTAAATTCTGAACGTTCCCAAATGGTCGTTGGGGAGTTCGATGGTCAAAAAAATATCTTAGGAGTTCACTCTGGACGATATTCCCTCATTACTAATGAAATGTTAGTAAATTCTATTCATAAAGTATTGATGAAATTCCCCTCTACTTTTGAAATTTCTATTGACCACCACCGAATGATGCAATTTCAAATACAAGTCAAATTTCTTGACTATATCAAAACCGTTGGGACTGACCAAGACAAGGTAAATTGTTCATTCATTATTAAAAATGGTTATGACGGGAAGCAAAAATTTGGATTGCACGGGGTAGCGATGAGAGAAAAATCAAAGATTAAACAGGCGTATTATCTTTCTACCTACCGCCAAATATGTTCTAATGGTTTACACGGGTGGGTTGACGAATCAGTTTCTTTTGAACAATACATTGATTTATTGAGAGATGGAAGAAAAGTTAAACACAAGGAACTCACTTTTGACCAAGAAAAAGTTTCTCAGAATGATGTACGTTATACTCATAAACACTCAGGTATTGATGTTGAACAGTTTGCGATTGAATTAGAATCGTCTATTGAAGCCCTCGCTGAATTATATCAAAAAGCCGTTAGTGGTGTTTCTAATACCTTCCAAGTATATAGCGAAATGTCGGAGTTTAAAATTAAAACTTCGCCCAATGAGTTTATGGAGAAAATTCAAAAAAGAATAGGTGCTAATTACTTTCCTCAAAATTTGGTTGCTAATGCCTTGGGAGTCCTTTCTAACGAACAGCACCGTTTAAATTTAGATACGCCCGATGCTTGGTTAATGTATAATGGTATAAATCGTGCCTTAACAAATTCAGTTAAATCAATCGTCCAACGCAATGCAGCCGATGAAATGGTTTTTAACGCAATAACAGAAGAAGTTTTTGCTTAACCCTAATAAATGTTCTTGAGCGTGGAGATAAAAAGCTCCACACTCTTAAAAATTATTAAATATGACTCGAATAATTTTTATCAACGCACAGTTAAAATGTGTGAATGTTGTTCACATTAAAATAAGTATAAAAAATTTTGGAAATATATTCAATCATCCTCTTTTATCATTGAAAAAGTGGCAAATATGGATGATATGTTAATTAATGCTAATCCTAAATCTGATGAAAATTCATGGCGATTGAATGATAAAATTTATTGCGGTAATGCTTTGATGTACTCAAAAATTGAAGACAATGGGAATTCTGGTTGTATTTGGGGTATTGATGATTTTAGGCAATTAATAACTTTTTGTAGTGATTTTTATAAACAAAGGGGGATGGTTTTGTTTTCACAAATTGGATTTAAGTATTTGATTATCAATTGTTTAATACTAATAGTTTCTTCGTTAAGTCGTAAATTTATATCAAGAAAGAAGGAGAAGTTCTCTTTTAATTAGGTTCATTATTTATCAATTTATTGACATGAAAAATTTATTCTTTGTTGCCCTCGTTTTGTTCCTTATAATCAAACCTCGTTTTTTAATTAAAATTTTTAAAAGCTCCTTTTTAATAGTAATTTTTGCGATAGTTATATTTTCAATTATAATGTGGTCGTGTAGCAGTCTTACCAGTATTTCAAGTTCTGTTATCCCAAAAACAAATGTAAGTTTCTATGGTAACCATGCCAGTATAAATACGCCCTACGGAAATATTGGAGCAAAGCTCCCCTCTCCTACTAAATCCATTAAATCTCAAAAAACTATCGTGGGCCATTACTGTAAAAATCATACAAGCAACAGGTTCAGATGTTTACAGATTTCCTCTTCCTCCAAAGAAAACTGCTACGATGTCTTCTTAATTCAAAATGAATCTAACATTTTAGATACCTTAGCTGTAAATTACGATTTAAGCCTTCAAAAATTTGCAGATGGGATTTATCTTTTAAAGGATAAAACGATAGTGGCAACAATTAAAAATGGCAGAGCTAATTTTAAAAATGAATTGTTCAAATTTTCTAATAATTGAACTTATGAAAGAGCAGAGAATAAAATTGGTATTTAATTCCCTTTATTAATTCGCAAGTGGGCATTGTGTCCACTTGCATAAATAACAATCAAATGACTATCGAAGAACTTAAAGCATTGGCACCTGGAAACCACGAAGTTAGCATCTTTCATAGAGAAGGAGTTTTAACGGTTGAAGAACATAACCCTCAAAAGTATAAAGAACGATTCTTTAAATTTAGTAGAAATGATGAGTCTCTACTTTTGAAAATCTCTGAAAATAATCAATTGTATATCCAGAAATTAGTTTGTGGAATTGTTTTGCAAGAAAATATCTTAGAAGAAGATGTATTATTAATTAGTGCGTAACTCAAAATAATTATAAACGTATATACATAAGCGTTAAATATGAAACCACCAATAAAATACTATGTATTCCAGTCAGGAATGATAAATTTAGTTAAAGCTAAAAAACCTCAACTATTATTTCAGAATGGAGCAGTTACTTATTACGTTTTTTATGAACCACAAAATAAATGGTGTATCATAGAACCTCTAACGGGTGTAATGATTTATTCGGGTGTCCATGAATCCAAAGAATCATTCATAAATCGTATTTCTGAATCCATCAAAGGGATGAATCTTTTAAAAGCTCAACAAGTACAAATAAAGCAAATTGAAAGAACAGGATTTGTTGAAGGTCTTTCATTAAATCATGTACCTGTGATAAGTCAAAAAATAGGCATTGAAAAGAATAAAAGAATAAAAATATTGCAAAATCATTTTGCACGACTAAATCTTATTTACCCTGAGTGCTACCTGTGGGAAAATAGTAAATATAAATTAGTCCTTACCAATACAGACGATAATATCTTATCTCATTGCTTGGATGACGTGTTAGGGTGGATGATGTTAGACTATCATATAATGGATTTTCGTATACCTTTTGTAAAAGCATATTTAGAGCCAGAGATTGATTTTGGCGATAAAGTTATGATAAACAACAGAAAAGGAATCGTTTTAGAAATTTTAGACTACGATTGGATAAATGATGTTTTTTGGTACAATATTCAATTTCACGAGGAACAAATCATTTGCTCTTCTGAGTGCTTAATTAAAAAGAATTGGTTTTAATTTATTCAAGTGGGCATCGTGTCCACTTGGTATTTTGTTTACAAAGGGGGCAGGATTTGCCTAAACAAGTGGGTCGTTCTATTTTGATTACATTCCCCTCCCTCCTACTTCATTCCGTATAAGTTTGTAATTTTAAGTAACAAAAAAATAAATAACTATCCAGATGAAAATCGAATATATTACCTTTAAAAATACGCACAAAACCGTTTTGTCCTCAATCGTTTATCATAGTATAGGCGTTTTTGATAATATATGTATTGAGCCTACTGATAATTATATTAATCGTTATATGATTGATTCAGAAGGTAATCTGTCCACCATTACCAAGATATACGATTTATTCTTTCACGTAAATTTATCCTTAAATATACTTGATGAAAAGGAGAAAACTGAATATGATTTACTTCTTAATATTGAGAAAACGAAGAAAGATTTTAAATTCAAAATTTATGAAGACGTAAAAAATAAACATCTTTTTAAAATTGAAATTTATTACAAAGATGAGATGCTTTTGAGTGAAGATATAGAAAGAAATGCTGATTATTGGGATGGGATTCGTTCCGAGGAAGCCGAAAAGATTCTCTTTCATTTTAAAGACAAATTCCTGCAATGGATTGACGTAAATATTTACTGTGTTGATGAAGCACTTCAAGAATATCGAGTTCTATTTTATCCAGTTCAAGCCGAAGGAGAAGACTCTAATTATCAAAATGGAATTCTCATGGATACTTTTTTTTTAACACAGATAATTAAAGGCAATGAAATGGATAATTTAAAACAAAACACAGTAATAGATTCCAATATCGTTTTTATTGATGGGGCTTTCAGGTATGTTAATCATATTGATAAGTTAGCAACAACAGGTTTTACGAAAATGAATGGGCTATTAAAGAACGCCGACATTATAAGGTTTGATGAAGGAACATTGAAATTAATGCGTGAAAGGTATAATTCACTTTATAGCGTATGAAAGATATGCAATACAAGCTCTTGTAAAAAAAAGGAACATTAAGTAAGCAATAAGGATTTTATGGACTTTGAAAACCATAAGCAGCACATTATTTTAGAATATTTAACCCTTAAAAATGAAACCTATGAAAATCAATATCAGTAAATATTTTGTTAGTTTTTTCCTTTTTCTGTCAAAGTCGTTTCCAGAGGATAAATTTTTAGTGGTCTGTAAAGGCTACGGAGATGATTACGAATTATTCACGGGTTTACATTGGGAGGAAGATAAGGACTTGGATTTTATCCACGATGAACAATATTCTGACTTTCAACTTTGGCTTAATTAATAAACAAACTCCCTAAAAAGCACATGAATCATTTTGAAATTATTGCCTCATCTTTAAACGGTTGTGAAGATAAACACGAAGCAAAATCGTATTTAGAGGATTATTACTATAAGAATAAGATATTATTTGTAACCTTAAATCATTGCTGGAATATTCCTCACAACAGGTATGGTTTAAGTTATGATATACCACTTAATGATAATCCTAAATTGTTCTTGAAATTCTATAATCTCATTTATAAATTTTTCACTAAAATAGATGATGATAAATTCTTTGAGCATATCAAAAAAACAATAAAAATTCTTAAACCAATGAATGGCGTTTTGCTGTTTACAGATGAAGGTTTATTTGGTAAAGGGTGGTTAGTTTACGAAGCAAATTATGAGAAAATGATTTTAGATTAATAGCAAGCGGACTTTGTGTCCACTTGCTGTTTTTTTAATACAAAGGGGGTTGAATTGATTGAACAAAAGGGTCTCTTGTGTTTGATGAAACATAGCTAATACCCTTAATTAAGCCTATTTTGTCGTATTTTTACAGTATCAAAATAACAAAAAATCAATGGAAAAGCCGAGAGTTTACGTAGGAACTTATTATAAATATTCTATGGGTTCAATTAAAGGGGATTGGCTTGATTTATCAAAGTCTAAAAATAAAGAAGCATTTTTAAAAGCCTGTAAAAAACTGCACAAGGACGAATCAGCACCAGAATTTATGTATCAGGATTTTGAAAATTTCCCTAAGATGTTATATTCAGAATCTAATGTTAAAGAAGTATTTGAGTATATGGAAGCCATTAAAGACATGGACAAAGATATGATTGAACCATTCAATTATTTTATATCGGATGTTTATTACGGATGGTCAAACGCTGATAGTATGAAAAAGAATTTTGAATCCAGTTTTCAAGGTAAATACACTCCTTCTTCTCTTTTTCTTGATACCGAATTAGAATTTACGCATCAATACGTGGAGTCGCACGAGATTTTGAAAGGATTGGACGAAAATTTGCATGGTTATTTTGATTTCCACAGATATTCACAAATGTTATTTACCGCTTTTTATACCTCTGTAAATGAATTCGTTTACACTTTGAATTATTGATTTTAATTAATCATGTAACGCATTAAGTAAACTCAAAACCTCAACAAATAATATCTCAACTTTAATATTTTTCACATAACTACCCAAATTTGTAAGCAAGTGGGCGTCGTGTCCACTTGAATAAATTTTATTACAAAGGGGGCGTTCCCCGAATCAAGTTTCTTGGTTTAACATTCACCAACACCCACACACACGAACAAGACCTACTTCATTTTTTCGGCAACTTTCACTTCATTACGCAAGCTCCATTTCGTTTCAGCAGCCTCATAAAATGAAGCAAGTCTTGTTCTCCAACGTTTTCAATCGCTTTGTTTCTTAATACTACTAAAAATCGCCTTTCAGTTGATTGTTTAGTAATATTAATGTTACAACAAAGGGGGCTGTTTTGATTCTACGAATTGGGTTTAAGTATATGATTTTTAATCAACATCTCACATAATTATTGAATCACTCTCTATATTCAACAGGTCATGTTAGAATATAGTCTTATAAAATCTTTGTGATTTTCGTATTATCGTCGAAAATGACATTGATTACAATTTAGTTTCCCAATAATTGCCAAGTGGGCATCGTGTCCGCTTGCATAATTTTTATTACAAAGGGGACGTTCCCCGAATGAAGTTTCTTGGTTAAACATACACCAACACCTCCACACACGAACAAGACCCACTTCATTTTTTCGGCAACTTTCACTTCATTACGCAAGATCCATTTCGTTTCAGCAGCCTCATAAAATGAAGTAAGTCTTGTTCTCCAACGTTTTCAATCGCTTTGTTTCTTAATACTACTAAAAATCGCCTTTCAGTTGATTGTTTAGTAATATTAATGTTACAACAAAGGGGGCTGTTTTGATTCTACGAATTGGGTTTAAGTATTTGATCATAAGTATCTTACACTTTTAATTCCCTTGGTTTAATCGTAAATTTATATTAATAATAAGGAGTAAAACCTTCTCATTATTTAGGGTTCGTATTCTGGTTTTATGGTCAGGTTAGTTGTCTTACGGCTACTCTGTTTTTTACTCAAACTTCTCACTTAAACTTTTTTATCATGCAAGACTTACTTTCCATTTTAGACAGTTCATGTCAAAATAAATTCTTAGAAAATTTTCTTAGTTTGCGTACCATCGCTGAAAATGGAATGACATTGGTTGAACTCATTGATACTAAACGGGAACTTTTGATAACGCTTTCATTAGTTCATAGCTGCGGTTCAATATCTATTAGTAAGAAAAATAGTAACGGTATTTATGCGTATGAAAATGGTAAAACTTTTAATAATAAGCATAATGTGCCATCTTATAACAATGATGTTCAAGTAGGTAATTATTTGGTGGAGCAAAGAGGGGAGGGGCATGATTTAGAATTAACCTTTCTGTACCAAAACAAACAAACAGGAAGGTTAAACCATTATGCTACCTATCACTTAGAGGGCAAATCTTTTGAAACCCACTTGAATTATAGACATCGGTTTGACCCCGATTGGCAAACCATTTTAAAAAAACAGAAAAAGCTATCCTTGAAAATGAATATCCAATTTTAACCAAAATTTACAAAGAATAACAATGAAAAAACATAAACAATTTTTGAAAAATCTTGAAAAGATGATTTTATATAGTGATAATCAAAAGATTGTATTTGGGCAATTTACATTCGTAAGGGAAGAAAATAAAATACGACTTTTTTATCATTTTCCCCCAGAACAAGACAGAATGATTTTTGCCGAATTATTAATTAACGAAAAGGTGCTTATTTCTTATGTCAAAGAAAAAGAGTTTCATTTTGATTGCGAATGGATGAATATTATTAACAGTATTCACAACAAATTTTCTGAACTCATTGAAATTGTTGAATATAAAGATGAGGGATATGTAGATATTTTTGAGCAGTATTTTAGAGATTATTATTTAGCAGAACATCACACCTTAAATAGATACGATGATAATACTTATACAAAGGAAAATATTAGTTATCATCTCCTTAAATTCAGAGGACATGATTATATGATAGGAACTTTTTTTGAATATATCAAATACAATTTAGTTACTCAATAATCACCAAGTGGGCAGCGTGTCCACTTGGTGATTATCACAAAGTGGAAAATTAAAATTTCTTACAAATGGTTGGAAATCAATTGATTATCATTTTTATAGTTCTTAATTAAAACGCCCGTTTTGTACCTTTATATTATCAAAATAAGTTTAAAATAATAACAAAATGAGACACATTCAAGGAATTTTTATTGACGTAAAAAATCAAACAATTACTGAAACAACGATTTTAACTGGTTTAATCCCAATCTATAAATTGCTCAATTGCCGAGTTGTTGATATTATCCATTTATCAGATAATTCGGGTATCTATATTGATGATGAAGGTCTATTAATTGATGAAGATATGGTCGAAGGTTATTTCACTATAAAAGGTAAAGGTCAATTTTATGCAAGAAGTGGACTTTTAGTTGGATTTGACGAATTAAGGTCTGATATTTCAACTACCCTAACTGTTGAGCAGGTCAAAAAGTTGGTTACTTTCTACACACCCGAGCAAGTTCCTAAGGCGAACAAAGAACCTAAAATGATATTTATGACAATAGATGAATACGAAATATTTAAAAAAAAACAATAATGCTTGAAATTAAACATTCCCCTCAGCGGTTCGCTCAAAATCATTATACAATTAAAGGTGCTGAAATTGAAGAGATTGTGGCTTATTGTTTGCTCAAAATTAGAGAGCGAAGTAGAGCATTTTATTCAAAAGATTTGAGAACAAATTTACTTGAAAGTGGGAAAACAATCATTGATGTTCACGCTGGAATGGGAAATTTTTATGAGGTTATTTTAATTAATAGCTGAATTAATCATAAAAGATTCAATTATATTTTATCCTTTAAAACGGGTAGTATCTTCACTTTCCCACAGTATTATAGTAAAGTATTTTTTTAATTAAATATCTGATTACCAGCAATTTACTGTTGTATTAGTTGTTAAAATTTTGTACTTTTATAGGGAAATAAGAAGGAAAGGTAACCTTAAAATATGCCTTCATTAATTAAATATAATTATGATAAATCAAGTTATTTTCGAGGGAAATTTAGGTGCTGATTCAGTATCTACCATTACAGGTGAGTCAGCCGTTACCAAGTTTAGTATTGCTCATACGGTTAAATACAAAACTAAAACAGAAGAGGAGAAACAGCAGACCACATGGGTCAAGTGTGAAGGGTGGGGATTGCCTAAATGGATAGTAGAAAAGTTGTTAAAAGGAGTTCGAGTTATCGTAACAGGTTCATTGAAAGAGAATGTTTATGAGAAGGAAGAAAAAACTATCAGAAGCCTCTTTATTACAACAGAATCTATTAATTTTTTAGAGGCAAAGAAAGCTGAATAAATAAGGATGTTACACAAGTGGGCATCGTGTCCACTTGCATAAAATCAATTTAGTTTTATATTGTTTTTTATTGCGAAATCCACGTAGAAAATTTTCTATGTGGATTTTTTTATTTACAAAGGGGGCAATTTTAATACTCTACAAAATGGATTTAAGTATTTGATTATAAATTAGTTATGCTATTTATTAGCTTAATCTTGTCGTACCTTTATAATAAGCAAAAGGGAAATAGACCACCTTATCAAAGTGTCTAAATAAACAATATAAAATCATGATTAATCAAGTTATTTTTGAGGGGAATTTAGGTGCTGATGCAGTATCTACCAGCACAGGCGAAACATCCGTTACCAAGTTTAGTATTGCTCACAGGGTTAAATACAAGACCAAAACAGGAGAAGAGAAAGAGCAGACCACATGGGTTAAATGTGAAGGATGGGGATTGCCTAAATGGATGGTAGAAAAGTTGTTAAAAGGAGTTCGGGTAATTGTAACAGGTTCATTGAAAGAGAATGTTTACGAGAAGGATGATAAAGCTATTAGAAGTCTTTTTATTACCACAGAATCTATCAGTTTTTTAGAGACAAAGAAAGCTGAATAATCATGAAAATTATGCAAGTGGGCATCGTGTCCACTTGCTAAAATTTAACGTCAAACAAAATCAATATATGTCAATTTTTGTCATTGAAATCGAAGAAACATTAATTAAACATTTTAAGGTTGAAGCTGAAACAGCATACCAAGCGAAAGGATTTGTTTCTGATAAGTATTCAGAAGCAGAGGAAAATTTTATTCTTTCAACGAGTGACTACTGTCAAACCAAATTTATTGATGTAACGGACGATATTCATTTTGAATCAGAGACTATCTATTCGGTATAAACTTTAATTAAAAAAACATGACTAATCTAAAATTAACCCTTAGCGTTGAAGCTAAAATTTTAATAGCTGAAATCTTAGACTTTTATCTGCCCGATGAAAAAAGACATTTCGAGGAAGAAGAAAGTCGTCCAGATAAACATATTTATTTGACCTTACTCAAATTACAAGATATTTGTAATCTTAACATTACTGAAACTTTAATAAATTAACAGGTTGAACGCATTTAAAAATGCAATTTTGAGTTTAAAATCAATGAATAGTACAATTTTATAACTGTAATTTTGCCAGAAATAATAAATTGATGAAAATTTGAATCTGGTTTTAGGTTTATGTTAACATAAATACTT
>JANXRS010000276.1 GCA_025356745.1 Arcicella sp.
TTACCCATCAACAAGTAGCTGATGTTCAAGATAAACTCAATAACAGACCAAGAAAAAAATTAGGTTACTTTTCTCCTAACGAATTTTATAAAATTAATTTCTTAAATAATGAAGTTGCATTTGCGACTTGAATCCAGCAAATTAAAAGTTCATGAAAAAACTTTATTTAGTACTCCTATTTTTTGCATTTCATTGTATAGGTTTCTCTCAATCTGTTAACCTTATTTCTTCATTAGATACTTCCAAAACTGCCTATTCAATGCGTATGCTCGAAAAAATGCTGAGTAAGAAAGGGTATGCTGTAAAAAATTCAACATCAAAATTTATAATTGATTTTAAAATAGATGCTAGTAAATATGAATCTGAATCATTTGGTATTTTAACAGATAAAGCCACCATCAGTATTGTTGGAGGGGATACACGAGGCTTAATTTACGGGTCGCTTGCTGTTTGCGAAAATATCAGAAACGGTATTGGTTTAGATAAAATTAAGACTTTTGAAGAAAAACCAAGATACCCATATCGAACAATAAAGTTTGATTTACCCTACGATACCTATCGCCATAGTTATGCTTTAGATTTACATCAGGAGACTTGTAAAGACATCAAATATTGGGAAGCTTTCTTAGATATGATGGCAGAAAATCGCTTTAATATCTTGAGTCTTTGGAACTTGCATCCCTATGTTTACATGATTCGTGCCAAAAACTTTCCAGAAGCATCCCCTTTTTCTGATGCCGAAATGAAAGAATGGCAAACGCTTTTTCATGGTATTTTGCGAATGGCCAAGGAACGCGAAATAGAAACGTATTTAGTGCCTTTCAATATTTTTGTGAGTCCAGCATTCTCCAAAGCCCATAATGTGGCCATGGATAATCTTGAACACCACTTTTTTGTAAAAGGCGATACTTCAAGTATCATCAAAAAATATACCAGTGAAAGCGTTGCCCAAGTATTACAAGAATATCCCGAACTTACAGGGTTTGGTCTCACCTTGGGCGAGGGTATGGGTGGCATGACACCTCAGCAACGTGAAGATTGGATGAAAGAAACCATTATTGAAGGTATGAAAATGTCGGGTAGAAAGTCTAAGTTGATTCATCGCATACCGTTTTCAAGTAATGTAGGCTCACTTGGACCTACCAGCATCGAAACCGAAAGGCTAACCCGTAGAGCCATCGACCAAGAAGGTACAATGGATTTTATCGAAAAACCAATTTGGGCTGATTTTAAATACAATTGGTCGCATGCACACTCTACGCCTACACTTGTAAAAGTGCATGGAGGGAAACTTTTCGACACCTATTTTGTACCCAAACCCCAGACCTACAAAGTTACTTGGACGGCTCGGAATGAGGATTTTTTCTGCCTTAGATGGGGTGTGCCAGATTTTATCAGAAGCCATATCAAAGAAAATAGTCAAGAATATGTGGGAGGCTATACCATTGGTTCAGAAACTTATATTCCTGCAAAAGATTATTTTACAAAATCTGATGTAAAAGTTGATTGGAAATACGCATTTGAGCGTCAATGGCTATTTTATAAATTGTGGGGCAGATTACTCTACAATCCTAACACACCCGATTCGGTATTTCAAGCTGAATTTACTCGTAGATATGGGAAAGATGGCGAAAACTTGCTCACTGCCAGTTCGTTAGCGGGCAAAACACCACTCAGACTTGCTTCGTCTTTTGATTTTACTTGGGATTTCAGTTTATACAGCGAAGGTTTTTTATCGTTAAAGGACAAAATGGTTAGTTATATTGATATTATCCGACAAATTGAACAACCTGTTACCGAACCAAATTATGTTTCTATTGCCGATTTCGTAAAAATAAAAACTGATGCTGGAAGTTTTGAAACTGGAAAAGTAACCCCACCAATATTGGCCGAAATGCTGAAAAATGATTGTAAAAAAGCACTTGAATTAGTAAAAAATATCAACACCAAAAATAATAATACGCTTATGTATGAGGTAGCTGATGTACGAACATGGGCGTATCTGGGCCTATACTATGCTGAAAAAATCAAAGGAGGTATTCATCTACAAACTTATCGAACTAAAGGCGATTTGCAGAACAAACAAAAGGCAATAACGCATTTGGAAACCGCACTGAAATTTTGGGATGAAGTAATTGCCATCACCAAACCTATCTATAATGATATGCCTTTGGTGCATTTTACAGAGCAATCAGGAAACACCAAAGAACAAAATGAAGCACTTCGTTTTCATTGGCACATTTTAAGACCTGCCGTGGCAAATGATATCGAAATTGCAAAGAAAACTGTGTTTGAAAAGTAGAAATAGGATATTATTAATTATTGGAACTATTTGCCTCAAAAGTGGGGGTTCACTTAAATGGTTGCAAGTCCCTTATTGGGCCAAAAATTATTTACTACTGGACATACAGTAGTTTTCCTTGGTTAGCATTTTGAAATATATCATTCAGTACGCCAATAAATCGTTTCAAAGACCAAATCTTAGCTTTGATGATTGAAAGCCCTTGCCTGAAGTAAGAAACGGCCAGCCGA
>JANXRS010000281.1 GCA_025356745.1 Arcicella sp.
CTGGTTTTAGGTTTATGTTAACATAAATACTTCATTTTTAGGTTTTATCTTAAATTGAATCTTTTTTCATTATCCAAAATAAGCTCAATTTGTATTTTTCCAAGCAGTTTTATTGTACTTTTAAATGCGTTGAACCTGGAAACTTTACAAAAAGAGAACAAAATTGAGATAGATATTTTAAAGGTAGTGAAGTTTGGGGAAGTTATTTTAGTTTAAAAACCGTAAAAAATACTTTAAATTCTAAAAAAAATCATATCTTTGCAATTGAAATTGTACAACAATCTACAAAAAATACAATTCTATCTACTATTGATAATTATTTATCACACAAATGTTAATGAATAAATTGAGAAACATATTTGTATTACTTATTTCACTATTATATATTAATGGTGAAATAAGTAATATGTCAATCAACGGCGTTCATGAACATTCCAAATTAAAAGAAATTCAAAGTTATTATCCCGTTTCGATTGATAATTCTATTGAAGATTCCTCTCCAAACAAAGATTTTGACCTTGAAGAAGATACAGATGATACGGATAATTATTTTTTAAAAACATTGCTTTCAAAAAATCTCATCTTTCAAAGTACATCACCATCCATTCATTCTTATCATTATTCTTATTCCCTTCACTCCATAAAGAGGTTCATTCTTTATTGCACTCTTAAATTACGCTGTTAATTTCCTAAGGTTTTATTGGCTTCAATTCATTCGGATTGAAGCTATTCGTCTGTATTTTAAAACCCTATATTCAAAATATAATCAATTGATTTACAAATGAATACAAAAAAAAAAGACACTCAAAAAGTATTCGATGAACATCATGTAATCCATGAGTTGAAGCACTATTTG
The DNA here is from genome assembly GCA_025356745.1 of Arcicella sp. Taxonomy (GTDB): domain Bacteria; phylum Bacteroidota; class Bacteroidia; order Cytophagales; family Spirosomataceae; genus Arcicella. Next base: position 857 of record JANXRS010000281.1, read on the forward strand.
CCTACGCAAACGCCCCTCAAAGACTTCATTCATCATAATACCTTGCACGCTTTTCAGGATATGAAATTCTATGATGCTATTTTTAAAGCATCGGAAATTTTTGGTTTTGAAGTAACTTTCCCCGTTGATGATTACAGGGAGTTATATAAAAACGGTCGAATTAGTGATATTATTTTGAACAAAATTATCACAGACCGAAAAGGTGAAAAAGACTTTGATTTTTGGAAGAAAAATGCGCTTTCAAAACATTACGACAATGTTTTTGCTCCAAGAGTTGGAAAACTTCGTGCCAACTGGAAAACCATTTATCACCTTGATTTAGATACGCTTGTACAACCTCTTTTATTTAGAATTCTGAGTAGTTATCTCGACCAAGGCGTTGCGATTTGGCATTTTCCGAATGAAGATAAAGGGCTTTTGTACGCACTGAAAGACCTTGAAAAAAACAGTTTAGCGAGCTTTTTTAAATCGAAAAGAGCCAAGCAATTATTGTTCGATGAAAAAACTTCGATAAAAAGCCTTTTGGATATTGTGGTTGGTCAAGAAGAATATTACGAACAATATATTTTCGACCAGCAATGCAGTCATAGAGGTTGGTCGGGTATGGTTTCAACGATTGAAGACCAGCCTGATTCGGTGCTGTATCCTAAGAAAATTGCACTTTACGATTTAATAATCTTAGACCTTTTGTTTGAAATAGATGCTCTCGATTCACAATTGGGTGATAATTGGCAACCTTTAGCAAAAGACGTAAAAGAGCCTCCAATTGATTTATTTACTGATGTTTCTACCAATGAACAGCAAGAAGTATTGAAAATTTGGCATGATGCTTTTGAGTGGAATTATTACAACCAAGTGATGGCGGGCGTTAGTGCTGCCAAATTAAATAAGCAGGAAGATACGGAGATAAAAAATAAAACTTTCCAAGCCATTTTTTGTATTGACGAAAGAGAAGATTCGCTCCGTCGTCATTTGGAAAGTTGTGACCCAAATTGTGAAACCTTAGGGGCTCCAGGTTTTTTTGGGGTTGAGTTTTATTTCCAACCACAAAATGGAAAATTCTATGAAAAACTCTGTCCAGCACCCGTTACGCCTAAGTATTTGATTAAAGAATACAATGTAAAAGGGCATCGTAAGCACGAATTATTATATACAAAAAAGGCTCACTCGTTTATTGAAGGCTTCTTCATTTCGCTTTCCTTGGGTGCGGTTGCAGCTTTTAGAATGTTACAAAATCTGTTCAGCCCAAAAATGAGTCCTGCGATTTCTGATGCCTTTGCCCACATGAATATTGATGGGCAATTGCAGATTGAGAACAAGGGACTTCAGATGGAGAATGGTCTTAATTTAGGTTTCACAGTAACTGAAATGGCTTTTCGGGTTGAAAATCTTTTGCGAGGGGTAGGTATGATTAAAGATTTTGCTCCAATTTTTTATGTGGTTGCTCACGGTTCAAGTTCAGCTAATAATCCGCACCACGGAGCTCACGATTGTGGAGCTTGTAGTGGACGACCAGGTTCTGTCAATGCTCGTGTGTTTTCATTTATGGCAAATCATCCAGAAGTTCGGGCGATTTTAGCAAAAAATGGTTTGATAATTCCTGACGAAACCCAGTTTGTAGGAGCTTTGCACGATACGGCAAGTGATGAAATTGCTTTTTATGACGTATCTATTTTGTCTACTAAAAATGAGGCAAGTCATACCAAAAATAAGGCAAGTTTTGAAAATGCTTTGGATTTAAACGCCAAAGAACGTTCAAGAAGATTTGCCTCGATTGACACAAAACAAGACATCAAAAAAGTGCGTGAAGCCATTCGCCGACGTTCAGTTTCTTTGTTTGAGCCACGTCCAGAGTTAGGACATGGAACAAATGCTTTGTGTTTTGTGGGTCATAGAAGTCTAACAAAAAATATGTTTTTGGATAGACGTGCCTTCATGAATTCGTATGATTATCGCACTGATCCAGAAGGAAAATTACTTTTGGGCGTAATGAGACCACTTCCGCCCGTATGTGGAGGTATCAATTTGGAATATTATTTTTCAAGAATGGATAACTACAAATTGGGTGCGGGTACAAAATTGCCGCATAACGTAGTCGGTCTAATTGGTGTTGCGAATAGTTCGGATGGCGATTTGCGTCCTGGACTTCCCTTGCAAATGATTGAGGTTCACGACCCAGTTCGTTTAATGATTTTGGTGGAACATTATCCAGATGTGGTGTTGAAAACGATTCAAACTGAGCCGTCTTTATACGAATGGTTTATCAATGATTGGGTTCGATTAACGGCAATTCATCCCGAAACAAACGAGTTTTATTTCTTTAAAGATGGAGTATTCAATAAATATGTTCCATTAGAAGTAAAGGTGAATTCGGTGGGAGATATTCATTCATTTTTGGAAGAAGCCACCTCAAAAGAAATGAAAACTAATTATATCGGTGATGCCACGCACGAAAATTTACCGATTCATGTAATTAACTGATGTTACGCAAGGTTACCCTAACGTAGTTATTTGATACTGATTATCTTTGTCTATGGAAAAAATGATGGATTTTTACACAGACTATTTGATTAGTAGCACATCACAAACAAGTGCCACGGGTTTATCAAGA
>JANXRS010000307.1 GCA_025356745.1 Arcicella sp.
AAAAGGTATTCCTAATTTTGCACTCCCAAAAGGGACAATTCCTTTACGCATACGGGCGTGGCGAAATTGGTAGACGTACCAGACTTAGGATCTGGCGCCGTGAGGCATGGGGGTTCGAGTCCCTTCGCCCGTACTCTTCAATTATCGACAAATAATTACCAGTCTTAGTAATTTTTTAGATAAATGACCTGAAAAAAGCCCTTTTAACCTGTTTGGTTTTGAGGGCTTTTTGATTATTCAAATTTTGAATTTCACCAATAAGAAATATAACAGATGAACATTTCTCTCGAAAAAAGTACCCCAGTAAACGCTCGTTTGGTCGTTTCAATCGCAGAAGCAGATTATAAAACCCAAGTTGACAAAAACCTAAAAGACTATCGTAAACGTGCTAATATCAAAGGTTTTCGTCCTGGAATGGTGCCTATGCAATTAGTTCAAAAAATGTTTGGTAAGACTATTTTAGTAGATGAAATCAATCAAATGCTGGGGAAAGCAGTTCAAGAGTATATCCGTGAGAATAGTTTAAGTATCGTTGGTGACCCAATGCCAGCCCAAGAAGACCGAGACAGAATTGATTGGGAGACCCAAAAAGATTTTGACTTTTCTTATAACCTTGGTTTGGCAGGAGAATTTACGGTTGATTTTGATAAAATTCCAGCCGTGAAAACGTATGATATTCAATCGGGAGAGAAAGAATTGAATGATACGTTGGAAAACATCATGAAAAGTGGTGGTGAGCAAATTCATCCAGATTCTGTAGAAGATGGTGATATGGTTTTTGGAACATTCACGCAAGGAGAATGGTCTGAAAAATCAGCAATTCCAATGAAAGCAATTAAGGATGAGGCAAAAGCAACTTTTATTGGTGCTGCTAAAGATGCTACTTTGACTTTTGATTTACAAGATACTTTTATTGATGAAAAGTCAATTGAATTGGCAACTGGTAATAAAACTGGTTTAGTGGGCGAAGTTTCTTTTGTAGTCGAAGACATTACTCGTACAGGACCTGCTGAAATGAATCAAGCACTTTTTGATAAGATTTTAGGTGAAGGTAAGGTTTCTTCGGAAGAAGAATTCCGTGCTGAAGTTTCGGAAATTATTAAATCAAATTATAAGCGTGAATCTGAATATTTATTGAAAATTGATGCTGAAAAAGCTCTTTTGGAAAATGTTTCAATTGAATTGCCAGAAGAATTTTTGAAAACTTGGTTAGTAGAAATTAATCAAGGAAAGTTTACTCCTGAGCAAATTGAAGCAGATTTTGAGAGTGTGAAGAAAGATTTGCGTTGGACATTAATTAAAAATGAAATTGCTACAAAAAATGATATTAAAGTTGAATACGAAGAAGTTTTAGCGAAGACTAAAGAAATGATTCGTGGACAATTCGGTATGATGGGCGGTGGTGCTGGTAAAGATATGGACGAAATGATTGAACGTATTGCCACAGGATACTTAACGGATAAAAATAAGCAAGACAATTTTAGAAAAATGTTTGATGAAGTTTTTACTGCTAAAATTTCAGATGCTATTATTGCTAATATTAAAATAGATTCAACAACAATTGATGTGGAAGAATTTAAGCAAATTGCTGATTCTTTAGTTTAATTGAGGTGATGGTATAAAACGACAAAGCCGTGAAAATTTAGATTTTCACGGCTTTGTCGTTTTAATTCAAATTTCTACCGAACCAATTCAACCCAACCTTTCAAATTCGATGTTGCACTGTTAGGGTCTAAAGTCAAGAATTTTACTTCACAATTATAAAAATAAGAACCTGCTGGTAATGGATTTCCTGCGTTATCATTGCCATTCCATTCTAATTTAGGCCCTGTATATTCAAATACTTTTTGTCCTGCACGATTATAAACGGTAATGGTAACTGCTTGCACAAATCGTGGACATTTCATCGCTTGGAAAATGTCATTTTTGCCATCTCCGTTTGGTGTAAAAATGTTTGGCAAAGAAAAACTTGTACAATTGTCCTTACAAACTATATTACTTTTTGCACTTTCTGCTCCGAAACGATTAGTTGCTGTTACATAATAACAACCAATATATGAATCACTTTTCGTATGCGTAAACGTAGTTGCGGGTGGACGTGGCGAGGTTACTTCTCCTATTTTCGTAAAATCAGCATTTACTTTTGCAGCGTAATAAATAGTATATTTTACAATTTCTTTATCACATTCTCCTCCTGAGCCATTTTTATCTAGCGTTGTCCAAGTCAATTTATTATTAAATGACGTCTCATTGCAATTAGCTTCGTTCTTATTATATTCAGTACAATCTAAGGCATCAATCAATAGATTTGGTGGACACGGATTAATGTCACTCTTTGGCGTTGCACAAATAATTTGCGAGAAATTATAGAGTAAACTCGGCAAAATTTTAGGGTCGCCATAGGTTCCAACAGTTTCTACTTTATAGCAATAAGATGAGTCAGGCGACATTTTAGCAATTGCTAAACCATCGGCAGCATAAGTATCTGCACCTGTATCTGTGAAGCTAAAGGTACTTGTAACAGGCACATCTGCAATTCTATTGAAAACGCCCGAACCTTGACGAGTCTCCCGATAAACTCTATGCGTTTGATTTTGATTATTCCACGGCACAGTTGCTTGCCACGATAAATTAACCACTTTAACATCGCCTGTTGCTGCCGAACGAACACTGCTGGCATTGTCAGTGGTATCCAAAGCTGTTAATCCTGTAGTATTCGTATAATAGAAAACTAAACGATAGCGGTAGGTATTATCAAGCGTATTCAAAGCTTTATCAGTGAAAAGTGTATCCAATCTTCCAGCCGTTAAATCTGTATCAATATTTGAAGAAACCTGCGTAAAGCCCGTTACTCCAGTTTGACCCGTTGCTCTGAACAAACGATATTGATAAGGTGCCTTGTACTGAGTTCTATCTAAAGAAATTGGGCGAGTCCATCTCACCGTTATTTCGCCCGTTGTAGCATTGGTTTTATCAACCGTAACATTCGTAATTACTGAACCTTGAAAGGGCAAGTTTGCACAGGATTGGTCAGAAGTAACACTCATAGTGGTGTTTGTTCCATTGGTGAATAACACCAAAGTTCTATAACTATAATCGGTATTTCGCTTTAAATCTTTATCCGTAAATGTTGTGGCACTTACAGGTACACGTCCTACTTCTACGTAACCTAAACTGGCGGGTAGTCCAACGGTACAAACTGCGGGAGTATAAGGCGTACAACCTACTCTGCGATAAATAATTATTACTGCTCCAGGATTTTGACAAGCATAAGTATCCCATCTGAGGGTAACGGCTCTGTTCCCCGCATCTGGAACAGTTCTGAGATTTTTAATGCGTGGAGCAATGATTTTTATCCGCCAGTTTTTACTATCCACTAAACTCGGAATACTCTTGGAAAGCGGTAAATCTTGAACCTTAAATAAAACATCATAAGGCTCTTGTCGAATATGACTACAACTGGTTTTCCATAGAAATCTACCCGACGCTGGTGAAGAAGGGTTTGCTCCAGTTTGAGTAAAAGTGGCATAATCAGGCGATATAAAAGTTGTTCCGTCAGGTAATTTATAGACCGCTCCCGTTGATAAAAGCGTCATATTATCTAATCTTCCAGTTTTAGAAGGACTATCAGCCGCCGTAATAGTTTGGTCAATTATTGTTCCTGCTTCTACACATATATCTTCTGGTATTTTTATTTTCGGTGCAGCATTATCAGCATCTTTGACTTCAATTTGCATATCCCGAACTGTAATAGAAATTAATACGCCATTCCGCCATTCTTCAACTGTGAATGCACAATTATACAAGCCAACTTCTTGAGGAACATCCCATATCAAATCTCCCGTATATTTATCAATCATAAAAGAACTTGGGGCAGTGGCTACTTCATTGGGTTGAACAAATCCAGCAATTGCTTGTCCTCTTTGCTTACAATCGTCTTGCTCACCTCTGCGACAAACAATCAATTTATAAGCCAAACTATCACCTTCAATATCAATGGCATTTGGATTGTGAATAAATTTTTGACCCACTACCGCCGTTAAATCTACGGCAGGATTCAATAATAAAGGCGTTGAATTTTGCCCTAAACCTGCATTTACCTTCAAAATAGTTTCAACATAAAAGGGAATACTTGATGAAGGTGCAGGAAGATTACGAACATCGGCATTTCTGTTTTGAATTGCTACCGTAATTTTATAATCTGAAGGAGCTGCAAAAGTATAAATTGCCTTATAAATTCCTTTGGCGACGCCATTTCCCAAATCTTCTCCACGCCCATTACCATTACTCCTCGGAGCTTTAATGATAACACCCAAACCATCGCCAAAACAGAAGGCCGCATCCACTTGGTCTGTCCAGGCTCTTATACCTGCATTAGTATTATCACAATAAATCGTTAGGGTAAACTCATACGTTAGAGAAGTAGTAGAAATCCGTTTTATCGTAATTTCTCCTCCTCTCATGTGAGTAGCGAAAGATTTAGTGGTTATTAGGCTTAGACAGATACCCAAAACAAGCGTATATAGTAGTCGTAATTTCATTTGATTTTTCATAAAAGGGTCAGGCTTTTGACCACAAGTTAAAACAATATTTTTTTTTACTGACTAACGAAACAATATTTTAGAACATTCGGTTAAAAATATATTATCAAAGACGTTTTTCTGTTAAACAGTAATTTTCGCTAGACACTGATTTTATTGTAAAAAAACGTAAAAACACTGTAAATAATTGCTAAAATGTGATAGATTATTTGAAAGACCAGCGTTTGAGTAGTAGTTTTGGGGTAAGAAGGGCTTCGGCGTTTAGGATTAGGTATTAGAGAGTAGATGTATGTCCCAAGATTCATAAAATCGACTTGATTATTGAAAATTTTTATCAATAACCAAGTTAAAGAGGCAAAGTTTAGACTTGAAAACTAACTGCTAATCCACAATTCTTAATCCCTAAATATTAACTAAAACAAATACAAAATGTCTTGGGTAACAAAAACATTATCAAGTTCACTGGGTAGGAAACTCATCATGGCAGTTACGGGAATTTCACTAATACTTTTTTTATTGGTGCATTGCGGTATTAATTCTATGATTTTCTTTAATGATGGCGGAGAAACTTTTAACGCTGCGGCAGAGTTTATGAGTGGTAATTGGTTAATTAGAACTGCCGAAGTTGGGCTGATGGCAGGTTTTATTATTCACATTGCTGATGGTTTAATGCTTTGGAAATCAAATGCTGAAAAACGACCCGTGAAATATGCCATCGTGAAAGGGGAAGCTAACTCATCGTGGGCATCACGCTCAATGGGAATTTTGGGTTCATTGTTATTGATTTTCTTAGTAATTCATTTACGTCACTTTTGGATAACGAGTCGCTTTACGGATGAAATTACGGGAGGACACACAACCCTTTTTGCAGAAATGATAGAAACATTTGCCAATCCGATTGCAGTAATTATCTATGTAATTGGTTGTATTTCGTTGGCTTATCATTTATCACACGGCTTTCAGAGTTCATTCCAAACAATGGGTTGGAATCATCCAAAATATACGCCTTTCGTGAAATCCGTAGGTTTGAGTTTTTCAATACTTATTCCATTGATTTTTGCAGCAATGCCTATATCCATGTATTTTGGGTGGATAGCCTAAAACAGAATTGTAATTTTTGAGCGACAAACCCTAGCTGTTGTGGTTTAGTGGTTTACGACATTAAAGTTAATTGTAATTGAATGTAATAATATTTTAGTGAATGGTAGTGATATTTATTGACTTAGAAATCACTACTTACAACTCGCTCATTTACTTAATAAATACCAAGTTTATGTCAACTATGTTAGATGCTAAAATACCAAGTGGACCAATTAATGAGAAATGGACAGATTTCAAATCTCATGTTCCTTTGGTAAATCCCGCCAACAAGCGGAATATTGAAGTTATTGTGGTCGGTACTGGCTTGGCTGGTGCTTCAGCAGCAGCTTCTTTGGCAGAATTAGGATACAAAGTCAAAGCATTTTGTTTCCAAGATTCACCTCGTAGAGCCCATTCAATTGCAGCTCAAGGTGGAATCAATGCTGCCAAAAATTATCAAAATGATGGAGATTCTGTTTTCCGTCTTTTCTATGATACCATCAAAGGTGGAGATTATCGTGCAAGAGAAGGGAACGTTCACCGTTTGGCAGAAGTATCTGGTTCAATTATTGACCAATGTGTGGCACAAGGCGTTCCTTTTGCTCGTGAATATGGTGGATTATTGTCTAACCGTTCTTTCGGAGGAACACAAGTTCAACGCACATTTTATGCCGCAGGACAAACTGGACAGCAATTATTATTGGGAGCGTATTCAGCTTTACAACGCCAGATTGGTTTAGGAAATGTAACGATGATGACTCGTCACGAAATGATGGACGTAGTAATGATTGACGGTAAAGCCCGTGGAATTATTGCTCGTGATTTGATTTCGGGTAAATTAGAACGTCATTTTGGACACGCAGTTTTGTTGTGTACGGGTGGATACGGAAATGTTTTCTATCTTTCTACCAACGCAATGGGGTCAAATGTATCGGCAACTTGGAAGGCACACCGCAAAGGGGCATTTTTTGCTAATCCATGTTATACCCAAATTCACCCAACGTGTATTCCTGTATCAGGCGACCACCAATCAAAATTGACTTTAATGTCAGAATCATTGAGAAATGATGGTCGTATTTGGGTTCCAAAAAAACAAAATGATACTCGTTTATCCATTGATATTCCAGAAGAAGAGAGGGATTATTATTTGGAACGTCGTTATCCTGCCTTTGGTAATTTAGTACCCCGTGATATTGCTTCTCGTGCCGCCAAAGAGCGTTGTGATGCAGGTTATGGCGTAGGAACATCCAAAATGGCAGTATATCTTGATTTTGCCGAAGCTATTTTACGTTACGGAAAAGGAGAAGCCAATAAACAAGGCATACATGAGGCAACTTCCGAGCAATTGCAAGAAATGGGTAAGGGTGTCATAAAAGAAAAGTATGGCAACTTGTTTGATATGTACAAGCAAATTACTGGTGAAGATCCTTATCAATTGCCAATGCGTATTTATCCTGCGGTTCATTATACAATGGGTGGACTTTGGGTTGATTATAACTTGATGACAACCGTTCCAGGGCTTTATGCTTTAGGCGAAGCCAATTTCTCTGACCACGGTGCCAACCGTTTGGGAGCATCAGCTTTAATGCAAGGTTTAGCAGATGGTTACTTTGTATTACCATACACAATTGGAGCATACTTAGCGAGTGATATTCGTACAAAGGCAATTCCAACGGATTCTCCTGAATTTGTACAAGCTGAAATAGAAGTGCAAGAGCGTATCAATAAAATGATGTCAATTAAAGGCACAAAATCGGTTGATTATTTCCATAAGAAATTAGGAAAAATCATGTGGGACAAATGTGGTATGGCTCGTAATGAGAAAGGTTTGAATGAAGCAATTCTTGAGATTAGAGGTTTAATAAAAGAATTTTGGTCGGATGTAAGAATACCAGGCGATACAGATGAATTTAATCCAGAATTAGAGAAAGCAGGTCGTGTGGCAGATTTCTTAGAGTTAGGAGAATTGATGTGTGTAGATGCTTTAAACCGTAACGAATCATGTGGAGGACACTTCCGTGAAGAATATCAAACTGAAGATGGAGAAGCCCTGCGTGATGATGAAAACTTCGCCTACGTTGCCGCTTGGGAATATAAAGCACCATCTGAATTTGAGTTACACAAGGAAGATTTGGTATTTGAAAATGTTAAAATTGCTCAAAGATCTTACAAATAATGGAAGGAAATATGAACTTGTCTCTCAAAATTTGGAGACAGAAAAATGCAAACTCGGAAGGTAAATTCCAACAATACGACGTTCAAGGTATTTCAGAAGATATGTCTTTCTTAGAGATGTTTGATGTTTTGAACGAACGTCTTATCAACGAAGGTGACACTCCCGTTGCTTTCGACCACGACTGCCGTGAGGGTATTTGCGGAATGTGTTCGATGTACATTAACGGTCAACCACATGGACCTGGAAAAAACGTTACGACGTGCCAGTTACACATGAGGTCATTTAAGGATGGAGACACAATTACAGTTGAACCTTGGAGAGCAAAAGCCTTCCCAATTGTAAAAGACTTAGCCGTAAACCGTTCAGCTTTCGACCGTATTATTTCGGCAGGTGGCTACGTATCGGTAAATACAGGTAACGCACAGGATGCTAACTCATTGCCAATTGCTAAAGATAATGCCGACGATGCTTTCATGGCGGCGGCTTGTATTGGTTGTGGTGCGTGTGTGGCGGCTTGTGTAAACTCATCAGCAATGTTATTTACTTCGGCAAAAATTTCTCAATTAGCTTTATTGCCTCAGGGACAAGCGGAGCGTGCTATGCGTGCGGAGAAAATGGTCGCTCAGATGGATACAGAGGGTTTTGGAGCTTGTAGTGTTACGGGTGCTTGCGAGGCTGAATGTCCGAAAGGAATATCTTTGGAAAACATTGCTCGCATGAACCGTGAATATTATGGTGCGGTACTTTCATCAAAATAGAAGACAGAAAATTATATTGAAAAAGCCGTTTCAGTTTACTGAGACGGCTTTTTTTTGGGTATTATAGATAAAATAATCGTTAACAATATCGGCTTCTGCTAAACCTTTAATTTTTTAAATAATCTAATTCAAAATTTAACATTTATCCAAAAAATAATGACCAAGAAATTAATTTTAGCATTTACTGTATTTACTTCTGTGTGTACTATAAATATTAATTCTGTAAAAGCTCAAGATGCTGATGTTCAATCAGTGGCTCAACAAGGACAAACAGCTGAGCAAAGAGCAACGAATCAAGTTCAACGATTGACAAAGGCTCTTACTTTGAGCAATGACCAAGTAGTACAAATTAAGCCTTTATTATTAGAATTGAACCAAAGACGTGATGCCATGAGAGAGGCTCCTGATAAACGTGTAGCAATGAAAGATATGCGTGATTTGATTTCAGTTCAAGACGATAAAATGAAGACAATCCTAAATGCGGACCAATACACTAAATATCAGGATATTAAAGATGAAGCAAGAGATAGAATGAGAAGGACAAAAGGTAGAAGAGAGTAGTTTAAAACTATTTTAAAATGCCTGTCATTGCGAGTGCAACGAAGCAATCTGTTAATTATCGAAAAAAGAATGTCAAACTCTTTTTCATTAATGCAACAGATTGCTTAATTATATTCGCAATGACAAAGCTCATAAAATTATTTGCCAAATTTCTTAGCTATGCTTAAAATAGCTCCTGCGGGATTAGCATTTGGAACACCTACAAAAGTCTTTTTAACTTTTCCAGAAGCATCTAAGAAATATAAAGTTGGATAACCATCAACTGGATATTGTTGTGCAATAGATGGACCTTCGCCATTCTCATAATCCATTGCTACACATACATACTTTTCATTCATATATTCGCCTAAAGTTTTATCCACAAATACTTGTGATTTTAACATTTTGCAAGGACCACACCACGTCGTGTAGCAATCCATCATTACCATTTTGTTTTCTTTTTTGGCTTTCGCTAAGGCTTCCTTGAATGTGCCTTTGAAAAATTGAATTCCAGTTACTCCGTCATTTTTAACGGGCTTATTTCCTGCAAATACATTTATTGACAAGGCAATAAGTAAAATAGTAAAGATTTTTGATTTTAACATTTTATTATGTTTTAAATTTTAATTACAACGTTGATATATAATATTTTAGTTTAATATTTTCTAAAATTTGAGATTTCAAATACCTATCATTACAAGTGTACCAAAGCAATCTTTAGATTAATGAAATAATATTTGATTATTTTCTATGATGGATGTACAAATTATTTCCGAATCACTGCTCCAATTTCCTTCTCAAACGCTCCCATCAATTTCTCCATCGTTTTGTCGATGACTTTATCCGTGAGCGTTTGTTCATAGTCCTGAAGCATAAAACTTACAGAATAAGACTTTTTGCCTTCCCCCAAATTATCGCCTTGATATACGTCAAAAACGTTGATTTGTTTCAACAAATTTTTCTCGTAATTACGAGCTAATTTCTGAATTTGGTCGAATGAAACGGTTTTGTCAATAACCAATGAAAGATCACGGCGAACTTCTGGAAATTTTGGTAATTCTATAAAAGTTGCTTTATCGTTGTATTGCTTGAATAAATAATCCCAATCAATATCTGCAAAGAAAACGTGTTGTTTAACCTCCACTTTTTTCGCAATATTTGGTTTAATTAATCCCAATTTTACAACTTCCTTTTTGTTTACTAAATAACTCAAACCATATTCAAAAGTCGCTGATTTTTCAAGCGGTTTACTATCAAAATTCTTAACACCGAGACTTCCCAACACTTTATTCACAGCACTCGCCAAGGTATGAAAAGCTACTTTTTGCGATTTCATTTGCCAAGTTTCCGATTCTGAATTTCCAGTGACAAATATGGCTAAATGACGTTTTTCAACGTATTTGTCATTGATTTTATGGTACGTTTTTCCAAAATCAAATACTCTTAAATCCTTTTGACGACGGTTGATATTATACGCTAAAACTTCCAATCCAGAAAATAACATTGTCTGACGCATTACGCCTAAATCTTCCGAAAGTTTATTCAAAATTTCAACATTATCATTCGGCAAATCAGCTTTAATTAACTCCGCATAAACAGGTTTTGTTAAAGAATTAGTAATAATTTCATTTAACCCGTTCGCCGCCAAAATTTGCGATAATTTCAATTGTAAATTCTCTCGGTCTTTAGCAGGAAAACTAGAAAGAAAATCTGTACCAAGCGTTTCAGACAATTCAATATTATTGAATCCGTAAATGCGTAAAATTTCTTCAATAATGTCCGCCTCACGAGTTACATCCACACGATAAGGAGGGACGATTGCCGTAAATTCATCTTCATTTTCAGCTTGAATTTGAATATCTAAAGCCAGTAAAATATCTTTAATGAGTAATTTTTCTAATTTTTTACCAATTAAACGGTCAATATTTTTATAGGAAACCAGTATATTAAAATCTTCAATTGGCGTTGGATAAAAATCAGTAACCTCCGAAGCCACTACGCCGCCTGCCAATTCTTGAATCAATAATGCGGCATACTTTAAGGCAAATAATTTGGCATTTGGGTCAGTGCCACGTTCAAAACGAAAGGAAGCATCTGTTTTTAACCCGTGACGTTGAGCCGTTTTACGCACTGAAGCAGGGTCAAAATAGGCAACTTCCAAATAAACTCTCGAAGTTTCGGGCTTAATTCCTGATTTTATACCGCCAAAAACCCCCGCAATTCCTATAGGTTCTTCAGCATCACAAATCATTAAATCTGTGTCACCTAATGTACGTTCTACTTCATCCAAAGTTTTAAATTTTGTTCCTGCGGGAAGGCTTTTTACCACAATTTTCTGCCCTTTAATAGCATGCCAATCGTAGGCGTGCATCGGTTGCCCAAGTCCGTGACAAATATAGTTGGTAATGTCCACGATATTATTAATTGGACGTAAACCAATAGTTTCTAAAGACTTACGCAACCACTCAGGTGATTCTTTTACTTCAACGCCATCAATTGTAACTCCACAAAAACGAGGACAATCTGCTGGATTTTCTACTATTAAATTAATTGGAAAATTATTATTATCAACTTTGAAATTCTCAATTGAAGGCATTATTATTTCACGACCCGTTTTTGCTTTTACATCACGAGCAACCCCCCAATGCGAGGCCGCATCAGCACGATTTGGAGTCAATCCAATTTCGATTAATAAATCTGCCTCTAAGTTAAAATATTGAGCTGCTGGTGTTCCATTTGGAAGTGGTGTATCCAATACTAAAATTCCATCGTGGCATGTACCTAAACCTAATTCATCCTCCGCACAAATCATTCCTTCTGATAAATGTCCGTACGTTTTTTTACTAGTAATCTGAAACATTGGCTCACCTTTTGAGTGGTCATAAAGGGTAGTTCCAACGGTTGCTACGATGACTTTTTGTCCCGCTACTACGTTTGATGCCCCGCAAATTACTTGTGAAGGCGTACCCGTTCCAATATCTACGGTTGTTAGACTCAATTGTTTTTCTTTTACTTCAAAACGCTCACAAGTAAGGACTTCGCCCACTACAAAACCTTGCAAACCACCTAAAATCGCTTCGTGGCGTTCGATTGATTCTACTTCTAAACCTGTTCCCGTTAAGAGTTCGTCTAATTCTTGAGCAGATTCTGTTATTTCTATGAATTGTTTAAGCCAATTTAGGGATATTTTCATGTAAAGTAATGAATGAGTGAGTGATTTCTATGTTACAAAGTTACGATAAAAATGGGATTGGGGAGAGATTATTACTCAACAAAAAAAGCCCTCGCAAATCGCAAGAGCCTCTATATGGTTAAACTAGTTACCAAATGCTACATCTTTTTACGAACGGTTTGTTCGGCTTTCACTAAGAGGGCTTCCGCTCCTATTCCTCCTACTTGATGATTGATAACTCGACCGTATTTATCCAAAAACAATAACGTTGGATAGGCTTCAATTCCGTATCTTTTTGCTAATATTATTCCTGCGGGTGTTTCCATATCAATTGCTAAAGAAACATAATTATCTTTCATATAATCACCCAAATTAGCATCTTTAAAAGTAAATTGTTTCAATATTTTACAAGGTTTACACCATGTTGTATAGCAATCGACGAAGAGTAATTTATTTTCAGCTTTAGCTTTTTCTAAACCTTCTTGCAAACTACCCACAAAAAACACAATACCTTGGTCGGAAGGAGTTTCATGTTCAGAAACGACCATAACTTCTTCTTTTTGAGTAATAATTTCTGGGGATTGAATAACTATTTGCGGTTGTTGAGCGGTTTTACACCCTAAAAGCGATGCCATCAAAACAAGGGTTACAAAGGCTATTAATTTTATATTTTTCATGTGTGTTTTGTGTTGTTGACTTAACGGCACCAGTTCATTAAATCATTATTTTATTTAACAATCACTAACCTTAGTTCAAGAATCTTGCCAGAAAGATAAAAAGTTGAATATCTATTATTTATAGCCTTTATGATAAAGAATAAAACATTTCATACTTAATTTATTGCCAAATTATCATCTCCTAAAATAAACCCCGCATCATTTTCAAGTACAATCCAACGATAAACACAATTTTTTTTACTTCCACATTTTGGACAAATCCATAACCAATTATTATCAGTATTTAAGACAATACTTGCCTTTTCAATTTGGGCTTTCAAGGATTGCCTTTTATTTGTAATATCCTCTGAGTTAAGCCATTTACCAATATCAGCAACCTCTTTTAATTGACCTTTTTGGATATATTCAATATATAGGCTAACGTTTGAACACTACCGAAAATTCTGTTTTTCCAGACACCTTCGTTATCGTTCCCTCCAATCACAATATCGTTGAAAGACCCCATACCTCCATAGGCGTGCAAATGATGCTCCACGCTTTTTTTATTTTTCCATAATTCTATGTCTTCCAGCATCCAATTTGCCCAATGCTCATACTTTTCTTCTTTAAGAATTTACTATAAAATTTCCCTAGAAATTTTATAGTAATCAATCATTTGTAGTTTGTGTTTAGTGTGTCTAAAATTAGGATACTGGTAAATAAAAGTATTAAACTTATCTTTGCATATCAAACAAAAAAATAACCATGCAAGAACAAAATTACAAAAACCACGCTCGAATGGTAACGGGCTTTCATTATGTCCTTGGTGCCATAATACTTGTTACGCTCATCTGTTCAATCATTAATTTCTATCACGAAGTCCAAAGTGGTGAAGAAATCTTAGAATCAATTATCCTTGTCCTAATGACAATTTCAGTGCTTTTAGCTGCATTTTATGGTCGTTCTTTCGCCCTCAAAGCCCAAGATAGAGCCATTAAAGCCGAAGAGAACTTTAGACATTATATTCTTACTGGAAAGTCTTTGGATAGTAGCTTAAGAATAGGTCAAATCCTTGCTCTTCGCTTTGCCCCCGATGCAGAATTACCTGCACTTGCTCAAAAAGCAATCTCAGAAAACCTAGGAAACAAGGATATCAAACAATTAATTAAGGATTGGAAAGGGGATTTTTATCGGGTTTAGAAACAGAAAAACCGTTGGAATAAATTTCCAACGGTTTCCAAAGAACGTAACCTTACGCCTCAACTTCTTTAGTCCGCACTTTAATATTCAATACCTCGACCAACAACGAGAAAGCAATCGCAAAATATAAATATCCCTTCGGAACTTCCCCTACGTGCGAATTAAAGAACGATACATCGGCATCATGAGCGGCTTGGGCAATTAACATGAAACCAATCATAATCAAAAATGCCATACCCAACATTTGAATGGATGGATGTTTATTGACAAAATCGCCCACAGGTCCCGAAAATCCCATCATAATCAAAACAGAAATTACAACAGCCGCAATCATAATTGAGAGTACCTGCGTGAGCCCAATTGCCGTCAGAATTGAATCAACTGAAAACACAATATTGATTAAAGCAATTTGAATCACAACCGCATTCAATTTATTTGATGCGGTTGTTTTAGGTTTATCTTCATGGTACTGTTTCTCTAATTTCTCATGGATTTCTGAGGTTGCTTTATACAATAAAAACAAACCTCCAACGAACAGAATTAAACTTTGCCCAGAGATTCCTGCACGTAACCAACCCCAACTGATATAAGTAAAAGGCTGTTGCATTGCAATAATGTAAGAAATGCCAAAAAGTAGGATAATCCTAAAAAACATGGCTAAAAGTAAGCCAATATTACGGGCTTTGGCTTGGTCTTTTCTCGCTAATTTATTGGCAGCAATAGAAATAAATATAATGTTATCAATCCCCAAAACAATTTCAAGGAAAGTAAGCGTGATTAAACTGACGATACCATCTGGCGTGAGTAGTTCTTGAAAATTCATAATGAATTGGTTTAAGTATTTCTACAAAATTATTGAGTTTCCTTTACATTCAAAACCCTAAACAGGATGAAAGGTTGAAAAAACACTTTTTCCCTTGTATAATCGTTATGAAATTTAACGGTTATAAGCTCTTGATTTTCCTATTTCTTTATTCCAAAATCTATTAATCCCTAAAACCTACCCCCTAATTGTAGGTAAATTGAGGGTTAATTTGTAGTTTTGTAGGAGTTTTTATAACTTCATAAATTTATTTTTAATCCAGCCATCTTCCTAAAAATATAGATTCAATAATGAAATTTGTCGTATCATCTTCTGTATTACTCAAACAGCTCTCAGCAGTTAACGGAGTAATTGCCAACAACCCAATTGTTCCCATTTTGGAGAACTTTTTGTTCCAAATTGACCAAACTCAATTGACCGTAACGGCCTCTGATTTACAAACGGTTATGATTACAACTTTGGCAATTGAATCATCAGATTCTGGAGCAATTGCCGTTCCAGCTCGTCTGTTGTTGGATACTCTTCGTGGATTACCCGACCAACCAATCACTTTTAAAATTGATATTGAAACTTTTGGAACGGAAATCATTACTGAAAATGGGCGTTATAAGCTCTCAGGCGAGAACCCTATTGATTTTCCAAAAGTACCACAAGTAACCAAAAGCATATCAGTTCAGATTCCTGCGGAAGTTTTGGGAGCTGCTATTGCCAATACTATTTTTGCGGTTTCAAACGATGATTTACGCCCAGCGATGACGGGAGTTTATGTACAATTATCACCCGAATATACCAATTTCGTAGCCACTGACGGACACCGTTTGATTCGTTATAGAAGAACGGATATGAAGTCGGAACATGATTCAACAATGATTATTCCACGTAAGGCTCTGACTTTGTTGAAAGCAACTTTGCCTTCTGACGATACGACCGTTACGGCAGATTTCAGTTCGGCAAATGCCTTTTTTAGCTTTAATAATATCAGAATGATTTGCCGTTTAATTGACGAGCGTTTCCCTGATTATGAAAATGCGATTCCACAAAACAATCCAAACGTAATGACGATTAACCGTTCGGAGTTTTTGGGTTCTTTGAAACGTATTGCCATTTATTCAAACAAAACAACGCATCAAATTCGTTTGAAATTAGCGAAAAATGATTTAGTAATCTCGGCGGAAGATTTAGATTATTCAAACGAAGCCAATGAAAAATTGATGTGCGATTATGACGGAGAGGAAATGGAAATTGGTTTCAATGCAAAATTCATGGTGGAAATGTTAGGTAATATTTCATCCAATATGATTGCTTTGGAAATGTCTCAACCAAACCGAGCAGGTTTAATTATTCCATCGGATAAGAAAACGGATGAAGATATTTTATTATTGGTAATGCCTGTGATGTTGAATACTTATGCTTAGATTGGGATTCATTGGCTTACAAAAAGAGGGTTGCAAAATTTATTTTGCAACCCTCTTTTTGTATAATTCCCATAGTTAGTATCCTTAAATGATATCCTACGCAAACAATTTTATCTATATATTTGCACATAATCAATTGAAAAACAAATACTTGTATTGATTATATATGGTTGTACACCAGACAGGGACTTAGAAAAAAGAAATTTCGGATTTCATAAAGGAGCGAAGCAACACATAAAAATAAGAAAAGCACCCCTTTCGAGATGCTTTTTAGTATCCTAAAATCTATATTCCTAATAAAACTTAGCTCTATTATCGATCACTTTCGCATTTTCTTTGATGGCTTCGTTGATGTAGTAAGAAGCTCTTTGTGCCGCCATCATTTTTGCAGAGTTTTTATACATTGTCAAATCTGCCATCGCTGGTGCTGGCGTTGATTTTGTTGTTTCCATTATAAAAACACCCGCTTCTCCTTTGAATGGTTTAGATTTTTGTCCAACCTTCAAACCAAATGCTTTTCCTAATGCTGTTGGGTCTGCTCCTGCACTTGTCAAAACGCCTTGTGCAAGCGTCAAATCAGTTACTGTTTCAACCAAGGCACCTGCACCATATTTCTGAGCCATTTGCTCCAAAGTTCCAGATACACCACTCAATTTCTTCGTGATTATTTCCGCCTTCATTTCGCCTCTTACTCTTGCCGTTAATTCATCACGAAAATCATCAATTTTCACTTTATCTTTATCAGTTGAACCTGTTTCTAAAGCTACGATATATTGATTTTCATTTTGGAATACCGTTGAAATTGAACCAATTTTAGTATCTGAATTAAATGCCCACCGAACAATATCACGAGCATTTTGCAAATTATTGAATCCAGCAGCGCCTTCTGGAATTTTATCCCCACGCAACATCAATAACGTTCTGTCTTTTTTCAAAGCCGCTTCAAATTTATCTTTCGTGTTATTTTCTGTAGCAAAAGCATCTGCTTTACGCAAAACTTCATCCATTGTAGCTTGACTTGGAGCAATTGTTCTGTTTACTGCCGCTAATTTATAACGAGTATTTGTTTTGGCTTCCGTTACTTTCACGATGTGATAACCAAAATCTGTTTCAACAATATTAGCTAATAAACCCGTTCCTGAGAAACCAAAAATAGCATTTTCAAAAGGTTTAACCATTGAACCATTATTCTTGAAATATCCTAAATCTCCACCCTGTTGAGCCGTTCCGTCCGTTCCAAATTGTTGAGCCATTGCTTCAAAAGAAGCACCACCTCTAATTTGTGCTAAAATACCTTCTGCACGCTTACGGGCGGCTGCCTTCACAGAATCGGGAGCAGCTTTTGCCGCTTGAATCAAAATATGACTTGCACGAACCGTAAACAATGAATCTTTTTGAATACCACCGTATTTATAGATTGAATAAGACATTCCATTTTTGAAAGGACCATAAATTCCACCGGGAGTCATTGAACCCAAAGAACCTTTAACTGATTCTGGAATTTCTGCCATCGTTACGTAATAAGGCGTTTTTACGTCCGAATTCATCATCGCAAAAGCCGAATCATTCTTGGAAATTGCCAATTCTTTCGCTAAACGCTTGATGTCATTATAAAAAGAGGCCGTATCTTGTTTTGAAGGAATAACAGGGAAAGTTACATACTGAATTGAACGAGTGTTTTGTCCTATGAAAGCATCCTTGTGTTTGCCTAAATAATCTTCCAATTGTGAATCCGTAACTTTAACCGTTGAATCTGCCACAGAATAGAAAGGAACGTATAAATAATGAGCATCCACCTTTGAAGTTTGAGCTACATATTCTTTTTGTGCTTCCGCATTGGTTGTATAAGTGGACATTTTCATTAAATTCTCATACTTAGTTCTCAAACGGTCTTGAGCCAATGATTTTTCAAAACTCGCCCAAGCTTGTTGTTGAGGCACTGGCATTGTTTTGAAGTTTTTCAAGAATTGAATCACATACGTTTTATCAAATTGACCCGTCTGTGGATTAGTAAATTGCTGACGAACTGATGGATGAATATTTTCACCTTGCACCATATCAACTAATTCCTTTGAAGAAACTGATAAACCTAAAGCCTCATATTCTTTTCCATAAGCCAAATCCAAAATGTACTGATTCCAAATTTGGTCACGCATCTGACTTGTTTCTTGCTCGCCTGGACTACGTCCCGCTTGTTGCGTGTAGTTTTGAGCAGCATCTTCAACTTTTTTCTGGAAGTCTTTGTAATTGATTTTTTCACCTCCAATTTCACCCACTACATCACTCGAACCTCCGAAGAAACGTGAATTTCCACTAAAAATATCTCCACCAATAAGGAAAAAAATTAAACTGATAGCAATTGCTGCCGCTGCTATTCCCGACTTCTCTCTAATTTTAGTAATTAATGCCATTTTTTAAGTATTATTTATTTGTTATCCATGAACTGTCATTGTGATTAAATAACAGGTTTTAATATACAACTATTAAGGAAATTTCAATTTAAGCATTTAAAATAACGCAAATGAAACGCAAAATAATCACATTTTGAGTTAATATCAAAATGTAGTGAAGGCTAATGCAAATAGGTATTTTATAAAACCCATGCCAAAAAAAACCTTTTGTACGTAATATATTATTTTTTTATCTAAATTTATTTAATGTTAAAGTGATAAGTATTTGATAACCATAGGCTTCATCTTCCCATAAACCAAATTGCTTTATTTTCTTTTCTTGTACTTGCAAGTGTTATGTTCCTATATTCTTTTGAGATTTTTTATTCAAATTGTGTTACCTACAAAAGATTATGTATTGTCTATAAAACTAAACAGACCTTGTAGGGAGAGCAGAAAATCAGTAAAGAAGAGACGATTGTATGGAAAAAATAATTATTAAGGTTTTGGAAGATAAAGCGTTATAAAATATTGAATTGTTGAGATTTGAGTTATTTGCTAACTCAAATCTCAACAATTCAATATTTTTATTTCACAATTACTGCCAAAGCTTCCAAAAATATATCACATTCTGCTTGTCCCAAAGCTAAACTTGGCAATAATCTCAAGGTATTTTTACCCGAATAGCCACAGAAAATTTTATGGTCAAATAGTAAAGTATCCCTAATTTTATCAACAGGTTGTTCAAATTCGATACCAATCATCAATCCACGTCCACGCAATTCTTTGATGCCTGATATTCCTTTCAAATTCTCGAATAAATAGTCACCTTTTTGGGTAGCATTTTCCATCAAATTCTCCGATTTCATCACATCCAAAACTGCTACAGCTGCTGCACAAGCCAAATGATTTCCGCCGAAAGTTGTGCCTAACATACCAAATTTTGCTTTGAATTTTGGGGCAATCAATACGCCACCAATTGGAAATCCATTTCCCATACCTTTTGCTGTAGTTATAATGTCTGGACGGATTCCTGAAAAATCATGCGAGAAAAATTTACCAGAACGTCCGTATCCACATTGTACAGAATCCAAAATTAACACTGCTCCCGTTTTATCACAAACTTCACGAGCAGTTTTTAAAAATTCATCTGATGCTACGTTTATACCGCCAACCCCTTGAATTCCTTCCACAATGACGGCACAAGTTTCTTCAGTAACGCCAGCACGTAAGGCTTCGACATCGTTAAACGGCAAAAAAGTAACGTGTTCATCGTAGTTTATGGGAGCAATAATGGTTTTATTATCCGTAACCGCAACAGCACCCGCAGTTCTGCCATGAAATGCTTTTGAAAAGGCAATCACCTTTTTACGACCATTGAAAAATGAAGCCGTTTTCAATGCATTTTCGTTGGCTTCTGCCCCTGAATTACAAAGGAAAAGTTCGTAATCTTCATATCCAGAAAGTTCTCCTAATTTTGTGGCTAATTCTTGCTGAATTGGA
>JANXRS010000309.1 GCA_025356745.1 Arcicella sp.
ATTTTACCCTATTTCGCAAAGGTTGACTAATGGTAGCTAACTCCATGGATACGAGTTGCTGTATTTCTTCTTCGTTGAGCTTGATATAACGCATGAACGAAGATACAAAAAAATATACTTTTATTATGACAGGTTACTTATTAAGATTTCTTTAATAAAAATGAGGATATTTTTCTATAAAAATGATGATTTTAACAAACGAAATAGTACTTTTAATCAACTTCAAAAATCGATTCCTGTACCTTTCATGAATTTTGAGGAAAGTTTAGATTTGCTCGTGATGTAACGCAAACTTACACCCACATAAGGTGCTACTGGCAGACTTAAATTTGATAAAGTTTCATTAGCAGAATTGAAAGTTTTTAAGTGCCTAAAAGTGCCAATTCCGCCCTCAATACCTAAATTAAAAACATTCAAGAAATTAGCATTGGCTGACAACGAAAAGCGAACTTGTTGATAGTTCTCTCGTCGAATTAATTTTTCAGAAGTAGTGTATTCTTGAAATCCAGCACTGTATCCATCATAAACCGAATTGAAGTCCAAGTGAAGCCATGGACTTGCTTTATACGTTAAACTTGCTCTGAAAGGTAAAATGCCAGAGACTTTCCAGTCACTACCCAATCCTTTGGTAAAACCAAAAATGGGAATAACTCTAAATTTCTGATTGTAAATAATGGCAGTTCCATAGAGGATTTGCGTTCTTAGTCCCAAAATTCTTAAACGGGCAGCACCGCCATAAAAATAGGGTTGAGGATTGAAAAATGTTTCATTTGATTGCGTGACTCCCCCTCCAATGCCATAGAGCCAAAATTTTTCCCGTAAACTGGCTTTTAATTGAACAAATGTTACCCCAAACGTTTTGTACCCACCTTCTGGTTTTTCTAAACCATTAATAGTTGGGTTAATCTGGGACATATTGGCGATTAAAAGATTATGTCTTGCTTGAATATCTAACTTTTTTCCCAAGCCAAAACCCGTTGAAATTTCCGTGCTTAATGGAATAATTCCCGTCGCTGTTGTCCGATTAAATCCGAATTTTGTTCCATTATCTGAGATAGTTACGGGCATATATTCTGCTCGTAAAGTAATATTTGGATAGAATAATTGACTCAAAGAAGGCGTTTGAGCAAGACTTTTTACGACACAAAAGCAAGTCGTTAAAAAAAATAGAATGATAAATTTTTTTGGAAACATTTTGTTGGAGGATTTTGAAGTAAACGTTTTTCTGTTTTTAAAAGTATTTTAGACAAAATTTAAATTATCCATTAAATTGTATAATTTTGAGACTGAAAAACATGAAAAAAATAATTATATGGAATTTTCAGAAAAAGAAATTGCTCCTTTAGCGAGCCTTGATGTTTGGGAAGATGATGTGTTATTACGTTATCCCGAAGAATCTCAACAAAAATCAAAACAAGATTATCGTAATTATGATAGTCCTGAAAGGGATACTGTGCATGAATTTTATCGCTTGAATCACAAATTTCAAACCTTCGATTTTGTGAAAGAAAAACAAGCGGAGTTCTTGAAGTTTAACAAAACTGAAATGCCCATTTGGGAGGCTTTTGATTTTCTAAATACGCTCGTAGATGATTCTGATCCAGATACATCCCTCGATCAATGGCAACATTTACTACAAACTTCCGAAGCAATTAGAGCCGATGGACACCCAGATTGGTTTGTACTAACAGGATTGTTGCATGATATGGGAAAGGTTTTATGCCTTTTTGGCGAACCTCAATGGGCTGTAGTCGGCGATACTTTTCCAGTAGGTTGCAAGCCTTCTGATAAGATTGTTTATCCAGAATATTTTGAGCTAAATCCTGATAAAGACAATGAATTGCTCAACACTAAATATGGCGTTTATGAACCTAATTGTGGGTTGCGAAAAGTGGATATGTCATGGGGACATGATGAATATTTATATCAAATGGTGAAAGATTATTTGCCAGAACCCGCCTTGTATATGATTCGTTACCACTCATTTTATTCGCAACACCGTGAAGAAGCATACAATCACTTGATGGATGCACACGACCATGAAATGTTTGAATGGGTAAGAAAATTTAATCCTTATGATTTGTACTCAAAATTGCCAACTCCGCCCGACACAGAGGCTCTGAATCCTTATTATAAAGCGTTGTTAGCCAAGTATTTACCAGCGACATTGAAATTTTAAATACCTTAAATAAATGATAAAGTCGCTATGATGTTAAAAGAATCTCCCTTTGCGTGATAGCGACTTTATACCTAATTTCCGTTGGTATTTTAAAAAGAAATACAAGACATGATAAGTTTTGTCTGTAATTTGCGGGAAACTTATTAACCATAATGTCCAGAAAATACTCCATTATTATTCCTGTTTATAATCGTCCTGACGAAGTTGAAGAATTATTGCAATGTCTTGTGAATCAGAGTTATACAAATTTTGAAGTTGTGATAATTGAAGATGGTTCAGTCATAAAATGTGATGACGTTGTGAAGGGTTTTAAGCAAAAATTAGAAATAAATTATTACTTCCAACAAAATACAGGACAGGGTTTTGCCCGAAATACGGGTTTTAAATACGCTAAAGGAGACTATTTTATTGTGTTAGATTCGGATGCTTTAATTGAAAATAATTACCTTGAAATCGTTGATAATCAACTCAATACCAATTTTTTAGACTTATACGGAGGTCCAGACCGTGACCATTCGAATTTTTCTCCTATCCAAAAAGCCATTAGTTATTCCATGACATCACTTTTCACAACGGGTGGAATTCGGGGAAGTGAAAAGAATCTGGGGGGAATTTTTCATCCTCGCAGTTTTAATATGGGACTCTCAAGAGCAGTTTGGGAGAAAACGCAAGGCTTTATAATCACCAGAATGGGCGAGGATATTGAGTTTTCAATCCGTGCTATTTCTATGGGTTTTCAGTCGGGACTAATCCCAAAAGCCTTCATTTATCACAAACGCAGAACCAGTTTTTCGCAGTTTTTTAAGCAATTAAAATTTTTCGGAAAAGCCCGCATAAACATCAGCCGTTTCTTCCCGAAAGAACTCAAATTAGTGCATACATTTCCTATGCTTTTTACTTTGGGATGTCTTTCGATTCCGTTTCTTTACCTGATTTATAAACCATTTTTTTATGTAGGGATTATTTTTTTAGCACTCTATATTTTATTAAATTTCATTGATTCAGCTTTTAAAAATAAAAGTCTTAAAATAGGTCTATTGAGTGTAATAGCGGTTTTTGTTCAATTATTTGGTTATGGCATTGGTTTTATGATGGAAGGTTGGAAACGAATATTTGAAGAAAAAGGATATAAACAAACGGGAGAAAGGATTGAATATCCTTCTTGATAAATAATAAATTAAAACCCATATCAAAATGAAAAAATACCTAATTCCTTTCCTATTTTTAATTTTTTACCAATCAGACGCTCAGTTTTTCAAAAAAGATAAGGGTTTGGCTCATACTTTTTCGATTGTGGCACGTGATGAAAAAACGGGTGAAATTGCTGTTGGTGTTCAAAGTCACTGGTTTAGCGTTGGGACTTCTGTTTCTTGGGCAGAAGCTGGGGTTGGGGCAGTTGCTACGCAATCTTTTACGAATAAATCCTTTGGAATTAGAGGATTAGCTTTACTAAAACAAGGTAAAACTGCTCAAGAAGCTCTTGATATTTTATTATCGGATGATTCAGGTAAGGAAGTTCGTCAAGTGGGAATTGTGGATTCAAAAGGAAATGTAGCCAATTTTACGGGTAAAAATTG
>JANXRS010000330.1 GCA_025356745.1 Arcicella sp.
GTATTTATGTTAACATAAACCTAAAACCAGATTCAAATTTTCATCAATTTATTATTTCTGGCAAAATTACAGTTATAAAATTGTACTATTCATTGATTTTAAACTCAAAATTGCATTTTTAAATGCGTTCAACCTGATTCAAAAAGGATAATTTTTTGTTGAGAGGGAATAATTAAACAATAGTCGCACCCTTTATGAATAATTGGCGTTTCTCGCCTCAAATACATTGATTTACGTTTGTATTCTCTTTTATCAATGTCCAATTTTAAAAGGATAGCATCATTTGGTATTCCTCCAATCAAAATTTTTTGATTAGTTTCATCCTCTTTCAATAAAATTTCATTCTTTTTTTGGTCGAAATTTTGAGTTACCTCGACATTGCAGAAAATATCTTTCATAGATGTAATTTAGTCAATAAGATAATCTAAGTCTGATGAAATTGAAAATAAATGATTGATTTCATCATCAAAAAATGGTATTTCAACGCCTTTATTTGTTAATAATAATTTTTCTATTCTCCCATCTTTAGCTTGATAAACAGAAACTTTTGTAAATTCAATTTTATCTTTTTTTGAATAGTTTTTTTTATTTTTAGTTAACCAACTTTCTTTCCCTTCAAAAGGATTTGAGAGCAAAATTAAATTATTCAATTCTTTGATTAAAAAATCACTATGGGTTGTAATAAATACTTTTATTTTTAAATTTATAAGTGATACCAATAATTTAGCCATCAAACGTTGGTTTTTTAATGTTAAATGACTTTCTGGTTCATCTATAATTAAAATATCGCCCTCTTTTGCCTTATGATTCAAATAAAAATAAATATCGACAATACATCTGGCAGACGATGAAGCTAAATAAAGTGGAATATCAAATTTGTTGTTTTTCTTATTTTTAGTATAAAAGCGAATGTCGTGCTTATTATCTTTTTTAAATTCAGCACCCAATATATCTCTAATAATCTCCATTGAATAAGTTGAATCAATTTCAGAAGTCTGCTTTTTTATTTTTTCAATATTTCTGGTAAACGATATGTGGTCTCTTATAGGTGTTGCATAATAAGCAGTTCTTGACATGTAAAGTTCAAGAGGGTGAATGTCGCTCTCTTTTTCATTGAGTTTCTGTAAACTATCAATTAAAGAAGTTCTTGTTTCATCTAATTCTTTATAAAAAAGTGAAATCCCCAACCTTTCAGCGGTTATAATAACAGGTTTAGGAAATATATCATCAAAAACTAAACTCGAAAAAATATCTCCAATTACTCGCTTGAATAATCTGTCATCCAGTTCAATATTACTTTGTTTCGTATAGCTTATTAAAAGAATATTATCCTGCAATTTTCCTTCAATAATTATGCTCTTCCCAATTTGAATTGTCCTTTCAGAATTTTTAAATTGGTTTGGTTTTTCAAACTCTAATCTTACTTTAGCATCAGTAAATTGACCCTCCTTATCATTAAATAAATCTTTTATACGTTCTTGAAAATTTTCACTTTCTGAAACTATACTTTTTGAAACTAATGCTATTATCTCTTCCTTATTAAGAGTAATTTGTCCTTCACTCTTTAATGTTGTTTCGATTAATTCAAAACTATCATAATTAATAAAATCTTGCCAATTATTAAGTAAACCGTATATGGTATAAGTAATATAAGTCTTGCCAGCATTATTATCCCCAACAAGTATAGTTAAATCGTTAAGTTCAAGTTCGCTATGAACTATCTTACCTAAATTGTCTATCGTTAATTTCATTCGTTTAGTTTTATAAAGATACTGTACAAAATAGGCAAAATCTCTTATTTTTCGTACAAGGGATAAAATCCATTTTCTTGATTTTATACTTTCTTAACAAATCCAGGCTTCTTTTTATGGTACGTTTTCTTCTTATGAAAATCTCCAGAACTTACTCGCTTTTCGGGTTGGTAATTTGGGGCATCGCCCATGCCTGCGGGTAAGGAAAGTTTTGGAATTTCCTTTTCAATAAGTTCTTCAATTGCAGCAAATTTACGTTGGTCTTTGTCGTTGATAAACGTAATTGCGGTACCTGTTGTTTCTGCCCTTGCTGTTCTGCCGATGCGGTGAACGTAGTCTTCTGGATCGTGGGGAGTATTGAAATTTACGACTAAACTAATACCTTCTACATCAATTCCACGAGAAAGAATATCCGTTCCAATTAATATTTGGAGGGTTTTTCCTTTAAATTCTCGCATAATTTCCTCTCGCTCTTTCTGTTCCAAATCCGAGTGAAAAGCTTTAGTTTTCATGCCTAAACGATGCAATTCATTATCTAATTTTTTAACACTTTCTTTGGTTGAAGCAAAAATAATGACACTGCCAAAGTTTCCTTCTTTTAATATATGAGTTAATAATTTTATCTTCTGGGCATCATAAACCACATAAGCCTGTTGCAAAATTCCCTCTGAAGGTTTCGAGATGGAAATGTTCAATTGCTCTGGATTTACGAGAATACTATGTGCTAATTTTCTGATTTTAGGAGGCATTGTTGCCGAGAACAAAAGCGTTTGGCGTTTGGCAGGGATATACTTGATAATTTTTAGAATATCATCAAAGAAACCCATATCCAACATACGGTCGGCTTCATCCAAAATAAGGTGTTGAAGTTGTGAGAAATCAATTACACCCATTTGCAAAATGGCAATGAGTCGTCCTGGAGTTGCAATAATTATATCCGCCCCTTCTTCCAAAGCCTTTCTTTGCTGATTCCACGCATTACCATCTCCTCCACCATAAATCGAAATTGAACTTACGCCCGTAAAATATCCCAAACCTTCAACTTGATTATCAATTTGTGTGGCTAATTCACGAGTAGGAGAGATTATAAGTGTATTTAATCTTCTTTTTTCATCAGGTAAACGGATGATTTTGTTAATGATAGGCAATAAAAATGCCGCCGTTTTCCCCGTACCCGTTTGAGCACAGGCTATCAAATCTTTATCAGTCTGAATAAGTGGAATTGCTTGGGCTTGGATGGGTGTAGGTTTGCTATAACCCATTGAGTACAAGCCTTCTAATAATTTTTCGTCAAAGTTAAAATCTTGAAATGTCAATTGGTGGTATTTTTTAGAATGTTAAGTAAGGAATTATATTTTAAACAAATTTAACGATTTAAAGGCACTTTTCAAAGTTCGTAAAAAAGGGTAAAAGGGTAGAACGTAAGAATGGCTAAAGTCCTTACATTTTACCCTTTTTTATATTTTTTGCCTAAAGCTTAAAATTTTGGACATTTCAGCTCCCCCTTACGTGGACGAGCATGTCTGTTGGGTTCTATCCAATCTGAAAACGTATAAGACAAGGATATTTCGTGAGCTCCACCCGTTGAACCTAATCTTGAAATCGTGGCATCGTAACTGTATCCAATCGAAAAATTATCTTGACGATAACCTACCAAAAATACCGCCGCATCGTGACTAATAATGCTCACATTGTCTTTGGTATAGCTTTTCAAGGGAATTCCTCTGTACCAAGCACCTAAAACAAGCGGTGAATACGTTAAATACGCACCAACATCCAATTGATCGGATGCACCTTGTTTCTTGTAATGAATTACAGGCGTAATACTTTTCTCTCGCTCAATGGCATCTCCCAAATTATTTCCAATCATATAATCTCCTAAAGGAATTCTATAACCTGCTTGAATACCAATTTTGATAGGCAAACGAGCGTCTTTGTCATTAAATGATTGCGATGGTTGATTGATATGATGCACCGAAGCCCCAATCCAAAACTGTTCTGAATAGACCAAAGCACCCGATGAAAAATCCCAATATTTTAATTGTGGCGTAAGATTATTTCCACCCTGCAAAATTTGGTCATTTGAAACTCTTGGATAGGCTCCTGTTGATAAATAGCTATTGATTTGGTCACCAAAAGTATAATCTGCAAAATTAATTCCTCTTGTCACATACGCACCCTGAACACCCAACTTAGCAGTTAATCCATCACTAATTCTTAGGTGATAGGAATAAATCGCTCCAATATCCGTAGTGGTTAAATTCGTAAATTGGCGGTCAGTTGTTAAGAGAATACCTACTCCACTATTGAATTTATCAAAGTACATATCGGCCGATATGGAAGATGTTACAAAATTAGCACTCAAAGATGGCCACTGATTTCGATGGTTGAAATTTACTCGTGGAGCCATTGCCGAACCCGCAAAAGCTGGATTCAAGTATAAAGGAGCGGCATAAAATTGAGAATATTGGGGGTCCTGAGCTTGGGTGAAAGTCCAAGAAAATACAAATAACATCAGTAAAATTCTTTTTTTCAACATAGTATTAGATGCGTTTTTAACATCTTTATTAGTAATGAAGCTAATTTCAGTACCTTAAAAACGGTTTATTTTTTTACGTAAACTACTTAAACCTATAATCATTCAATTTAAAATAGGATAATTTAATAATCTTTAAAATTTTTTAGACTTAAATTACGTTAATTTCAAAGAATTACAAGCATTTTAATTCTTGAAATTTTGTAAAACAAGCATATTTAATGCCACTAAAACAAGCAATACAACCATTTGGATTAACGTATTGTCTATATTGTTAGGAAACGAAATAATGATACAATTTAGTAGAATACGACCGTATTTTTTGATTTTCTCTACGCTTATTTTATCGTGGGGACTTTCTGTGAATTTGTATGCACAATTTAAAGTTACTAAAATGTGCTTGCCCGAATGTCGAGATTCAACGTCAGCAACCACTTTTCGGGATACGCTAAAAACATTCGCTACTGCATGGAAATGGGAATTTGGCGATGTAGCGAGTGCTGCAAAAAATACTTCTACCTTAAAAAATCCCGTGCATTTATATGCTACACCTGGTCCTAAAATTGTAACACTTACTCGTACAGAAGCAGGGTTGCCAGTAGTTTATACCCAAACAATTACTATTAACAATCCTCCACAACCATTTTATTTAGGAAATTCGCCTTCTCAACAAGATACTACCATTTGTAAAGGCGACTTCTTAACACTTGACCCTTATAAAAATGGTGGGGCAGACCCAAAATATAAATACATCTGGTTTCCAAAAGGTGATACAACCCAAACACTTCGGGCGGATACAACCAGTTGTTATTCAGTGCAAGTTACGGATTCGACCACAGGATGTTCGGCTCAGAATAAAATCAATGTAAAATTATGCGTTCCTCCACCTCCAAAACCTCCTGAAACTTATTGGTATTTTGGAAATAATGCGGGAATAAAATTCTCTGGTTCAACTGCTACAGCGGATACAAAAGGCAAAATAAATACCAAAGAAGGCGTATCTACAATTGCGGATAAAAATGGGAATTTATTGTTTTATACAGATGGTCGGAAGATTTATGATAAAAATGGGAAGGAAATGTCTAGCCTTTCTGGGAAAGACTCTTTGGCAGGCAGCAATGTGTCCACGCAATCTGCTATTATTGTGCCTCAACCAAGCTGTCAGGGTTGTCAATCATTGTATTATGTTTTTACAACTTCTGATATTAACGGCAAAAAACAATTAAGTTATAGCGTTGTCGATATTCGTCAAAATAAGGGACAGGGCAAAGTTATTGAGCAAAATACGATTTTGGATGATGCCCCAACGACAGAGCAATTAATTTCTCATTTCGTTAAAAAAGATTCAACGTATTGGGTCATTACGCACGATTTTGGAACGGATACGATTCGTTTAAGAAGAGTAACGAAAAACGGCGTTTCTATTTCAAAAATTGTCCAAATAGGGTCAAGGATTGATAGTACATTTAAGGGTGAAGGTTATATAAAAGTATCAAAAGACGGAACAAAATTTGCCGTTGCTATTCCAGGAGGGAAAAGAAATTTAATCGAATTGTATGATTTTGCGGATTCTACGGGAGCAATTACCAATAAAAGAGTCATTGATTTAGGCCCTGCTCCGCCCACAGTTTATGGCATAGAATTTTCGTCCGATAGCAAAACATTATTTGCAACGATGAAAGCGGATAGCGTCAAAAAAGCAGGTTCCTATTCATCTTTACTGCGTTTTGACATAACTGATAAGGATTCTACCGTAATTGCCAAATCAAAAATTACACTCGATTCTTCTAAAAAAGAATATTATGGTGCCATTCAATTAGCCCCCGATGGTAAGATTTATCTTGCTGTTCAAGGAAGTAATACTTTGGGCATTATCAAATTACCTAACGATACTATTTCCATCAAGAGTTTAACGAAAGATTATTACGACAGAAAAGGCTTTAGTTTAAATGGAAAAACCAGTCAATTAGGACTACCGACTACTTATAATATTTCCGAAGAGAAAAATGAAGGGGTGGGAATTATGGCGGGAGACACTTGTTTGGGTTCGCCAAGTTCATTCCAAACAAATCATTTATGTGGTGATAAATTAAAAAATACCAAAACCGATTGGCGTTTTTACAAAGGAGAGATTCCAAAAGATGGAAAACCTTTTGGCTCACCCGTTGCATCCATACAGGGAGGTGAAGGAGACAAAGGTTTGAAGGTTAATTATACATTTACGGAACCTGGAAAGTATTATCTGGTTGTAAATATGGGTAATCGTTGCAAACCTGATACAATGTTACCCGCCCAACCGTTTGAAATATTACGCTTACCTAAACCCAATTTAGGTCCTGATTTAAACTTATGTGCGAGTACTGTAACGCTCGACTCGAAAGAACGATTAGATACCACTAATTACTTCTGGTTTAAAGATAGAAAATTTCTTCCAAAAGATAGTTTAAAAACCTTAGTAGTCAAACAATCAGGTAGTTATATTGTAGTAGTTGAGAACCGAGGTTGTCTTGGTTTTGACTCCGTTAAGGTGGTTCTTGCCCAAGCAAAACCTTTAAATTTAGGGCCCGATACGCTTATCTGTAAAGGATCTCCCCTTATTTTGGACGCTTCAAATACAGGTGGAACAGGCACTACTTATTTATGGAGTACGGGAGCAACAACGGCAAAAATTACAGTTTCAACGGCAGGAAGGTATATCGTTTCTGTGACAACACTTATCGGTACAATATCTTGTAAAACGGCTGATACTATCAATGTACGAATACGTCCCAGAACATCATTTTTGATTAATAAAACTGCTCCTACGGGCTGTACGGCCAATAACGGAGCAATTCAGTTGTTGAATTTTTCTCCGACAGACACTTACAATTTTACTTGGTTTAAGGATGGGATAATGATTGCAAGAGCAACTTCAAACGGTATTACAAATCTTACAACGGGAAGCTATAAAGTTACGATAAAGAGTACTTTATCTTGTGATACTACTGTTGCTATTGTATTGAATGCTGCGGCAACACCGAATGCCAATATCACCCTTACACCTTCACCCGTCACGTGCATAAGTGATGGAGCAATTAATATTACCGTAGCCTCGAATAGTCAATTCAGACCCGTAGATTTTATTCTTCGTCAGCGGGATAACAATGATGCCATTGTGAAGCAAGGCGTTATGGCTTCCATTTTTGTATCTACTGGAAAATATACGATTAAAGGCTTAATTGAAGGCACTTATTATCTAGAATTTAAGGATAATAGTGGTTGTAAATTTATCGGTAATGATATAAAATTAAACAAAATTCCTCGCACAGACATTTCTCTTTTACCAGCTCCTACGGGTAAATGTGAGGGCGAAATAATAACGCTGAGTCCCTTAAATTATACCAATGGAAGCATTAAATGGAGTACGGGAGCAACCACTTTAAACATTGAAGTTACTCAGAATGGTACTTATACTGTAACGATTACTTCAACCGATGGAAAATGTATTAATTCAGCAAAAACGAATGTACTTTTTAAAGTTTCACCAAAAGTAAATTTAACTGCTCCAAGTCGTTTGTGTTTAACGCCAACTCCTACGCAATTAGTTGGAAGCCCAGCGGGTGGAACTTGGCAAGGTTCAAATGTTAGTAATACGGGAGTTTTTAAGGCCTCTGCCATTGGAATCTATGCAGTGAAATATGAATTGACACAAAATGGTTGTACATCTGTGGCAAATAAGGAAATAACCGTTTTGGATGCTCCAGTTATCAACCTAGGTGCTGATAAAAGTATTTGTAGAGGAGCTACTGATTTCATTGGTGTTACGCCCATGACAGGAATAAACTATCGTTGGAATACAGGTGAAAATTCATCAACGATTTTCCCTGATAAGTCTGGAAAATATATTTTGACAGCTACAAAAGACCTTTGCCGTGTTACAGATACAATTTCTGTAAATATTTTACCTACACCTTCTGTTTCATTAAGAGGTGAAATTCCGCTTTGTATTCCTGCCAATTTACCAGTTAAAATTGATGCAGGTGGAGGGGTTGGATTGACTTACTTATGGAATCCAACTGGACAAACCACTAAACAAATTTCTGTCTCATCCATCGGAGTTTATACGGTTTTTGTAACCAATTCAGTAGGCTGTTCAATTATTGCCAAAACTACTGTTATCGACCGTTGCGACCCCAGTATTTTAGTGCCAACTATCTTCACGCCAAATGGGGATAGTAACAATGACAATTTTCAAGTTTTTCCATTTTATATTAGAGATTTCGACTTGAAAATATATAATCGTTGGGGAGAATTAATTTTTACTTCCAAAACTCCCGAAGACCGTTGGGACGGAAAATATAAAGGCACCTTAGTCAAACCCGATTCCTTTGCGTGGGTCATTACCTATATCCCCGAATACTTTCCAGAGCGAGGTATGCAACGAAAAGAAGGAGCCGTAACAGTGGCTTGGTAGTATTAAAAAAAGGCTTTCTGTATCATTCAGAAAGCCTTTTTTGATGCTTAATTTTACTATTTCCATTGGTCAAAGTAGCGTGCAAAATGCTATCAAAGTGTTTATAGATGTCTTCAAAAAGTAACAGAAATGCCCCCAATTGAATATCGAAATCGATATAATAAAGTGGTGATGGGTTAAATTGTAAAGGTATTTTGAAATATCTTTGTAGTGTTTTGTATATCTTATAGATCATACATTTATCAACCTAAAACTTATCAACTTTTAATTATGTACAAAATATACGGCATCAAAAATTGTGATACCATGAAAAAAGCCTTTGACTGGCTTACCGAAAATAATGTTCCTTACGAGTTTCACGATTACAAAAAAATGGGTGTTTCGGAAAATAAAATTCAAGATTGGCTTACTCAAAAACCTTGGGACGTACTCATCAATCGGGCGGGAACAACTTGGAAAAAACTATCCGATGAAGAGAAAGCTTCGACCGACAAAGAGGCTATGAAGCTCATGATAGAGAAACCATCTATGATAAAACGTCCCATTATTGAAAATGATAAAATTGTTATAATGGGTTTTAATTTAGACACTTACGAGCAAATTTTTAAATGAAAATATCATTCATCGGAGCGGGAAACGTCTCGTGGCATCTCTCACAAGCACTCGAAAATGCAGGGCATGGCGTAGAGGAAGTTTTTAGTAGAAATATTAAAAATGCCGAAGACCTCACTACGCACTTATACAATGCCAAAGTTCAACGAGATTTAAACTTCTCAAAATCTATCGCCCAAGTTTTTTTCCTATGCGTAACTGACGATTCCATGTTGGAAGTTGCCAAACAATTAGTCCTTCCTGAAGGCTCAATGTTGGTTCATACTTCGGGCAGTAAATCACTGGCAGAATTGGACGAATTGCTAAGAATTAACAGCGATGTTTCAATTATGACAGGCGTTTTTTATCCTTTACAAACCTTCACTAAAAACTTTAAAATAGATTTTAGTGAAATACCCATTTGCATAGAATCAAATGAGGAAGCGGTTGAAAAGGCTTTAATTGATTTAGGGCAGGACATTTCGGATATTACCTACATGGTTAATTCCGAAGAAAGGCGTGTACTTCACGTAGCGGCGGTTTTTGCTTGTAATTTTACCAATCATCTTTGGGGAATTGCTCAAGAAATTGTGAAAGATAACGACTTAGAGTTTGACCTTTTAAAGCCATTAATCAACGAAACTTTCCGCAAAGCAATGGCTTCGGATGATATATTCAAAGCCCAAACAGGTCCCGCCCGCAGAGGTGACAACAAAATAATTAACCAACATCTTCTTTTCTTGAAACAACAACCTGATTATCAGCAAATTTATCGGACTTTATCGGAAGGTATTTTGACGAAAAAATAGCATTATGAAACAAAAACTCCCACAAAATATTACCACTTTCGTCTTCGATATTGATGGCGTGATGACCGATGGAAATGTCCATGTATTAGAAACTGGCGAGCATTTTCGTACTTTTTATATCCGTGATGGATATGCTCTGGAACGGGCAGTGGAGGCAGGTTACAGAATATGTGTCATCACGGGAGGCAAACACGAGGGCGTGCGTAAACGCCTACAAAATCTTAAAATCCACGATATTTTTATGGGTTCGGGCGGAAAGAGCAAATTAGAGATTTATCAGGGCTGGCTATCTGAATCGGGAATTGCAGAAGAAAACATTTTGTATATGGGCGATGATTTGCCCGATTATGAAGTAATGTCTCGTCCTAATCTTTTTGCCACTTGCCCTATTGATTCCTGCGATGAAATCTTAGCAATTGCCAGTTATATTTCGCCTAAAAATGGGGGGAAAGGAGCGGTTAGAGATGTGATTGAACAAGTTATGCGGGAGAAAGGGGAATGGTTAAAATTTTAGGCAAAAAATAAAGGCTTCACCAAAGTGAAGCCTTTATTTACCGAATATAATTTTTAGAAATTTTCTATAAAACGTGCTTCATGTAAGTATTCAAATCTTTGTCTCCCCGTCCCGAAAGATTAATTACAATTGTCTCATCTGGTTTTGCATTCAAATATTTCAAAACTGCGATAGCATGAGCCGTTTCGAGGGCAGGAATGATACCTTCCAATTGCGAAAGTTCCAAAGCTGATGCTAATGCCTCTTCATCGGTGATAGCATAAAACTCTGCTCGTTTTGTTTCCCATAAATTGGCGTGCATCGGTCCAATTCCTGGATAATCTAAACCTGCAGAAATCGAATGAGGCTCAACTACTTGACCATCAACAGTTTGCATTAAGAGACTTTTACTCCCATGCAAAACACCCATTTTTCCTAAGAAAGTTGTTGCTGCCGACATACCAGAAGTGATCCCGTGTCCACCTGCCTCAACGGCAATTAACCGAGTGTCTAAATCATCTAAAAAATGATAGAAAGCACCAGCCGCATTAGAGCCTCCGCCTACACACGCAATCACATAGTCAGGGTTTTCTTTACCCGTTTTTTCTAATAATTGCCATCTAATTTCTTCTGAAATAACCGATTGAAACTTCGCAACCATGTCAGGATAAGGATGAGGACCAACCACCGAACCAATAATATAATGCGTATCTACAGGATTATTTATCCAGTGACGCATGGCTTCGTTTGTCGCATCTTTCAGCGTTTTTGAACCGCTCATAGCAGGACGAACTTCTGCCCCAAGCATTTTCATGCGTGCAACATTTGGAGCTTGTCGTTCAATGTCAATTTCGCCCATATAAACAATACACTCTAAGCCCATCAACGCACAAACTGTTGCCGTTGCCACTCCATGCTGACCCGCACCAGTTTCAGCCACAATTTTCTTTTTCCCCAGACGTTTTGCGACTAAGATTTGTCCAATTGTATTATTGATTTTGTGGGCACCCGTATGACATAAATCTTCCCGTTTTAAATAAATCGTTGTATTATATTTTGAAGATAAACGCTTTGCTAAAAATAAAGGTGTTGGACGACCTACATAGTCTCTCAAAAGTGCTTGAAATTCCTCTTGAAAAGCGGGTTCAGCGATAATACTTAGGTAAGAAACTCGAAGTTCTTCCACATTTGGATAAAGCATTTCTGGAATGAAAGCCCCACCAAATTGCCCGTAATATCCTTTTTCGTTTACGTTATAAATTGATTCTGTTATCGTAGTCATTTTAATTTTGTTTTACACTTCCACCATTTCAGGCTTTATAATACTCATTAATTCTTCCAA
Organism: Arcicella sp.; assembly: GCA_025356745.1. Lineage (GTDB taxonomy): Bacteria > Bacteroidota > Bacteroidia > Cytophagales > Spirosomataceae > Arcicella. The sequence continues at coordinate 11,976 of JANXRS010000330.1, forward strand.
CATATCAATATTTTTCAAGGCTGGTCTGATTTCAAACTTACTATTTACATCTAATGAATGTATTTTTAAGTCAGTAATTTTGAGGGCATTATGGACATTTTCTAAATCTATTCCACCTGCTAAGAAAAACGGCTTTTCATTATCATATTTATCTAAAATACTCCAATCAAAGGATTTTCCATTACCACCCTTTTGTTCCCCCTTGGTATCAAACAAAAAGAAATCACAATAGGGTTTATAATTTTGGAGTTTTCCAAAGTTAAAGTTTTCATCAACACAAAAGGCCTTGATAATATTTATGCCTTTATGTTTCAAATTTTTACAAAAATCGGGTAACTCTTCTCCATGTAATTGAACATAATCAAGTTCATATTTTTTATAGTTTTCTAAGATGTAAGCTGCTGTAGCATTCACAAAAACGCCTACTTTCCGAGTAGTAAAGGGAAAGGATTTCAATAAATCCTCATCTAATTCTTCTCCAATAAATCGGCTTGATTTTTCGTAAAAAATGAAGCCCATGTAATCAGGTTGAATAGCTAATAATTGACGGATATTTTCCGCCTCTCGCATACCGCAGACTTTTATTCTCATATTCTTGATGGGTGGCTATGTTTACAAACGAATTTACTGAAAAGTCCGTACATTGTTGATAGCCTGTATTACTTAATTAATTGATGGATGTATGATTATTAATGTAAGAACTTACAGCGGATGACTATTGTTACAATCGGTCAATTAAATCTGCTAAAGCCTTTGCTGGATTTTCGGTTTTCATAAAAGTTTCTCCCATTAAAAAACCTTCGTAACCAACTGATTTTAAAAGTTTTATGGTCTCAATATTTGAGATACAACTCTCCGAAATTTTGATACAATTAGCTGGGATTTTATCAACTAATTCAAGAGAAGCATTAACGTTTTGTTCCGAGAAATTTTTGAGATTTCGATTGTTTACACCTACTACATCTATATACTCGCAAAAGCTACGATTTAGTTCCTCTTCGTCATGAATTTCTAAGAGCGTTTCCATACCTAATTCTTTGGTCAATTTCCCTAATTTTCTGACTTTTAAGGGAGTAAGATTAGCAGCAATCAGCAGAATAACATCTGCTCCCAGAGATTTTGATTCGATAATTTGGTACTCATCAATCATAAAATCTTTTCGAATCATCGGAATACTAGGATTAGCTTTTCTAGCTCTCAAAAAGTCATCGTCTGAACCTCCAAAGAAATCAATATCCGTTAAAACTGACAAACACGCTGCTCCT
>JANXRS010000341.1 GCA_025356745.1 Arcicella sp.
GTATTTATGTTAACATAAACCTAAAACCAGATTCAAATTTTCATCAATTTATTATTTCTGGCAAAATTACAGTTATAAAATTGTACTATTCATTGATTTTAAACTCAAAATTGCATTTTTAAATGCGTTCAACCTGATAAAGAAGAAAAGAATGGTATAAAAGACCATTGTAACTAATTGCCCAAGGTAGAAATGTTCAAAATAAATGGGTAATTGAAAATCAAAATAGCCCTGTATTGCTTGTACAGCTACGCCCGCAAGAATCAAAACGGCAAATATTCCACAGTAAATAATAATCATGGCGAGGAATTTACTAAGAATTCCCACAAAATCAGGAACGGGCATAGCATCGTTAATCAAATTGAATTTTACTACTCTTTCTTTCCAAATCAACTCGCCTGCATACGTGAGGGCAAGGGCGTATAAGAAAGGTGTGAAATTACCCAAACTCCCCAAAACATTGCCCGTATTTGGAATAGATTTTACCCCAAAAGTCTCAGCAGGATTAATCAGAGTCGAAATTAACAGACAAACTCCTGCAATCACAATTGTAAGAAAAGGTACTTCAATAATCGACATTTTGGCATAAAACCACGCATTTTTAAGGGTTTGCTGAACCACTGTCCAAGCGTTCAAATGTTGGGTTACTAAAGGAATTTTAACTAATTCAGGTTTAATTTTAGACTGTTTATCTTCTGCAATTGCCTTCTTTTTAAACAATCCAGAACGAACAACATTAAAGCTAAAACCGAAGTAGGTAATTGCCAAAGCCAATACTCCAATCCCAGTCCACAAAAGGCGATTATACAGCATAATTCCCTCTAAAGGAACGAGCATCTCATTCTTTTGGGCGGGAGTCCAATAGCGAGTTACATAGCTGAAAGTGCGGATACCGAAAGGGTCAAGTAAAGCCCCCATTTCACGGTTATCTATATCACCCATTAGGTTCTGAGAAATAGAATATAACACGAATAAAATTATACCTTGTGTATAAATAATAACCGTTTTTCGGGTTAAAGCACCTCCTGCAAAAAAGAATGCTCCTGTGAAAAACAGGTTCGGTAAAACCAACACCAAAAAAGGTTGAAGATAACGCCAAAAGCTATACGGCAATAATTTTGTTGCATCTCTACTTGGCATAAATTCACCAATTGTGAAAGCCAAAATCATAGCGGAAAAGATGAGAATTAATACCATAAACGAACCCAAAAATCGACCAAAAAGGTAATCAAATTTCTTTATTGGGGTACTAAACATCAAGGCTTCTGTATTGAATTCAAAGTCTCGAAGCACAGCAACGCCCATTACCGCTGAGGTAATCATCATAAACAAATACGAAAATACAATTTCCATAAATGCAATGGCTTGGGGAGCATTTTCCTTGGTTTGTTCACCGCCACCCACAATTTTTACGGCATCGGTGGAAACCAAAATGATAGGAAGAATAAAGATAAGACCAAAATATATCCATGTAGCAGGTCGTCCTTTTCGGTACGCCCACTCAAATTTTATAATTTCTGAAAGCATTTTTGAGAGAGTTTAGGCTGATTAGTTAGAGAATATTTTACCAAAATAAACATCTTCCAAATCAGCTGAAACTGCCTCAAAAGTGCCGTCAGGATTGTTTTCTGACAAAATATGAACTACAGGTGAGCCTGCAATTAGTCTATCAGAAATGACGTTATGACTTATTCTATACTCCACTAATTCTTCTTTCTTAATCCGTTTTCGCCAAATTTTTCCTTGAATTCCGTCAATTGCCTCAAAAGGATTTCCTTTGTACAATACCTGTCCTTTGTTGATAATTGCCATATCTGAACACAATTCTTTCACATCATCCACAATGTGTGTTGAGAGAATGACAACGGTATTTTCTCCTAATTCCGATAATAAATTCAAAAAACGGTTTCTTTCAGCAGGATCGAGCCCAGCGGTTGGCTCATCCACAATAATGAGTTTTGGATTTGCTAAAAGTGCTTGGGCAATGCCGAAACGCTGTTTCATTCCCCCAGAAAAACCTCCTAAGTTTTTGTTGCGAGATTCCCAAAGATTAGTTTTTTGTAAAAGAGATTCCACCAAATTTTTGCGTTCGCTTGTGTTAGTAATTCCTTTCAAAACTGCTAAGTGATTAAGTAATGTAACAGCATCAATTTTTGGATAAACGCCAAACTCTTGTGGCAAATATCCTAATGTTTTACGGACATCTTCTTTTGAGTCAGGACATTAATATCTCCTAAAGAAATAGAACCAGAATCAGCTTCTTGAAGGGTTGCGATGGTACGCATGAGAGAAGATTTACCCGCACCATTTGGTCCTAAAAGACCAAACATTCCTTGATTAATAGTGAGACTAACATCTTTCAAAGCCTGCACGCCATTATCGTAGGTTTTATTAAGATTCGTAATAATTAATTGCATAGTATTAAATTGAAGAATTTGAATTTTAGATTGATGATTGAATATAAGGATATTTAGTTTCCTCATCCTAAAAAATATTACCAACCGTTCTTAATAAGTGACGAAAGGCTGTAATTCACAAAAAAAGGAAGGTTTCGCTCTGAACAAAACCTTCCTTGAAAAAATATAAAATCAGAAATCAATTCTTAGGTCTTCTCACTCTAATTGGATCAATGGGTTGTTTTTTCAATTGAATTGCTTGAGTTTTAAGTAATTCCAACGCTACTTCTACGGCCTTTTCTAATTGTGGATCATGTCCTTCTTTTACTGATTTGGCATCTTGTTCAACTAAAATATCGGGGGCAACGCCTATGTTTTCAATGTCCCATTCTCCTTCATTATTAAAGAATCCTCCTCTTGGGGCGGTTATTGTACCTCCGTCAATCAAATTTGGAACATCCCAAATACCAACTAAGCCACCCCAAGTTTTCGTACCTACCAACGGACCAATTTTACGTTTCTTAAACATATAAGGCAACATATCACCTCCTGAGCCAGACATTTCGTTAATTAACATTACTTTCGGACCCCAAATACCTGCATTTGGAGCTGTGAAAGGCTGTTTATCAGCGACAGGATTATTAAAATATCCCATCAAATCTCTTGATAATAAATCT
>JANXRS010000372.1 GCA_025356745.1 Arcicella sp.
CAATCCCAAACAGCAACGGCTGCCGTCCACAATCCGAAATCAACGCATTCTATCCGCAGATTTTACTAACATTTCATCTCTCCGAATAAAACGATTAGCAATCATATTACACAACATTGCCACAACTACCGCAATGAATCCTGCATGATAAGTCCCTTGATTTTCAGGTTCAAACATAGGAATTCCTACCTTAAAAACTTGGTAAAATGTATAACCCAACACCACGGCAATCAAAATTGAATTAATCAATCCCAAGGTCATTTGTAACATTCTTTTTTTGTATTGTGTGATTGAAAAAGCAGCAATACAGGCTGAAATAATTGCCAAAATAACAATTACCAGCGTATTTGCACTACTTACCAGATTTGTTGTTTTGAAATATTCCAAAGCATAAGCCGTTAGCGTAACTTTTTCATTTAAAGCAGCACTACTTTTCTCCCACATAGGCAGTACCGTTACCGACAACATTGCCACCGCTACGGCGACCAATAATAAAGTTTGAATTCTTTGGAGCATAATATATTTTATTTTTTTGCAAAGTTCTAAAACTTCTGAGAACTACACACGAACAAAAAAGCGAAAACCTCTCGGTTTTCGCTTTTTTGTTCGTGTGTATCTCGTTGTTAATTATTGAATTAGAATCTGAAGTGAGAGAATGCTTTATTAGCTTCTGCCATACGGTGCGTATCGTCCTTCTTCTTCACTGCTGCACCTTCACCTTTAGCAGCTGCCATAATCTCATTTGCCAAACGGTCAATCATAGTTTTGTCACCACGCTTACGAGCGTAAAGAATTAACCATTTCATTCCCACTGACAATTTACGATCAGAACGAACTTCCGTTGGCACTTGGAATGTAGCTCCACCCACACGGCGAGATTTAACCTCTACCGTTGGCATAACGTTATTTAAAGCTTTTTTGAATAACTCTAAACCATTTTTCTCCTTCGTTCTATCTTCAACTTTGTCTAATGCACCGTAAAAAATCGTGAATGCCGTTGATTTTTTACCATCATACATCAAATTATTTACAAACTTTGTTACCATTACATCCTTAAATTTAGGATCAGGCAACACGTATCTTTTCTTTGGTTTTGACTTTCTCATTGTGTTGTTAATTTTTTAAGTTTAGCCCATCTTCTGCCTTAACTGAGCATACTGGACTGTTCTGATTTTTGATTTTTGATTGATGACGATAACCGTCGCTGTTTCGGAGGTTGCTCCTTACAGATCAATCTAAAATCCGCAATAAAGAAGAATTATTTCTTCTTTCCGCCTTTTCCACCTTTTACTGGTGCTACTACTGCACCTGGCTTAGGACGTTTTGCACCGTATTTAGAACGACGCTGACGACGACCAGTTACCCCTGATGTATCTAATGCACCACGGATGATGTGGTAACGTACACCTGGTAAATCTTTTACACGACCACCACGAATCAATACGATTGAGTGTTCTTGCAAATTGTGTCCTTCACCTGGAATGTAGGCATTTACTTCTTTACCGTTGGTTAAACGTACACGGGCTACTTTACGCATAGCCGAGTTTGGCTTCTTTGGCGTAGTTGTATAAACCCTCGTACACACACCACGACGTTGTGGACAAGAATCTAAGGCTGGAGACTTTGATTTAAAAGTCAATTGCTCTCTGCCGTTTCTTACTAACTGCTGTATAGTTGGCATTTTGTATTGTTTTATTTGAGATACACGAACCTGAATATGAATGTGTTATGAATAATTAGCCATAAATACCTAAAAATCAGGGGTGCAAAATTACAAGTATTATCTGATAATCAAAAGGAATTTTGAGTGTTTTATTTGGCTTTCAGGGGTTTATCTTTGTTCTATGGGATAAATCATATTAGTTTCCTCTGTTTTCTCAGAAACACTAACATTTACTGTCCACAGAAAAAGAATAGTTAGGATAAAATGGGCAAATATTTTATTTTGTTTCTAAACCAAGATGATTGAAGTTTATCTAAACAAAATTAATATTTAAAAAGAAGTTATTCCGTTTGAGATGTAGGGTGTTAAAATTGAACGAAATTTTTTATTGGTAAATTAATATTTAAAAACCCTTACAATTTCTTATTCCTAAATAGATGAAAATAGTAGGTTTACTCACGCTTATAAGTGCATTATTTGCCTATGAAGGGCTTTTTGCTCAAACAATTGTTAACGGAGAAGTTCGAGAATTGGCTACGAAAAAAATACTCAAAAGTGCTTACGTTTCTCTGGTAAGCTCAGAAGATTCTGCCAAAAGAAAAATATTTCCTACTGACAATGCGGGGAAGTTTACATTCAACGAAGTAATTGCAGGGACTTATTCCTTGAGAGTACGTTTTTTAGGCTATCAAGAATATCGACAAACCATTGTTATAACGAATGATTCAACCTTTAAAATTCCAACTATTTATTTACAAGAAAGCAGTAAAGAACTCAACGAAGTGAAAGTGATTGGACAAGTGGCAGCGACTATCCAGAAGGTAGATACCCTTCAATTTAACGCTAAAGCTTATAAAGTGAATCCCGATGCCAATGCCGATGAGGTAATGGAAAAATTGCCAGGAGCAGTTATTGACAATGGAAAACTGCAAATTCAAGGCGATGAAGTGAAGCAAGTCATGATTGACGGCAAATTATTTTTTGGTAAAGATGCGATGGCAGCTCTTAAAAATATTCCTTCTGAAGTAATTGATAAAATTCAAGTATTTGACCAACTTAGCGAGCAATCTCAACTTACTGGATTGGATGATGGTAATACGAACAAGACGGTAAATATAACCACTCGTCCTGATATGCGAAATGGAATTTTTGGTCGAAATTCAGCGGGATTTGGTACAAATGATACGTATAAAGTCAATGCAAGTATTAACCGTTTTAAAGGTAATAGTCGCTTTACGGCTCTTTTTCAGTCTAATAATATTAATCAACAAAATTTTTCTTCTGAAGATTTGTTGGGCGTCGCCTCTGGTTCTGCCCAAACTCGAAGAGGCGGTGGTGGAGCTGGAAATCGTGGCGGTGGACAACAAGGTGGAGGGACGGATAATTCGGGTAATTTTTTGGTAAATAACCAGCCTGGTTACAATACTACCAATGCTTTAGGATTAAATTATTCCAATGAATGGGGAACTAAGTTAAAATTTCAAGGTAGTTATTTCTTGAATCAGGCCAATAACTCAATTGTAGAAAACACTTTTCAGCAGTATATTCAAAGCAATAACACGGGGCAAACTTATACTGAAAACAGCAATTCCTCCACGAAAAGTCTAAATCATCGAGCCTATTTTAGGTTGGAATATAAAATTGATGATAGAAATTCTTTGATAATGACGCCCAACATAAGCGTTCAAAATACGGACTTAAACTCGGGATATTCGGGTTTTACAAACCTAAAAACACAAAAACTAAACGACGTTGTTAACAATAATAGTAGTACTAATTACGCCATTAATTTTTCAAATAATCTATTATTCCGACACAGATTTACTAAAATTGGTCGCTCGTTAACCTTTAATTTAACCACCACTTACAGCAATCGAGAAGCGGACAGATTGTTGAAATCAGTTAATAATTTTTATGGAACGAATCCGTCCTCAAGGATTCTAAATCAAGAAGCCATTACCAATGCAAACGGTTGGGGAATTTCTTCAAATTTGTATTATTCTGAACCTTTAAGCAAAAAAAGTTTTGTTTTTGTCAGCACCAGTTTTGGGTATAATGAAAACCAGTCGGAAAGGTATTCTTACAATTTTTCCGATTCTCAACAAATCTATAATCGTTTAGATACGCTTTTGAGCAACGTTTTTAATAGTGATTATTACAATTATAAAATTGGAACGGGGTACCGTTATAATTCCAAAGAATTACAAATTTCTGCGGAAGTACGATATCAAAATGCTAACTTAATTAACGAACAGACTTTCCCCATAAAATATAATCTTGATAGGAGTTTCAACAATGTACTACCTTCATTTTCAATGCGTTATAATTTGGATGGTAAAGCAAAAACGCTTCGTTTTAATTATCAAACCCAAACTCAACAGCCTTCTATTACTCAATTGCAAGAGGTGGTGAATAATAATAATCCACTCCGTCTTTCAACGGGAAACTCCTCACTTTCTCAGGAATATCAGCATCAATTTTCATTGAGATACACGGCAACGAGTCAAACGAGTTTTGCTAATTTTGTGGCCTTGATGAGTGGAAATATCGTGAAAGGAAATATTACTAACAGCAATTTTATTGCTTCCAGAGACACATTAATTGCCCAAAACATTTTGTTAAGAACAGGCTCACAATTAAGCCGCCCCGTTAATTTGGACGGTCAATATTCAATCAGGGGGTTTCTGTCTTATGGTTTTCCATTGAAGTTCATTAAGTCAAATATCAACTCAAATTTTACTGCCAATTTCACTCGCACACCTGGATTAAATAATAATTTATTGAATTACAGTGATGCTCAAAAATATTCGTTTGGGCTGGTTTTGAGCAGTAATATCAGTCAAAATGTTGATTTCACGATTTCTTCTAATTCTAATTTTAATTCCGTTCAAAATACGCTTTCTTCCAGTTTAAATAATAGATATTTCAACCAAAATGTAAAGTTTAGGTTAAATATAATAATTGGTAATGGCTTTGTTTTCAATACTGATGCCACTTATTATTCCTATTCTGGATTATCATCTACTTTTAATCAAGCATATACACTTTGGAACATGGCGGTTGCCAAGAAAATATTTAAAGCACAAACGGGTGAAATTCGCTTATCAGTATTTGATTTGCTCAAACAAAATACTAGCATTCAGCGGAATATTACGACTAATTATATTGAAGATTCCCAATCGAACGTACTTCAACAATATTTTATGTTAACGTTTAGTTATAATTTGAAGAAATATTGGAAGAGTTAAGAAATAGATAAATGGGAAGGTCATTGAATTAAATTTCAATAACCTTTTTTCATATATAGAAATTGATGCTTTTGTGATATTCATACACTAGTATTCAAAGTTATTCCGTCAATATTATTGTTAAAAAATAGCAATAACAATCTCAAAAATAGCAAATAAATAATTTTAAAATAAAAGCAATACAAACTAAATAACCTTTGTATTCTTTTACGTAAACATCATTAATTAATATTCAACTAATAAACATTCAACATGAAAAAAGTATTGTTTTTATTAACTGCCGTGTCAGGGCTTTTCTTGGCAAGCTGTAAAAATCAGGATGTGACACCTGATGCAACTTCTTTAGACGAAGTATTTTCTTCGATGGCATCATCTGCTGCACGTACAGCAGCTGTGAATGATACCATTACAAAAGGAAAATGTAAAGGAAATTTAACGAGTATTGATGCGGCAACTTTGCCAAGTAGTGTTAAGACTTATATCAATACCAATTATGCAGGAGCAGCAATCAAATTTGCAGGAAAAGACGATAAAGGTCAATTTGTAGTGGGTTTGTCATTAAATAGTGTTGAAACAGGTTTATTATTCGATGCAAACGGTGTTTTTGTTCAGAAATTAGGTCACTATGGAAACAAAGCAAAATTAACTGAAGTAGCAATTACGGCTCTTCCTGCCAACGTGAGTGCTTATGTCAAGGCAAATTATGCAGGCTATACTATTAAACGTGCGGGTTCAGATGGTGATGGAAATCTAATTGTTGGATTAGATAATGGTACGGGTCACAAAGTGTTGAAATTTACTTCAGCAGGCGTATTTAAAGAAGAACTACAGATTCCTCCACATGGAAAAGGGCAAGGTGGTCCAAAACCAAATGGTGGTCATTGATTCTAACTACTGGCAACTATTAGTTATCACTCACTAAAAAAGCCTCCTTGTCAATGCTTTATTATTGACAAGGAGGCTTTTTTAGTGAGTGATAATTAAGTTAAACCTAAGAAGCCTGTCCTCCATTTACGCCCAAAACTTGCCCATTGACAAATCCTGATTCATTGGAAGCCAAGAATAAATAAGCATTGGCAATATCCATTGGGTCGCCCATTCTTCTTACTGGAATAGAATTAATTACTTCTTGACGTACTGCTTCTGGAATGGCATCTGTCATATCGGTTTTTATAAATCCAGGAGCTACAGCATTTGAGGTAATATTGTGTTTTCCCAATTCCTTCGCCCAAGTTTTCACCATCCCGATTACACCCGCTTTGGCGGCAACATAATTAGTTTGTCCGAAATTTCCATGCACACCCACAATTGACGAAGTACAAATAATGCGTCCATAATTTTGCTGAACCATAAACGGAGCAATGGATTTTGTACAATTAAAAACGCCCGTTAAATTTACATCAATTACCTGTTGCCATTCGAGATGCGACATCTTTAAAAGTGTTTTGTCACGGGTGATTCCTGCATTATTTATCAGAATATCAATCTGTCCGTATTTTTCAAAAACTTCCCTACTTGCCGCTTCAATCGCAGGGACGTCGGTAGTGCTAATGTGCATGAATTCACACTGAAACCCTTTGTCACGAAGTGCAGAAGCAGTTTGCTCACCTACTTCCAATAAATCCCAAATGATAACGGTTGCTCCTTCACGGCAAAATAATTCAGCGGTAGCCGCTCCAATACCTCGGGCAGCACCAGTGATAATGGCAATTTTTTCTTGTAATCTCATGGTTTTGTTTCGATTGTTATTAGTTATTTATTATTACTAACTAAGTACTTAGATAAATTAAGTTAACATAATACTCATGGCATAACTGATTACAATTTGTTCAGTATCAATGATTTATGAGTTAAGTCATGCCATGAGTAAATATGTCCCAGCACTTACTAGTTACTACATTCTACTCATAGAGTAACGAAATCAACTCCGCCACACAAGCGGGTTTTTCTTGCCCTTCAATTTCAAAAATACAATTCATCGTAATTCTAAGACCCGATGGTTTAACTTCCTCTGCTTCTATCAAACTCGCTCGCATACGTACTTGTGACCCCGAAGGTACGGCGGAGGTAAAACGGATTTTGTTGGCTCCGTAATTTACTCCCATTTTTACGGATTCAACTTTGAAAAGGTCGGACATAAATTTCGGTGCAAGTGAAAGCGTCAGAAATCCATGAGCCACGGGTGTTTTGAAAGGAGACATTTTGTTTGCCATTTCAACATCTACGTGAATCCACTGAAAATCTTGAGTGGCTTTGGCGAAATCATTAATCATCTCTTGCGTAACGGTCATGTAAGGCGTTATGCCAATCTCTTGCCCAATGTGGGTTTTGAGGGTTGCGAGGTCAGGAAAATTTTGCATTTTAAATATTTTTTAGGATTCATAGAAGAACTGCCAATTTACGGAGAGGAAAGTTAAAAAAAAATAAAAAAGCCGTTTATCAGTATTTCGCCTTTATTATCCTTTAATACCACAATTAAATCTTTATCAGTCGTTTTCTGAATCATTACATTCATTTTCATAGAATTTACACGCTTAAACATACCAACTTCAAAAGTTTTTGCTTTGGTTGCCTCGGCATTTTTAGTCGATGCGTTAGTTAAAAAAGTCATAGCTGATAAAGCAGCCATTACGGGAGCTAACGTTAGTACAGAATCACAGATTTAGGAAATTATCTTTTCGTATTTCTGGATATAAGATGCAGGTCTTTTTAATTAAGTTGCAATAAATGTGAAAAATATCCTAAAAAATCACGACCCTATCAAGTCCCACAACCATTCTTACACAATGGAATAGTATTTGATTAAACAGAATTACTAATATTGTAGGTAGTTTTTAAGAAAAATAGTAAATTTCAGAAATTTATTATTTTCAAATAACCTCAAGTCAGCCGATAACCAGACCTTGAATTTAGTAATTATTAAAAACTATAAAACTCTATAACACTTTAACTTAAAATGGCAGAAGAAAAAAAAAGTTTTGGGCGTAAATTATTAGGATTCTTTATTGAAGAAGATACAACACATACGCAAACAGCATTCACTCCCATACAGGCAGGAACGCTCCCGAACGTGCAAGTTCAGCAGACCATTGCTGTTCAAAACGCTTCTGGCACGGGCATAGTGGATAAAAAATTTGGGGAGCATTTTGTATCCTTAATTGAAAACTCCAATTTTAAAGGTCCTGATTATTTTGAATATATGCAGGCTTTAAAAAGTTTAGTAGGTTTGGGACTTTCGGAAGAGAAACAATATCAGGTAGCTTGGGCAAGTTTTAAAGCAATGGGAGGAATTACAGATGTAGCGGTTTTGACAAATACTGCCAATCAATATGTAAGCATTTTGGATTCTGACCGTCAGAATTTTTTGAAAGGTGTTGAAGTGGCAATTACCGATAAGGTTGGAGGTTTGAAAAATAGTTTAAAAACTACCCAAGACGAAAACGAAACATTAGCGAAACAAATCATTGATTTACAAAATCGAATTAATGCTAATAACGAAAAAATTACGAAATTTACGACTGATATTTCGGAACAAAGTGCAAAAATTACAACTAATAAAAGCAATTATGAAATCACGTATAGTTCTTTCGTAGAGCAAATAAAAGGCGATATTGCAAAGATTTCACAGTATTTGAGTTAAAGAAATAAAGGAATAAATTTATAGCATTATTTTGAGTAATACATCAATAATGTAAAACCAAAATTTAACTAATTAACATTATAACAATGGCAGATTTATCACAAATTGGAGGAAATACTCCTCAACAATCATTCTGGAGTAAACCAGAGGGCATTACAACTTTGCTTTTCCTAGCCGCAGCGGGTGCTTTAGGACTTTATTATATTAACCCTATCTTAGAATTTTTGATAAAAGTTACCTCAAATACGCTTTATCTGGCTGGACTTTTGGGAGTATTAGGATTACTAATTTTCTTAGTTACGAGCCGTGATATTAGAACAGGCGTATTCTTTTTGTTCAAAACGATGATGCGTAAAACTGCAGGTTTAATTGTGCAACTCGACCCAATTGCCATTATGAAAATCTATATTTCTGATTTAAGAGAAAAGAAAGAAAAAATGTCAGGACAGATTGATATTTTAGCGGGTCAATTGGTAAAATTGAACAAAAAAATTACGGAGAATAACGAGAATATCAAAACCAAATTTGCTGAGGCCAATAAAGCAAATTCAATGACGGATAAACCTGGGATGAAAGAAGCGGCAGCCTTGGCAACTATTGAAGGAGCGGGTTTACAGGAAATGAACGAAAAGTTATTTCCTTTGCAAAAAAACATGAAAACAGTGATGGGATTTATGGAAAAAGTAGCTTCTTCGGCAGATTATATTATTAAAGAAACCGAAATTAAAGTAAAATTAAAAGAGGCTGAATATGAGATAGTTAAGTCATCTTCAAATGCGTTGAAAACTGCTATTAGCATTTTTAAAGGCAATCCAGACAAGAAATTTTATTTTGATGAATCAATGGAATATATTCAGGATGATATGAGTAAAAAATTGGGCGAAATGAAACGTGCAATGGATTATTCAATGGATTTCATTAATTCGGTGGACATTCAAAATGGCATTTTGACCGATAAAGGACAGCAAATGCTTGACGCTTATAATCAAGGAGAATTTAAGTTGATTACGTTGGATGCTCCATCTGACAAAAAGATAGAACTAAATTCATCGAAGGATTCGAGTTATAAGGGTTTATTGGAGTAGATAGCATATAAAAACAGCCACATTTTTAGAAGATTGTGGCTGTTTTTTATAAATTAATCGATTTTGCGATGAGCTTATTATTTGCAGTTAAAATATTAATATTTTCAACCAAAAAATCTGCATCATCTGTAATAATAGTAAAGTTGTTCTTCTTTGCAATTTTGGTAATGATAAAATCATTAAAATCTAAACCCAAAGGCGGATTTGATAAAATATCCTTAATCCTAAAGGTATCAAATTCATCCCCAACAAATTCTAAAATATTATGATAAGATTTTATATCATAACAAATCATTCCATAATCTATTCTAAATTGCTCATCATTTCGATAAACATCTTTATAAATCTTTCGTTCTTCTATACCCGCAATCTTCCCTACATTATCTGGATTATCTTTAAATTCTCTAAAACGAATATCTCTTAAAAGTCGATTTATAATTTCTGACAGAACAGTTGTCGGCAATACGATTTTAGGCTTTAAACTTCCTGAAAAGTCCTTTATAGCATCAAAAAATTCAAGATATGTTTCTTGATAATTTTTAGATTTCCCTTCTAAAATATAGTACCAAATGTTAGTATCTAATAAGTATTTTGTTCCAGAAGATGGTGTTTTATCTTTTATTGAAGAAATTTGATAGGACATTATGCTAATTCAAAAGCCTGATTACGAATTGTTTCATAAAATTCAACGTTTAAAGCCTTCGCTATTGAACGATTAATCATCTTGGGCATAATTGTATCATCCTCTTCAATGCCAGTAATCTTCATGTAAGAATTAATTAACTCCTTAGAAAAATTACGATACAGCTTTCCAACACTCGCATTAAGAAAAAGTGTTGAACACGTTTCTAATCCTTCAAAAGATAATTCAAAGGAAACATTTGAATTCAATAAAGTTACGATACTATCATAAATTTTATGTCCTTCGTCTTGATATGCAGCCGTATTACTTTTGAGAATATTTGAGATGATTATTTTCATGGCTTGCTAATTTTAGTGTACTGAAATAATTGATATTTTGTCAAATAGGACAAATATCATGCAAAATTATAATAAATTATAATACAATATAACAAACATTAATAATAAATAATTGCAAAATGGTTGAAAAAATCAACATTTGAAAAAAATATTTACAGTTGTACCAATTATCGATTTATCAAAACCTCTACTTCCTTTGAAAATAGTATGTTCTAAATCTAATCCCCAAAATGCTTCTCCTGATACTATTTGAAAGTTTCCTTCATGTTCATTACAGTAGTCATGAATTCCACTTAATCCACATCCTGCTGGCTCATCATTAACTGGTTTAATAGATTTTCCAGACAATGCCCAACGAATTGCATCAATATCTGTTTCAATATCGTTATTGCTAAAATCTCTAATAGGCGGTAAGAATCCACAACCTAAATCAGACATTGTAAATTTTAGCAATTTCTCTTTTGGGAAGTATTGACCACAAACGAAGAAAGGGTCATCTGTTAAAGCATGCTGATAAACATTAGAGAAAATTTCTAATAAATCTACTTTAATTCTCCTACGTTGATTAGATGTAAGTGAATTAGGAAGTCCTCTGTGAGTTAATAAGTCTGATTCAATATAGGTTTTAAAATCCTCCTTTTCGAGTGGTAAAAAGTTCCTGCAAGGCACTGTACTTTTTCGTTCGTCGAATAGCGTAGCTTCGTTATCAAATGTAATAAAGCCATTTCTTAATAATACATGGAATTTATCGGCTACAATATCAATATTAGCACTAAATTCAAGATGATTTTCTTTTTTTAATTTATATAGAATTGATTCAAAAACAGAAGATAAATTAGCATCTATCCATTCAAGAGTCTCGAAATCAAGGAATATATGTCTATTATAATGCTCTTTTAAATCGTGATATAATTTGAATAATTGCTTAAAACCAGTATAATCAGTCCTTATACTATCATGCAGTTGATATGTTATTGTACTCATTTTCTAATATTAGATTTTGCCTCAACAAAAGTATCAAAATATTGTTAATTTAGTGAAGCTAATTTTTATTGAATTACAGATTTAATTATTCAATAATCCACTTATTACTTAATTTTACCCCATGAACACAATACTCATCCTAAATGCCCAAGTAGTAAACGAAGGCAAAATCGAAACCAAAGACGTTTTTATTAAAGATGGTTTCATTGATAAAATCAGTACAGATTTATCAAATTTACAGGCCGATAAAATCATTAATGCCAACGGAAAATATCTTTTCCCAGGCGTAATTGACGACCAAGTTCATTTCCGTGAGCCTGGACTTACTCATAAAGGCTGTATTCATTCAGAGGCTCGTGCGGGTGTGGCTGGTGGCGTGACAACTTTTATGGAAATGCCAAATACTGTTCCCAATGCTTTGAATCAGGGATTTTTAGCGGATAAATATAACATTGCTGCTCGCACATCCTTAGCGAATTATTCCTTCTATATGGGAGCATCCAACGATAATATTGAGGAGGTTTTGAAAACTAATGTTCAAAATGTTTGCGGAATCAAGGTTTTCATGGGTTCATCCACAGGAAATATGTTGGTAGATAATGAAAAAACCTTGGAAAATATTTTTTCAAAAAGCCCAATGCTCATTGCCACGCATTGTGAAGATGAAGCTACGGTTCGGGCAAATACTGAAATATACAAACAACGTTTTGGGGATAATCCTCACCCAAGAGTTCACCCTGAAATCCGAAATATTGAGGCTTGTTACAAATCTTCTTCGATGGCGGTTGAGTTGGCAAAACGCCATAACGCACGTCTGCACATTCTGCACATTACCACGGGAGAAGAAACGCATTTATTCCGTAATGATATTCCGTTAAAAGAGAAAAAAATTACTTCCGAAGTTTGTGTGCATCATCTTTATTTTGATGCCCGTGATTATGAAACGCTTGGAAATCAGATAAAATGTAATCCTGCGGTAAAAGCGGACGGACACAAACAGCAACTCTTAGAGGCATTACTTGATAACCGTCTGGATGTAATTGCCACCGACCACGCACCTCATACATGGCAAGAAAAACAGAATCCTTATTGGTCGTCGCCATCGGGTTTGCCGATGGTACAGCATCCCTTAAATATAATGTTAGAGTTTTATCACGAAGGAAAAATTTCGTTGGAACGCATCGCTGAAAAAATGGCTCACGCTGTAGCGGATTGTTTTCAGATTTCAAAGCGGGGGTATATTCGTGAAGGCTATTGGGCAGATTTGGTTTTAGTAGATTTAGAAGACAAAACTACTGTCTCAAAAGACAATATTTATTATCAATGCCAATGGTCGCCATTGGAAGGAAAAACTTTTAACTCGATTATTACACACACTTTCGTATCAGGGCATTTAGCCTTTGAAGAAGGAAATTTTGATGAAAATGTACAGGGAAAAAGGCTTTTATTTGAGCGATAGTAATTTTGGAAGATTAACAAAACAGAATTTTGTTAATCTTCCAAAATCTCCTAAAATGCTTTTGATTTACTTGGAAATAACCTATCTCTTAAAGCCAAAAACGGAATTTCAACGGTTTTGGACAATCCCCAACCAGCGAAAAATGTTACGCCTAAATAGACAAAAAACACGACTAATTTAACGAAATAATGTGCATCCAAATAAGCTCCATTCGGCAAGATAAACCACCAGATTATCGTCTAGTGAATTATATAAATTGAATAAGAGTAAAGTCCCATTGAAGCCGTTAAAGTATATATTTTTTTGAAGAAGGCAGGGTAATTATTATCTGAATAAATGCTTAATAATAATACGCCTCCAAATCCTATGTATAAAGACGAAAAGCCCCACGTAGTCATTTGAGTGCTATAATTCCAAAAAATAAGACACGGTAAAAGAAATACAATACTACCCATACGGAGTAAAATTTTATTATTATTTACGAAATCAGCGAGCTTCGATTGATGAAAATGGTAATAATAGGATAACAACGTACCAAAGAACAATGAATCAATCCGTAAATGAGTAGGAGATACGTTATTGATGTGTGAAAAAGGATGGTTTAAAGTCGCCAG
>JANXRS010000380.1 GCA_025356745.1 Arcicella sp.
CTGGTTTTAGGTTTATGTTAACATAAATACTTCATTTTTAGGTTTTATCTTAAATTGAATCTTTTTTCATTATCCAAAATAAGCTCAATTTGTATTTTTCCAAGCAGTTTTATTGTACTTTTAAATGCGTTGAACCTGGTAATTTAAAGAAGATTAATAAAGTAATTTCTTGGCACTTTTATGTTATTTTTATTTATAAATCGGCAATAAAATGCTGATTAAGAAATTAATTACCGATTAATTAAAGGTTTTGTAATTTTGTATTTATGAAAACTATTATCCAAACCATTCAATCAAAATACATAGCCATACTTTGGACTGTACTTATATTTATTCTATGCACACTTCCAAGTGAGAATATTCCCTTGCCCAGTAGTTTGAGCGATAAATCAAATCATTTGATTGCTTTTGCGGGATTCACTTTTTTCTGGCTTTATCAATCTTCAAAATATTGGTTAATTTTACTAATTACGGTACTTTACGGAATAGGAATTGAGTTTTGGCAGGCTATTCTTCCCGAATTTTTTCATCGTGGCTTTGACTGGTACGATGCTTTAGCGGATGGAATTGGTGGAATAATCGGGTTAGCTATTTATTTAATTTTCAACAAAAAAAAGTTGCCTTATTATTTAGGTAACCATTAAAATATATTTTAAACTAAAAATATCATTTACGATGAATTCCTTAACAACGCTTTATCCACTCAGTCAAGAACAAATTAAATATTTTCAGACAAACAGATTTATAAAACTCAAAGATGTTTTTGATGCTGAAACGCTTGCTTATTATAATGAAGTAATCTCGAAACAAGTGGAAAAGATGAATACCACAATCACCAAATTAGATGAACGAGATACTTATGGCAAAGCCTTTTTACAACTTTTTAATCTTTGGCGTGAAAATGATGAAGTGAAAGAATTTGTGTTTAGTAAACGTTTGGCCAAACTTGCTACTGACCTTATGCAAGTAGAAGGTGTGCGGATGTATCACGACCAAGCTTTGTTTAAAGAAGGTGGTGGAGGAATTACTCCTTGGCATGCCGACCAATATTATTGGCCTTTAAGTAGTGACAAAACTATTACCGCTTGGATTCCTTTGCAAGCAGTGCCTAAGGAAATGGGACCTTTAGAATTTAGTGCAGGAAGCCATGAAATTGTTGAAGGTAGAGATTTGAAAATTGGCGATGATAGCGAAACATTCATTGACGAAAAGTTACGCATAACCAATTTCGAACACATTATTGAACCATTTGATTTAGGAGAAATAAGTTTTCATTCAGGATGGGTTTTTCATCGGGCGGGGGCAAATGTAACAGACCAAGTACGGAAAGTCATGACCATAATTTACATGGATAAAAACATGGTTTTACAAAAACCCGAAAACAAAAACCAAGAAAATGATTGGCATACGTGGTGTATTGGAGCAAAGGTTGGACAAGTGATTGATACTGAATTGAATCCAGTTTTGTATTAAAACGAGAAATTTTAAAACACTAAAATCAAATAATTATTTAATTTTAGTGTTTTAAAATTTCTCAGTACAAGCTATGAATCAAAATCAGCTCAATACCACAGGCCCAGCTTGATTAATCCCAGAAACGTAACATTCTGAACCAATTCCAACCTTTGCAAAACCGTCTTGCATAGCTTTTCCAACCCGATTAGCGGTAAATAAGTCTTTTGATAAAGCAAACATTGAAGGTCCAGAACCTGAAATAGAGCAACCCAAAGCACCATTATCCAGAGCGGCATTTTTTACATCATCAAACTGGGGAATCAAAATTGAACGAATGGGTTCAATGATAACATCTACCAAACTTCTCGAAATTAAATCATAGTCTGGAAGCATCAAACCTGCTACCAAACCCGCCACATTTCCCATTTGCGTAATGGTATCTTTCAAAGAAATTTCTCTTTTCAAAATATTACGAGCATCCTTCGTATTCACTTCAATGTGCGGATGAACGATGGTGGCATATAATTCTTTGGGCGTTTTTAACTGAATAATATCCAAAGGCTCGTATGAACGAATGACCACGAAGCCACCCATTAAACTTGGTCCTACATTATCCGCATGAGCAGCACCGCAGGCAATCCGTTCACCTTCCATGGCAAAAGGCAATAGTTCTAATTGTTTCAGAGGCTTACCCATCAGTTCATTAGCGGCAAAAACCCCTGCTACTGCCGAAGCCGCCGAAGAACCCAATCCCGAACCCAAGGGCATCAGCTTCTTGAGATTCATCTCAAAACCCTGACTTTCAGCTCCAATGGCTTCTAAATATTTGAGTATGGCAATACCTGCCGTATTCTTTTCAGCTTCCAACGGTAAACGACCGTTATCCCCTTCGATACTCAAGATTTTGACTCCTTTTGAATTAGCCTTTTTTAAGATGATTTCATCGCCTGGATTATCAACGGCAAAACCGAAAATATCAAATCCGCAGGCCACATTTGCCACCGTTGCGGGGGCGAAAACTTTTATTGAGTTACTCATTAATTAATTTTATAAATTTAACCGAATTTGTTTCAAAGATTACAACTTAATACAAGAAACCTAATTCTTTAAATGCACTTTTTAAACTGTCTTTAAATTTTCGATAAGATTCTAAATTTTCTAATTGGCTTAACTCCAATTTTTGACCTATAATTTGATACAACTCTGAGATGTCCAATCCTCTATTTCTTTTCCTTCTGGTTAAATCACTCTGAACAATCCGAATAGCGTTCGTAATTGTTTCTTTTGGATTAGGAATACTTTCAACCTTCGGATGGATTCCTAAATCAAAGTTTGATAATTCTGTACCAATTTCACTTTTCAATAATTCCTTATCCGCTAACATCCATGCCTCCGTCATATATACAGGAATAACGGAAACTAATATTTTACAGTATTCTGATTCATTTCGCTCATTTAAACTTTTAATAGCTGGATTAATTTTAGACTCCATTGCTCTCTTGTCTGTATCATCATCTGAGTCCGTATGTACACAAATAAACATGATTCCATAATCATCAATGCCTTTTTTTGAAGCCATAAGCACTTGCTCAACAAACCCAAGCCCAGTTTTATTTATTTCTATCGTTTTTACTTCTGTTTCTATTTGTCCTTGACATTCAAAAGCCACATCTTCTAATGTTTTTCTTACGATACTTTCTAAAAAACGAACATCAGTAGAGCCTTCGGTGAAAAGTCCTGCAAAAATTAATTTAGTCATCTATTAAATATTCTTTATGGTGTTTTCAAAATCAGAGGTTTGTAAATATTCTTCCACAGTAGCTAATGTTAGTTTTTTCTCTTGCTCGCTATATTCAATTGTAGTTTGATCAATTCCTTGTTTTATTACAGGACTAATCTTAGTAATATTCATTTTGAGTCTTTCTTCACCAATATCAAAAATATTTGTTCTAATTTGTGCATACCATATACTGACATTGAGATCATTTTTCCATTCAAATATATTTCCTACTAAGACAGGCGAGTGTGTATTGACAATAACCTGACGAAGTGGTAAATCTATATTATTAAAATCAATACTTAAATCTTTTAGTAGCTTTGTCATCGCCTTTATACGGAAAGGATGAATGCCATTTTCGGGTTCTTCAAAACATAATAGACCTGTATGTTTGTCATCAAATTCTAAAATACACAGGGCTAAAATTCGTAATGTACCCTCTGACAGTACTCTTGAAGAGAATTCTTTTTTATCAACATCTTTCAGCTTGATTAGATATTGCTTGTTCTCATTATCATCGATAACATCTACTTCTGTGAAATTTGGTAAAAAGTCGTTCAGTTTTCGGGAAATCTCTTTAAGGCTGTATGCATCGGCTTGTTTAATCCGATATAATGCAGCGGCTAAATTTTTACCACTGGTTGTGATAATATCACCACCTCGGTTTTTACTGGTTGCTTGTCTTAAATCTTCGGGATTAAGTTGTAAAAACTTCCAACTTTTCATTTCTTCTTTGGCAGCTAAAACGTGAGGAAAGTCGATTGTATCAAAACTACTCAAAACAGTTCTGATTGCACTGTTAAGAGGAAACCTTCTTCTTTTACCCTGCGAGCCGTCTTGTGGTACTGATACCGTTGGAATACTTCCTTCTGTTGTTGTATAAATGTAAGGAATTCCCCTTTTCCCTTTTCCTTTTCCAACTTTTGGTCTCCAATTTTCCAGTTTAAATTTAGGAATAATCTTGATCCATTTATCTTCATTATGATTAAGTTTTATTAAACTTTCATTGGTTACTTTTAAATCTTCTAACCCAGACTGGTTGGTAAATCGTTTGATATTTAATTCATAACGAAGCCTTGTGTATATCAATTCAGTTTCATTTCCCCAATCATCTTTCACATTTCGATTTACTAACATTTCAACGGCAAAATGAATTTCATCAGCATATTTATCATCGCCATATTGAGTAAACATTTCTATAAATTCACCTCTTTGCTCACTAAAAGCCCGTTTTAAATTATCCGTTTCAGCCAAACGAGATAATAAAGTTAAAGCATCGAAAAGATTACTTTTTCCAGAAGCATTTGCCCCTGCGATAACGGTAAACGGTGTGAATTCCATTTCAAAATTATGAAAGGATTTAAATCCGTTTATTTTTATATATGTTATCATAGATTTTAGATTTTAGCACGCCAAATTCATGATTCAATTACCCAAGATACGAACCAATCGCCACAATATCCGCAAACACGCCTGAAGCCGTTACCTCTGCTCCTGCTCCTGGACCTTTAATGACCAATGGGCGGTCGTGATAACGTTTTGTGGTGAATGAAATTACATTATCCGCCCCGTCCATCATGTAGAATGGGTGCGTTTTCCCGATACTTTTTACGCCAATATTAATTTTATTATTTTCCAAAGTGGCAATGAATCTTAATACTTCACCCTTTGCTTCCGCTTCGTTTACCATTGCCTCAAAATAGGTATTTGAAACTTCTAATTCCTTGAAGAAATCGTCCACCGTAGGAGCTTTTTCGCAGTTTTCGGGCAACAATTTTTCTATCGTAACATCTTCTGGTTCAAGGCGTAAGCCAATTTCTCTACCCAGAATTAATATTTTTCTCGCCACGTCCATTCCACTTAAATCTTCTCTTGGGTCTGGTTCAGTATAACCTTTTACTTTGGCTTCTTGTACAATGTCAGCAAATTTTACGCCCGCTTTAAAATTATTGAAAATATATGATAAAGTTCCTGATAAAACACCTTCAATTTTTTCAAACCTATCACCCGACGAAATTAAACCTTGTAGGGTATTTATGACGGGAAGTCCAGCTCCTACATTCGTTTCGTACAAGAATTTCACACCTTTTACTAAAGCAGTCCTGTGAAGAAGAGCATAGTCTTCGTATCGGCCAGAATTGGCCACTTTATTGGGAGTTACTACGGATATATTGGCTTCAAAAAGTCCCAAATAAAAATTATGTATTTCTTTGTTTGCCGTACAATCAGCGAAAACAGAATTGGGCAAATTTAAGCGTTTTGCTTCTTCCACAAACTCCCAAATTTCGGATTTTTTACCGCTTAAATCACGTTCATTTTCCCAAGAATCCAAGGAAATTCCTTGAGGGTCAATCAACATTTTTCGAGAATTCATTACGCCTACTAAATTGATTTTTAAGGCTTTATATTTTGAAAGATAATTTTCTTGTCCTTGTAATTGTTCCAAAAGTGCTTTACCAATTAAACCCGTTCCAACCAAAAAGAGATTTAAGGTTTTAGCTTGCGAGAAGAAGAATGAATCATGAATAACATTCAAAGCTTTTGAAATATCTTTCTTTTCAATTACCACGGAAATGTTTAATTCTGATGACCCTTGGGCGGTAGCAATAATATTAATTCCATTCTTACCCAAAACAGAAAATAGCTTGCCACTCACACCTGTATGCCGACGCATTCCTTCGCCCACAACGGCAATTACTGATAGATTTTCTTGAATATCAATGCCTTCTACATCACCAACGGCAATTTCATTTTTGAATTCATTTTCCAAAATTGCCTTCACATTTGCAGATGCTGATGGATTGATGGCAAAGCAAATTGAGTGTTCTGAAGATGCTTGAGAAATGAGAACCACCGAAATTTCGTGCTTTGCCAGAACCGTAAACAGTTTGGCAGAAACTCCCGCCACGCCAATCATTCCCGAACCTTGCAAATTGACTAAAGCCAAATTATCAATTGAACTAATCCCTGTAATGATGAATTCCGAAGGTTCAGCCACTCGATTTACGACCGTTCCAACAAAGTCAGGATTGAAAGTATTGAGAACCCGAATTGGAATATTTTTGGCGAAAGCGGGCTGCAACGAAGGTGGATAGATCACTTTTGCACCAAAATGCGTCAATTCCATTGCCTCCGAATAAGTGATTGTTGGAATGGTAAAAGCATTTTTCACTTTGCGTGGGTCGGCGGTCATCATACCATCCACATCCGTCCAAATTTCAATTTCTTCGGCATTTAAAGCCGCTCCAAAAATTGAACCTGTATAATCCGAACCTCCACGTCCAAGCGTTGTAGTTTCTCCTTTTTCAGTTGAACCAATAAATCCTGTAATTAATTGAAATGATTTTGTTTTTGAGAAATGTTCTTGAATTTGACGATTAGTTACCGCAAAATCTACCGAAGCAATTCCAAATGTAGCATCAGTACGAATTACTTTTCGAGCATCCAAATACTGACAATCAACGCCTTGGGCGTGAAGAATTTCATGAATTAAAGTCGTTGAAAGTCGCTCACCAAAACTAACAATAAGGTCTGAAGTACGAGTAGAGATTTCACGAATTAACGAAACACCTTTTAATAAATCTTCTAATTCGTTAATAATTGTTCGAATATTAGCAAATACTTTTGACTGTAATTTTACATTAATTAAGGCTCTTACAACCTCAAAATGGCGATTTTCAATTTCTCTAACAATGTCAAAATACGTACTGTCATTTTGGGTGGCTAAATGTCCAGCTTCAATCAATTTGTTCGTAACGCCACCCATTGCTGAGAAAACTGCCGCAATTTGTCCTTCCTTTGCTTGTTTGGCTTTAATGATATTTAATACTAACTGGATGCTGGTAGCAGTTCCACAAGATGTTCCTCCGAATTTTAATACTTTCATTTTTTATTGCTTTACTATAAATGTCTTTTTATTTTTTAAAAATCTAATTGAGCTAAACGGATATTTTTTGGCCATAATCATCCGACTCTTTTTTAATTATCATTCGAAAATAATATTGATAATCTGATTACAATCTTTGTTGTCGAAGGAATGTAATCAGGTTTAAAATTTAATTTAAAAACCTTCAAAAGCAAAGATACCCATTTCACATCCGCTACCCAATAAAGGATAAAACAATCATCCTAAACAAACGTTATTTTATTAACAAACCTACTACTTCAATTCATGAAAATACTAATAGTGACCTCATTACTGTTCATTTCAGTACTGTCTGTAGCACAGGAGAAAACTCCTGTTAATACATCAAAACTTGGTTGTGGACCCGTATCCGAAATAAATTTGACAAAGAAAATGGAAAATACAATAAAGAAGGACGAAAAAAATATACTTGGAACAGCCTTACAAATTGCTGGAACTTCACCCATAACTGGATTTTATAGAGACGGATTTTGCTCTACGGGAACGGCTGATAAAGGCATTCACGTGGTCGCAGCGGTAGTTACGGACAAGTTTTTGCAATATTCAAAAGCTCGTGGCAATGACTTAATTACTCCCTATCCTGCCTACGGATTCCCTGGTTTGAAGGCGGGCGACAAATGGTGTTTGTGTGCGGCTCGTTGGAAAGAAGCCTACGATGCAGGTGTTGCCCCGCCAGTTGTATTAGAAGCAACGCACGAAAAAGCTTTACAATATGCCACATTAGAAGAATTGAAAGGCGAAAAGAAATAGCCGTAAAATTAATTAACATACGGATAATATTTTCTTAACAAATTTTTTTGGGGAGGTTTATATTTTTGTAAAAAAAATATAAATTATGAAAAAGTTATTTTTAAGTTTTTACCAGCTTTCATTTGCCATTTTAGTACTCAGTGGCTGTAATAAATCCACAACGGAACCTGAATTCTTTGTGAACGAAGATGCTGCTACTTTTGCCGAAATCGGAAGTCTTGACATTGGTGATGTGGGAGCTGCTGAAATTTCAACTTACGATCCATTAACAAAACGCTTATTTGTTGTGAACAATGGTACGGTTAACAAAATTGATGTGATTGATTTTGTTAACCCTGCTAATATGAAAGTGATTGGTTCTATTAGTATGACTGCTTATGGTGGAGCAGTTAACAGTTTATCCGTATCAAATGGTAAACTTGCCGCTGCAATTGAAGCAGTTAATAAACAAGAAAATGGGAAAGTAGTCATTTTTAATACCTCTGACTATAAAGAAGTTAAGATAATTTCGGTGGGTGCATTGCCCGATATGATTACCTACTCGCCCGATGGAAGATTTATTATCACAGCGAATGAAGGTGAACCCGATGCTACTTACAAAAATGATCCTTTAGGAACAATCTCTATCATTTCAGTGAATGATAATTATTCCGTAACAACGTTAGATTTTGCTTCTTTTGCAAGTCAACAAGCCAGTTTATCAGCGAAGGGATTTAGAATTTTTGGACTCAACGCAAGTTTTGCTCAAGATATTGAACCTGAATACGTCACCGTTTCGGATGATTCAAAAACGGCTTGGGTTACTCTCCAAGAAAATAATGCTATTGCCAAATTAAATTTGGAAACAAAAACCATTACCAGTATTTTACCTTTGGGTTTCAAAGACTATGACAATGATGAAAACGCCGTAGATATCAGCGATAAAGACAATGCTATGGCACTTAACAGATGGAAAGTAAAAGGAATGTACCAACCTGATGCTATTTCGGTAGTAGAAAACGGGGGTATTCCATATTTGTTTACTGCCAACGAGGGTGATGCTAGGGAATACACGGCATTTGCCGAAATTAAAAGAGTAAGTGCTTTAAAATTGGACGCTACGGCATTTCCCGATGCTACTTTCAAAACTGATGCAAAAGCAGGCCGACTCAACGTAACAACTACTTTGGGAGATACCGACGGAGATGGTGATTATGACCAATTATATTCGTTGGGGGCTCGTTCATTCAGCGTTTGGAATGGTAACGATGGAGCTTTAGTTTTTGATAGTAAAAAAGAATTAGATACTAAGGTTATGGCGGCCAATCTATATGACGATGCCAGAAGCGATGATAAATCAGTTGAACCTGAAGGAATTGCAACGGGTACGGTTGGTAAGACAAAAGTGGCTTTCGTGGGCATGGAAAGGGTTGATGCAGTAGCGGTTTATGACATTTCTGACCCTAAGAATCCAAAATTTTTACAATTATTAAAATCAGGGGATGCTCCAGAAGGAGTTTTGTTTATTTCTGCTAAAAATAGCCCAACTCAAAAAAGTTTGTTAGTAGTTAGTAGTGAAAATGATGGTGTAGTCAAGGTTTATCAGCCAAAAACGCTTTAATCTTTAATAATTCATTCATATTCAATACAATAGTATATTCCCTTCAGACCAATCTGTGTTGGACTGAAGGGAATATTTATTTTAATGACAGGAATATTTACCTTTTCTAAACCCATTTGTTAAACTTTGTGTTTTAAAGTTATCGTGCTGAAACTATGTTTCTGATAAATACGTAATCCCACTCCAAACTTTACAATAAATTATGTTAGGTTATCATTTTTCAGAATTTATACCCTCCGAACAGGAAGATGGCAAAAAAGCCAAGTTCGACCAATTACTTGATATTTTTAATCAGTTAATTACGATGACAGCAGGAAATGTTTCCGAAGCTTTATCGTGGATAACGCAGTTAGATAAGCAGTACAACCTCACCGATGAATCTTACGGAATTGCGGATTTTATTCAAGATTTAAAGGATAAAGGTTACATCAAAGAAGAAAAAAACGAAGATGGTCAAGGACAACAAGTACTCACGGCCAAAGGCGAGCAATCAATCCGTAAGCAATCTTTGGACGAAATTTTCGGAAAATTAAAGAAAACAAACACGGGTGGCAACCACCGTACTCCTTATCAAGGCACGGGTGATGAAAATAATACTGACCGTCGAGAGTATCAATTCGGGGATTCAATGGAACAAATTGCCATGACTGAATCTATCCGTAATGCCCAGATCAATAATGGTGTAGAGAATTTTATGCTGACCGAGAACGACCTTGAAATTATGGACAAGGAATTTAAGGCTCAAACCTCCACTGTGTTGATGATTGATATTTCGCACTCAATGATTCTATACGGTGAAGACAGAATTACGCCCGCTAAGAAAGTAGCCATGGCAATGGCTGAATTGATTATGACTAAATATCCAAAAGATACGTTGGACGTAATTGTCTTCGGAAATGATGCTTGGCAAATTCAGGTAAGAGATTTACCGTATTTGGAAGTGGGTCCTTATCACACCAATACCGTGGCAGGATTAGAATTAGCCATGGATTTATTGAGAAGAAGGAAAAATAAAAACAAGCAAATTTTTATGATTACTGACGGCAAACCGACTTGTTTGAAGGAAGGAATCAAGTATTATAAAAATTCGTTTGGATTGGATAAAAAGATTCTGAATAAGACCTTAACATTGGCGGCACAGTGCAGAAGATTGAAAATTCCCGTGACTACCTTTATGATTGCCAAAGACCAATACTTGAAGGAATTTGTTCAAGAATTTACCAAAATTAATAATGGACGAGCTTATTATTCTTCTTTAAAAGGATTGGGAGAATTTATCTTTGAGGATTATGAGAATAATCGAAAGAAAGATGTAAGATAATTTTAAGAATAAAAGCCAAGTCTAATGAGAGACTTGGCTTTTATTTTAGTACTCCATTATTTCAATTGACTTAAAATCCATGGGGTGACTATTTGATTGTAGCGAAATATAGCCATTTGTTACCGCATCATTTCCGTTGACGATGAAAGTTTTACCAACAGCATGGGTTGAATCAAATCTTGGATTTTCGTATTCCAAAATCTTCTCCCCGTTGATAAAATGAGCCATTTTGCCATTTTTTACATCAATTTCTAACGTTACCCATTGGTCGCCATGAAAGGTGCGTTTTACGGTAGCGGGCGTGCAGTAACTTTTATTTTTGTCTCCGTTAACGGTTACATAGATGCCATTGGCACAAATTTCACCCAAGGGGTTTTCATCTTTTCCATTGCCTCCATGCAAGTTATATTCCAAACAAACGGGAAAGTTTTGCATTTTCTCAACCGTGTTCGGGTCTTGACAATAAAACTGAACGCCACCATCTCTAAAACCCCAAGTTGGTGCTCCTGGGGCAGTTTCCCCCACAAATCTGTACGTTACTTTTATTCTAAAATTGGCGTATTTCTTCTTAAAATACAAAGCTCCAAATTGATTATCGAAGCTTTTATATTGGTCGTAACGAGTGCTTAAAATGCCATTTTCAACTCGAAAAGTATTGTAAGCATTTTCTCCAACTGGAAACCCTACAATTTTAGGTTTCCAACCATTTAGGTTTTTACCGTTGAAGAGTTGTACCCATTTAGCCTTTGGTAAAGGCTTATTTTTGGTAAAAGCCACAAAGTTCATGCTAAGGAACAGAAATAATAGTAAATTTATTTTACGCATAGTTTCAAGTTTTATAATAATTATTCGTTGCAAAATAAACCTAATAATTTCAAATACTACACTTTGTTATCGTAATCTTACAAGAACTTTTTAAGATATAACTTGTTTGTAATAGTAAGTAATAACATTTTATAGAATAAGATTAAAACCCACAATAAATGCAATACAAAAATCTAAAATCAAGCGACCTTTTAAAAATTCAAACCTTGGGAGCTTTGCGTGATTCGGGATATCAGCCCAAAACGATTAAGGACGAATTACGGGAGAATCTTATCGTAAAAATTAAAAATAAAGAAAAAGTTTTTGAAGGAATTTGGGGTTTCGAGGATACTGTTATTCCTGATTTGGAACGAGCAATTCTTTCTCAACACCACATTAATCTTTTGGGTCTTCGTGGACAAGCAAAAACTCGTATTGCTCGATTAATGGTTAATCTTTTGGATGAATACGTACCAGTTGTAACGGGTTCAGAATTGAACGATGACCCGATGCAACCGCTTTCTCGTTTTGCTAAAGACTTAATTGCCGAACACGGAGATTTAACACCCGTTTCATGGTTTCATCGTGACGACCGTTACACGGAGAAATTAGCAACGCCCGATGTTTCCGTAGCTGACCTTATCGGTGATGCTGACCCAATTAAAGCGGCAACTTTAAAATTGCCTTATTCTGATGAACGAGTAGTTCATTTTGGGCTCATTCCACGTTCGCACCGTTGTATTTTTGTGATTAATGAATTACCAGATTTACAGGCTCGTATTCAAGTTTCATTGTTCAATATTTTGCAAGAAGGTGATATTCAGATTCGTGGGTTCAAAATTCGTTTGCCTTTAGATTTACAGTTTGTTTTCACTGCTAATCCAGAAGATTATACTAATCGTGGCTCAATCGTTACTCCTTTGAAAGATAGGATTGATTCTCAAATAGTTACGCACTATCCGAAAACCTTAGAAATTGGCAAAAAGATTACTTTGCAAGAAGCAAAATTGAAAGACGGACAGGTAGAAATGGTTACGACCAACCACATCATGGACGATTTGATTGAACAAATTGCCATTGAAGCCCGTGCTTCTGAGTTTGTAGATGCTAAATCAGGAGTATCTGCTCGTATGACCATTTCAGCCTATGAAAACCTTGTTTCTGCCGCAGAAAGACGTGCTTTATTGAATGGTGAAGATAGAACGTACGTGCGTGTAGCTGACCTTGTAGGTGTAATTCCTGCCGTGTGTGGAAAAGTTGAACTAGTGTATGAAGGTGAAGTGGAAGGTCCCGTAATTGTCGCTCAAAACCTTATCGGAAAAGCCATCAGAACACAGTTTTTGAACTACTTTCCCGATCCAGAAAAAATTAAGAAAGCGGCAAAAGATAAGGCTGGAAAGAACCCGTACAAACCAATCATTGACTGGTTTATGGACGGAAACTCAATGGATATTCTCAATGATAGTTCCGACTCAGATTATTCAGCGAGACTCAGAACAATTGATGGATTGGACGATTTAATCGAAAAAGTATATCCACAAATGGAGGGAAGAGAGAAATTGTTTATGATGGAATTTGTCTTACATGGCCTATCAGAATTCTCAATTATCTCGAAAAAGACCTTAGAAAAAGGCTTACAATTCAAAGATTTAACTGATTCACTGTTCGATTTGGATAACTTCAAATTTGATGAAGATGAAGAGGATTTTAGATAGAGAAATAATTATTTGGGGCACCTATCATTGCTTTGCTAAGCTCGCAATGATAGGTACTTAAAATAGTTGAAAAACCTCACGCCTTCGGATGTGCTTGTTCATAAATCTTCTTAATTTTCTCCATCGAATTATGCGTATAAACTTGCGTCGCCGATAAAGAAGAATGTCCTAGTAAATCTTTAATTGCCGTTAATTCAGCCCCATTATTGAGCAAATGAGTAGCATACGAATGCCTCAAAATATGAGGAGATTTTTTAACGAGTGTCGTTACTAACGATAAATATTTTTTCGTAATCCGCTGAATCATAACAGGGTAGGCTTGATTTCCTTTTTCTGAAATGATTAAATATTCGTGAGATAATCCTTCTGAATTTTTGAAAGTTTGGTAATCTTGAATCAATTTTACCAAAGGCTGATTTATCGGAATAATTCTTTCCTTATTTCGTTTTCCCAAAACCTTCACTGTCCTGCTATAAAAATCAATATCCCGTTCCTTCAAATCAATCATTTCCGACAAACGCATTCCTGTTCCGTACAATAATTCCAAAATTAACTTATCTCGCACGCCAGCAAAATCATCGGGAAACTCAACATCATCTAATAAATTATCTAATTCATTTTCACGTACAAATTCTGGAATATTTTTTCGAGTTTTCAATACCGATATTTTAAGCATCGGGTCTTTTTCAATGACTTTTTTTTGTAATAGAAATTTATAGAAAGTCCGCAAAGTGGCAATTTTTCGATTAATTGAACGGTTCTCGACTTTCACCTCCGCCATTGAGACAATCCAAGAGCGAATCATCTGAAAATCAGCAAGTTCTGGATGATGGAAATCGTAGGATTTTGACAAATATTCAACAAACTGTTTCATATCAATACTATATGCCGTAACAGTATGTTCACTACTACGCTTTTCGTATTTAATATATTTGAGAAAGAAAGAGATTATTTCGTTCATGATGATGGCACACAGATTTTACGGATTAGACACGGATGAAAGTTAAGGCTTTTAAATGAACAAGATATTTATAAAACTGATTTATGAAATAAGTATTTAGGTGAATTTTGATAATCAAGCATCCATAAAATTAATAAAATCTGTGTCTAATCCATTAAATTCGTGTACAATCATCAATAAAAAAGCGTTAAAACAAACTTTTCAGTTCATTCTAACGCTATTTGTTGCTGACGGTTATCGGCTTAATTCTCGATTAAATTGATAACATAAATGTTATAAATATACATCAAAGGACTATGCCTCTTCGTTACCGTAAGTTATTTGCTTGTATGAAGCACGAATCATTTCTGTACGACGAGTAATTGATGGCTTAATAAATGCACCACGACGACGAAGTTGTTTAACTACACCAGTCTTTTCAAATTTTTTCTTAAATCTTTTTAACGCTTTGTCGATTGACTCGTTTTCTTTGATATTGATAATCAGCATATTATGTTTTTGTTTAAATATCTTTTTTGTAATTAGAGGTGCAAAGATAAGGATTTCAATTTTAAATGTCAAGAAAATTAATCAATAATCGCTTGATAAATCAACTGTTATCTTTATTCCATATTCCCAACATATCAAGGAACAACATTTACAATCCGTTTAAGCACAACAATTACCTTTTTAGGCACTTTTCCTTCCAACCATTTCTGGACGACTTCATTGGCTAAAACACCTGCCTCAATGTCCGCAGGAAGAGCATCTGTTGGGAATGAAATGTTGGCTCTCACTTTTCCATTAATAGAAATTGGATATTCAAAATTGGCTTCTACCAAATAAGAGGGATTGAATTTAGGGAAATTTGCGTAAGAAATTGTACCTGCTTCATTACCCAAAATCGTCCACAATTCCTCCGCAATATGTGGCGTGTAAGGTGACATTAAAATAACTAAATCTTGCAAAATAGCCTTTTTAGAGCATTTCAACGAACCTAAATCATTCACACAAATCATCAACGTTGAAACAACTGTATTGAAAGAATAGCGTTCTAAATCCTCCTCAACTTTTTTGATGGCGGTATGTAAAACCTTCAACTCGGCAGGTGTTGGAGCCTCATCTTTTACTTTAAAAGTGCCTAAATCGTCATAGAATAAACGCCAAGCCTTTTTGATAAAACGGAAAGAACCGTCAATTCCGTTGGTATTCCAAGGTTTGGCTTGTTCCAAAGGTCCTAAGAACATTTCGTATAAACGCAAGGTATCAGCCCCAACTTTATCAACTAAAATATCTGGATTGACAACGTTGTATTTAGATTTTGACATTTTCTCAACCTCCCATCCACAAGTATACTTCCCATCTTCAAGAATAAATTTTGCTTCGTTAAAATGCTCTTTGTACTTCTCAATATCAAGAATATCATTATCGACAAAATCAACATTCACCCTTAAACGAATTATTTTAAACATGGGATTTATGGACTTTTCTAAAAAATCTGTACCATGTGTTTCACTAATCAATTCTTGAAAATCTTGTGTAGACAAATCACCATTTTCATATTTAAGATAATAACTTATTGGAACGTAAATATCGGTATTAGCTGGTTTTAGACCATTTGTTACGATGATACAGTACACAAAATTAGATCGTCCTGAAATCATGCCTTGATTAATCAATTTCTTGGCAAATTCTTCTTCTGGCACAAGCCCTAAATCTTTCAAAAATTTATTCCAGAAACGGCTGTACAATAAATGTCCCGTTGCGTGTTCTGAGCCTCCGATGTATAAATCAACCGCTTTCCAATAATTGATTGACTCTTGGGAAGCAAATTCCGTTGCATTCTGAGCATCCATATAACGGTACCAATACCACGAAGAACCCGCCCAACCTGGCATTGTACTTAACTCATATTCGTATTCTCCTTTATATTTCCAACCCTCCGCACGTCCCAAAGGTGGCTCTCCCGTATCGGTCGGAAGGTATTTGTCAATCACTGGCAAGGTTAAAGGCAATTCAGACTCTTCAATCAAATAAGGCAGCGGTTCGCCGCCCGAACCACCTTTGAAATACACTGGTACAGGCTCTCCCCAATATCGTTGGCGACTAAAAACGGCATTTCGCAAACGGTACTGAATTTTACCTTTTCCGATGGCTTTCTCTTCCAAAAATTGCGTTAAAACTTTTGTCGCTTCTTTGTAATCCAAACCATTGATGATACCTGAATTAATATATTTTCCTTCTTTGGTATTATCAGCTTGAACGTCCATTTCTTTTTGAGCATCCAAAATAGGAACGATTGGTAAATTAAAATGCTTGGCAAAATTCCAATCCCGTTGGTCGCCTGAAGGTACGCCCATTACTGCCCCCGTTCCGTAACCCGCCAAGACGTAGTCTGCCAAATAAATAGGCACTTTTTCGTCATTGAATGGATTAATAACATAGCTCCCAGTGAATACGCCTGACACTTTTTTAACTTCTGACATACGGTCTAATTCAGTTCTTGAAGCTACCCATTTCACGTATTCTTCAACCGCTTCTTTTTGTTCTGGAGTGGTTAAAAATGGGACTGATTCAAGCTCAGGAGCAATTACCATGAAAGAAACACCGTAAATAGTATCTACTCTTGTGGTAAAAACTTCGATAAAAGGAGGCGTATTTACTTTATCTAAAATCGTATCAACCGCAAATCTAACCGAAGCTCCTGTACTTCTGCCAATCCAATTTCGTTGTTGGTCTTTCATTGAATCTGACCAATCTACTTCATTCAATCCATCAATTAAACGGTCGGCGTAGGCAGTAATTCGCATTGCCCATTGCTTCATTTTCCGTTGTTCAACTGGAAATCCGCCCCGTTCAGAAACGCCATCTTTTATTTCATCGTTTGCCAAAACTGCTTTTAATCCTGGACACCAATTCACGACCGATTCATCAGGATAGGTCAAACGATATTTCAGTAATAGGCTTTGCTGTTGGTGTTCGGTCATTCCATTCCATTCCTCTGCCGTAAAAATTTCAGTATCTTCATCACAAACCGCATTGACAACTTTATTTCCAGATTCAGCAAAACGAATAATCAAGTCACTGATTTTCAGGGCTTTATTCTCATCTTTATCATAATAATGATTAAATAACTGCATAAAAATCCATTGCGTCCATTTATAATAATTGGGATCGGAAGTACGAACCTCTCTACTCCAATCATAACTAAAACCAATTTGTTTCAACTGTCGGATATAGGTAGCAATATTTTCTTCGGTAGTAATGGCAGGATGTTGTCCAGTTTGAATAGCATACTGTTCGGCAGGCAAACCGAAAGAATCAAAACCCATTGGATGCAAGACATTAAAGCCTTTCAAACGTTTGTAGCGAGCAATAATATCCGAGGCGATATATCCAAGCGGATGCCCAACGTGTAGCCCCGCACCCGATGGATATGGGAACATATCCATTACATAATATTTTGGTTTTGAATGGTTTATCTCTGTTTTGAAAGTTTTATTATCCTCCCAAAACTGTCTCCATTTCTGTTCTACTTCTCTGTAATTATATTCCATTATATCTAAGATATTAGTGGTTAAATGTTAGGTTTTAGCTATTAGTTTTACAGAGAATTTCTGTTTTGACTAATACCTGACACCTAAAATCTAAAACCTTTTTTACAAAATTAGGACTTTAAGGGGATTAATTAAAGAATTAGAGATACTTAATAAATTTCATACTTCCTGCATTAAAAATTTCCAGATGTTTATCCTCAATTAACCATTTGATAGATATCCGTTTCAAAGTTGATAAATTGACGTAAAAAGTTTGTGGTAATGAATGTTCTATTTTTGTAAAGCCCAACTTAAAGTAGCTTCGCCCATCCGACCAATCACGATCAGCATAAGTCATAATATCATCGGGTTGATGTTCTTCCAAAAATGCTTTCATTAGTTTATCCATACCTCCCACAACTACATACCCTTTCAATGATGCAAACCTTATTAGTTCATACGACCGCTTGTCTGCTCTTTCCCCCTCTTTCATCGTACGTCCTCCGCTAAAAGTAGCTAAGGCAATCAATAAGGGACCAATTTTTTTAGGAATATCATTATCTCTTTCTCCACATACGACCGTATTCATAAATCTTTCAACATATTGAGGTTTTAGGAATAATCCATACTTAAATTTAGCCTTAACTGAACCTTGTAAATGATTGATTTCCAAAAAAATATCTGCCGTAGGCTTATCAATTCTTTCAATAAAACAATGCCTTGCATGGAGGCGTGTAAATGTGCCTAAAATTGCCAAAATTCGAGACTTTACTAATTCGGGTTTAGACAAATAAACATCCTCCCAAAGGTGAATTACTCTTTGGTTTTGAGCATTTAGTTTATCAGAAATATCTTGAAAATAGGCTATTGGAAGCTGATTTTGTTGGAAAGTTTGGAGGTTAATTAGGTGCAAATAAAGCGAAGATTGTGGCAAAAAAATTAACTCAAATACAGATTGATTATTAACAAATTCAAAAGGTATTTGATTAATTTCTAAAAATTTATGTATTTCTTGTTTCCACATTTTTGAAAAAGACAATTTTGTACCCTGTACTAAAAAATCGGCAAATATATTTTATCAATCATTTCTTGATATTCCGATTGAGCATCCGAAAAGACCGTTATTCCTCCCCCACTTTTAAAAATTAAACTTTTATCTTCTTGTTTTTCGATGAAGCGAATCATTACGGAACTGTCTAAATTTTTCCCATCAAATATTCCAAAAACGCCCGTATAATAACCTCTATCATAATTTTCAGCCTCTTTAATAATGGCTAACGTTTGGGGTTTTGGCGCTCCACAGATTGAACCTGCAGGTAATAATTTGAACAAAATAGTTCCAATTTGTGCTTGATAATCTGCTG
Source organism: Arcicella sp. (assembly GCA_025356745.1). Lineage (GTDB taxonomy): Bacteria > Bacteroidota > Bacteroidia > Cytophagales > Spirosomataceae > Arcicella. The sequence goes on from JANXRS010000380.1 coordinate 19,188, forward strand.
GAAGTTTTCCGCAAATTTCGGAACTTACTTGTAACAAATCTCCATCGTGGGTGTGAATTCTACTAATATATCTAAATTTTTCAACCCACACTTTTTCAGAAATCATGCTAATATCATTACGGATTAAATCAACAATGGTAGTATGTTCGGCAAATTCTTTTTTATCGTTCAATATCACCGTTTCAGCATTAGGAATATCTGCCGAAATGGTACCTTTCATTGGGTGAGAAGAAATAATCCCCTCTTGAATTTGAACAAATATTTCTGGAGAAAACAGTACAAATTTATCTTTGAAGTATAACTGATATTTCGCCCGACTTTGTTGAAAAATTTCCAGTAAAGACAAATTAACCTTAATAGGCGTTGGCTTCGTTAAGTTCGTCAAAAAGCTATCTCCACGCAACATAGCCTGTTTTACAAAATCAAACGACTTCGAATATTCTTGAAAACTAATAGGGAATTTTTCTAAATAAAGGGGCCTTTCAAAGGGAGATTTATCAGAAGTAAAATTCGTTTTATCATTAATTTTATAGAAGATGTTTTCTTGTTTAATCTCTTCCAAAGTCAAAACAATAGGCTGTTTCAATTCATAATCAATTATGAAAAGAAATGGCTTGCCTTGGCTACCCAAATTGTTCATTTTCAGGATGGCTCGTTGAGTTATTTCTGGGGGTGTTGGAGGGATATTTTTCAAAGATTTACTGATTATCTATATAGGAAATGACGGAGATAATTTCCTCTCTTTTCAAGTTTGGATAAGCTGTCATTTCAGCACGATTAAATTTTTCATATAAATTTACCGCATATTTATCTCCACTTTTAATTACTTTTTGAGGATTATTTACCCATTTAATAATCCAATCAATTTGTTTTCTTTTTGCAATTCCTTTTAACCCTGGACCGACCACAATTTCACCAGTTGCCGCATGACAAGTTGCACAATTATTTTTGAAAATTTGTTCGCCTAATGCTTGGTTAGGTGTATTTGCGATTGGATTACTTTGAACATCAAGGACTCCACAGAAAAACTGAAGTCTTTCCAAAACAGGAACAGGTTTCGAATAATCATAATAGAAGTAAACAACCGTTCCAAAACTCAAAATTAGTAAAATCAGAGTCAGAAAAACGAATTTTGAGATATAAGAAATGTACTTTTCCATGTAATAAAACAACAAGCAAAAAGCTCTAAAAAGTTTCGTTTTTAGAGCTTTTTGAAAATACATACCCTGTATTATTGAGTATTTTATAGTTTATTTATGGTAATTTGAACGTCTTTACGAAACAAAACTTTTCCCTTTCTCAACCGCATTTTTAAGCCCAGAAACATTATTTCCACCTGCTGTTGCAAAGAAAGGCTGACCCCCTCCGCCACCTTTGATTTCTTTGGCAATTTCTTTGATTATTTGTCCCGCATTTAAGTTTTTTGATGCCACTAAATTCTCGGCAATCATTACCGCTAATTGTGGTTTTCCGTTTACTTCTGCCCCTAAAACACAATATAAATCGCCAATTTTTGCTTTCAATTCATACGCTAATTGCTTCAGTGCATCGGCTGAAGGAACTTCCACTACCTCGGCAATCATGTTAATATCGCCAACGGAAATAATTTTAGCGTACAATCTTTCTTTTATTTCTTGGAGTTTTTCATTCTCTAAAATCTCAATTTTTTTGGCTAACAAATTGCGTTCTTCTTGTAAGGCTTTCACCGCTTTTACAAGGTCATTTTGTCCTTTGAAAAGCTCTTTTATTTCTTCCACAATAGCTAATTGCTTATTGATTTCTGTCATGGCTTTTTCACCTGTATAGGCCTCCACACGACGTACACCCGCAGAAACTGAACTTTCAGCGACAAATTTAAACATTCCGATTTCGCCCGTTGCAGGCACATGAGTACCCCCACAAAGTTCAACCGAAAACGTTGGGTCGAAAGTAATAACTCTTACAAAATCACCGTATTTTTCACCAAAAGTTGCCGTTGCACCCGATGCCACCGCCTCTTGAATTGGCACGTTTCGTTTTTCATCCAATTTAATATTCTCCCGAATTTTTTGATTAACAATAGCTTCTATTTTCGCTAATTCTTCATCCGTAACTTTCGAGAAATGTGAAAAATCGAAACGAGTGACTTCTTCACTTTGAAACGAACCTTTTTGAGAAATATGTGAACCCAAAACCTGACGCATTACCGACAACATTAAGTGCGTAGCTGTGTGATTTTGTGTAATTCTCTGTCTTCTATTGGTATCTATTTTGGCTATCAGTTGTCGGCTGTCGGCATTCAACTGATTGTATGACGCTATGAATTTATCGAAACCTTTATCCGATGAGATATGAATAAATAAATCGTTTTCTTTCTTCGTATCAGAAATTGCTATCGTTTGTGCCGACTGCTGATTGCCAACAGCCAACAGCCCTGAATCTCCCACTTGTCCACCCATTTCGGCGTAGAAAGGTGTTTTATCCAAAACGATGTGATATTCTTGTCCCGTTTTGGTTTTTACTTTACGATATTTAATAATTTTTGACTGGGTTTCTGTTTCATCATAACCCGCAAATTCAAAGTCAAAATCTTCATCCGAAACAATAACCCAATCAGTTGCTTCTTTAGTTGAATCTTTGCGAGAACGGTCTTTCTGAGCTTGAAGGGCTATTTTAAAACCTTCTTCATCAATTGAAAGCCCATTTTCACGGGCAATCAAAGCGGTTAAATCAACAGGAAATCCAAAAGTGTCTGATAATTCAAAAACAATATCTCCGTTGATAACTCCACCTTTTTCAGTTTGAAAAATAATTTCATCTAAACGTTTCAAACCAGTTTCCAAAGTTCTCAAAAATGAATTTTCTTCTTCCAAAATCACTCGTTGAATGAAATCTTGTTGAGCCTTTAATTCTGGAAAAACACCATCGAATTGGTCAGCTAACATTGGAATGATGGTATTCATAAATGGTTCACGAAAACCTAAATACGTATATCCGTAACGCACCGCACGACGAAGAATACGTCTAATTACATAACCTGCCTTATTATTTGAAGGTAATTGTCCATCGGCAATCGCAAAAGCAATGGCACGAATATGGTCAGAAATTACTCTTAGGGCTATATCAGCCCATTTATCGAACGGTTCGTCGCTACGACCGTAAACTTTACCCGCTTTATCGCCAATAAATTTAATGGTATTTGAGAAAACATCTGTATCATAATTCGACTGTTTTCCTTGAATCGCCATGCAAAGTCTTTCAAAACCCATACCCGTATCTACGTGTTTTGAAGGCAAAGACACCAACGAACCGTCCGCCATACGCTCGAATTGCATAAAAACATTATTCCAAATTTCGACCACTTGCGGATGGTCATTATTCACTAAATCTTTACCCGAAATTTTAGCAACTTCATCGGCATTTCGTAAATCAATATGAATTTCTGAACAGGGTCCACAAGGTCCAGTTTCGCCCATTTCCCAGAAATTATCTTTTTTATTACCTAATATAATGCGGTCTTCTCCCACCATGGATTTCCAAATATCATACGCTTCTTGGTCGAAAGGCACGCCATCTTTTTCATCTCCTTGAAAAACAGATACGTAAATTCTGTCTTTCGGTAATTTATAAACTTCTGTTAAAAGTTCCCAAGACCACGCCAGCGCCTCTTTTTTGAAATAGTCCCCAAAAGACCAGTTCCCCAACATCTCAAACATAGTATGATGGTAAGTATCAAATCCAACGTCCTCTAAGTCGTTATGTTTACCCGAAACTCTCAAACATTTTTGGGTATCGGCAATGCGTTTTGAAGGAGGTGTGCCGTTGCCCAAGAAAAAATCTTTGAATTGAGCCATACCCGAATTGTTAAACATTAAGGTTGGGTCGTTTTTTGCAACGAGTGGTGCAGAAGGCACAATTAAATGCCCTTTTGAAGCAAAAAAATCTAAAAATTGCTGACGTATTTGTCTGGAAGTCATGTATAGTTAATAGTTAATAATTAATCGTTAATAGTTATTGAGCAGGAATCTAATCCCTTAATATTAAATCTAAAAGCAGAAAGCTGTTGACAGATAACTAATAACTTAAAACTTATTTCCGAATTAATGATTTGTTTTTTATCTTGTAAATTATTCGATTTTACTGTTAAAAGTCCGCAAATTTACATAAAATTGTCTTTGATACCTGACAGGTTGATGAAAACATATTAATTGCTTCAACACGTTTCCTTACTCGTGTTTTAAATTCATGGAACTAACCAAACGTTATTATTCAATTTCGGAAGTTGCTCAGATGTTTGAAATGAACATCTCGAAACTCCGTTTTTGGGAAGAACAATTCCCCACATTGACCCCAAAACGTGACCGTTCGGGCGACAGAAAATATACTCAAGATGACATCAAACATCTTCAAGAAATCGTTGAATTGGTTGAAGACCAAGGATATACGATTGAAGGTGCAAAAAAGGCGTTGGATAATAAAAGGAAGAAAAAAAATGTAAATCAAGCCGTGATTGACCAATTAATTGAGATAAAATCTTTTATGACTTTTTTAAGTGATTCATTGGATAAAGATTCAGATTTACTGGAGGATGAGGAAGAAGATACTGAAGACGAAGATAATAACGATGAGTATAAGGAAAACGAAGATGATGAGGGTAAACAGATTACTCAAACTTAACTATAGAATCATCTACTTTTAAATTCATTTCCACATCTGCCTGATTTACCAAAGCACGGTTGGATTTACCTGTGAGATAACGAGGCTGCGTCTCGTTCTTGAAAGCATCAATTTTTCAACCCGTTTTTCCATTAAAACTTGCGTATAATATTTTCCGTTTAAGCGATTTTATACGAGTTAATTCCGTATAAAACCGCTTTAAAAACTGATTAAATTACACTAAATCAATTAGTCTGAAAACTCATTCCTTCGTAAAAGTATAAGATAATGTCAATAAATTTGACTTCGTTTTAATTTTAAGATTTTGAGAATCTTTAAAGTCAATATCAAATATTTGCCCTGCTAAACTCGAAGAAGTATTTGAATAAATTCTTATCTTCTGTCCTTCTATTTCATATCCTCCTCCTGTTACTCCCCAAAAAGAATATTCTCTTGGTGTGGTATTTTTGTACGTTTGGATAAATGTTCTGCCATTTTGAAAACTAACATACACAAATTTGTTGTAAGGTAAAATTTCTTCTACACACGGATTATTATCCTCAGACATACAACGTGAAACCAATCTCCAAGTACCAACAAGTTCATTATCTTTTAGAGGCTCTTCTGATTTACATGAATAAAACAGAATTAAAAAAAACAGGATTTGTATCTTTTTCATAATGTGTGTATTTAAAAAATTTAGAATTTACACAATATTATCAATCTCAAAAGGTAAAGTCCTCAATCTTTTCCCCGTCAAATTAAAAATGGCATTACACAAAGCAGGGGCAATTGGTGGAAGTCCAGGTTCGCCTACACCACTTGGGGCTTCTTGATTTTCGATGATATGAACTTCCGTTTTTGGCATCTCATTGATTCTCATAACGTTATACTGATGAAAATTAGTTTGTCCTGCCATTCCATCTTTAAAAGTAATATCATTTTTAATAGCCGCTGTTATTCCCATTACAATATTTCCTTCAGTTTGGGCGATAATATTATTTGGATTTACCGTCATTCCACAATCAATTACCGACACAACTTTCTCGATTTTCACGCCCTTACCTTGCGTTGAAACTGTTACGGCATGAGCCACAATTGACCCAAACGAACGAGCAATGGCAATGCCAATTGCTTGATTTTCAGGTAATTTATGATGATAATTTGATTTCTTGGCTAAGGTCTGCAATACTCTACTGAATCTTGGAGAATCTGCTAACATATCCAAACGAAAAGCCAGTGGGTCGGTTTTGGCAGCGTGTGCCAATTCATCCATAAAACTCTCTTGTCCGAAAGCGGTAGTCGATGAATAAACCGAACGCCACCATAAAATTGGAATGTCAGTTTCAGCCAAATGAAAACTCATCGTCCGACTACCAAAATTATAGGGACTATCTTCCATATTTGCCGTTTCTGGAGCCCACGAATCTGGTTCATTTTTCAACGGATTTTTGAAAACTTGATGTTGAATCGAACTACCCACAATTTTATGATTATGAGCAACCACTGCACCGTTAGCATCCAAACCACCTTCCATTACCGACACCATTCCTGGGCGGAAAGGTCCTTGCGTTGTATCGTCCTCACGTGTCCAAATAACTTTTATCGGAGCATTTACTTGTTTTGAAATATGCACAGCCTCCATCACGTAGTCGTAATAGGCTTTTCTTCCAAATGAACCGCCCATAAATGGCACATTCACTTTTATATTTTCGGGTTTTATTTTTAGATAATTGGCAACATCTTGCATAACTCCGTCAGGGGCTTGTACAGGTGCCCACAATTCCACTTTATCTCCTTGCACCCAAACCGTAGCATTTTGTGGTTCTAAGGCAGCGTGAGCCGCAAATGGTGTTTGATAGTAGCTTTCTAATTTCTGAGTTGCTTCTGCAAATTCTTTTGGAAAATCGCCCTTAGTATTATCTTTATATATTTCGCCTTTAGTTTTCGCCAATTTTTGAAGGTCAGCAAAATAGGAATCCGTAGATATTTTATCCGAACCTTCTGCATCCCATTTTATTTTTAAGGCTTTTCGTCCTTTCAAAGCTGCCCAATAATTATCCGCTACTACTGCCACGGCCTCAACGGTTTTGTGAGGCATTTTCCTTTCAGTTTTTAATACAAATTTTACACCTTTTACTTTCATGGCATCCGCCCCATCATAACTTAACACTTTTCCATGAATTGTTGGAGAATGTTCAATGCTGGCGTATAACATTCCCGGTACATCGCCATCAATGCCAAAAACAGCCGTTCCGTTTACTTTGGAAGGAATTTCTGGACGTGGAATTGATTTACCTAAGAGTTTAAAATCCTTCGGGTCTTTAAGTTTTGGCGTTTTAGGAACTTCTAATTTTGAAGCCTCCGCTACCAACTCGCCGTAAGTAAAGGCTTTATTAGTTGGTCTATGAATAACCTTTGCATTTTCCGCAAAGCACTCACTTACCGGCACTTGCCATTTAGTAGCGGCGACTGAAATTAACATTTCTCGCACCGCTGCCCCAGCAGTACGCATGGGAATCCAACGAGAATTCACAGACGATGAACCGCCCGATTGTTGCGAACCATATTTGCCTTGTCCATCCGTATTTCGGATTTCCACTTGGTCGAGCGTAACTTCCAATTCTTCTGCCAAAAGCATTGGC
>JANXRS010000394.1 GCA_025356745.1 Arcicella sp.
AGGAGCAAAAGCTTCGGAAGATGGGCTGAAAGTTAGAATCGTAGTGGATGATTTACGAGAAGGTTACGTTCATGAAATTAAGCCTGAAAGTGTGCGTTCAGCGAAGGATAATTTACCATTATTACACGGTTCGGCTTATTATACGTTGAATAATATTCCGAAAGGCGAAAAGGCAAATATTGTTTTAGTAACCCCTAAAACTCGTGTAGAACGTGAGCGTGTGGATGCAGGAACAAAGGCAAATACTCCCGATAATCAGATGAAAGAAGCTATGCCAACAACGGCGGGCGTAGCGGCTGCAACGAAAGGGGAAACGAAATTAAAAACACCTACCGTAACGCCATCAGCCATGAAATCGACCATAATTACGGATGCGGAGGCAACAAAATTATTGATGAAACATACGTGTTTAGCTTGTCATAAAATAGGTGAGCGTGCCGTAGGACCTTCGTATAAAGAGGTAGCTAAACGCCATTATACTAACGAACAAATTGAAGCCTTAATTTACGAACCAAAACCCGACAATTGGCCAGGTTACACACCCATGGCACCCATGACCAATGTATCAAAAGCGGATGTGAAAAAGATTGCGGCTTGGATTAATTCTTTGAGAGGGAAATAGAATTCAATTTGTTGTAAAAATTTATTTTGAATAGAAGTCGTTGAAAGAGCATAACTATCTAATTTTTATAATTAGATAGTTATGCTCTTTTAACGACTTCCGAAAATGGTCTAAATAAGAGGAAAATTATTTTACTCCGTCCGCAAACTCTTCACAGGATTAGCCAACCCCGCTCTAATCGCTTGGTAAATCACGGTTGCTAAGGCAATTATAATGGCAATAATCATTACTAAAATAAATACACCCGCTCCAATTTCTATCCGATATTCATAATCCTGTAACCAGTTTTTCATAGCAAAATAGGCTATCGGCGAAGCAATGGCGATGGAAATAATGACCAGTTTTAAAAAATCTTTCGACAATAAAGTAGTAATATTCATTACCGTTGCTCCTAATACTTTTCGTACGCCAATTTCTTTGGTTCGTTGTTCTGCCATGAATGAGGCCAAGCCAAATAAGCCTAAACACGAAATGAAAATTGCCAAAAATGCTACGACCAAAGAAAGTTTTCCGATAAGCTCTAAATAATTGAATTTCTTAGCGTATTGTTCATCCGTAAATTGATATTCAAATGGATAGCCTGGGTTATATTTCTCAAAAATAGGAGCCATTTTCTTGAGGGCTTCTGAGGCAGAAATAGTAGGATTTATTCTTACACAAAGTACATTAACCCAATCTTTAGCAAAAACAATGGTCATAGGACGAATAACCTCAAACGGAGAATCCATCTGCATATTAGGAGCTACGCCAATTACTTTACGAGTTTGACCATTCCATTTTAACATTTCGCCGATTGGTTCTTTAAGTCCCATACGTTTAACGGCTGCCTCATTTAAAATCACACCCGACGAATCAGAAGTGAATTCTTTGGAGAAATCTCTTCCCGATTTAAGATTAATTTGCATGGTTTTTATGTAATCATAGCTGACGGCAATGGTATTAAAAATGGCCGATTTATCATCGGGCTTAGAATTTTTCCATTCCCATCCAGAATTATTACTCCACATTTGGTAAGGAGGAGACGAAGCTTTACAAATAGAAGACACAACGCCCGAAGCTAATAATTCATTACGGAGCGGGTCATAATTTTTGATTAAATCAGTAGAACTAAAAACTGATAGTAAGCCTTTATTTTCGTATCCAATCGGACGATTTTTGCCGTATTGTATTTGTTGGTAAATAATTACGGTTCCAATCATTAATGCAATTGAAAAGGTGAATTGTAAAACCACTAATACTTGACGAGGCAATGAAGCACTTTTGCCAACCCTAATTGTTCCTTTAAGTACTTGTACGGGATTGAACTAGGATAAATAAAGAGCAGGGTAACTTCCAGCTACCAGCCCCGTAAATATGGTAAAAACTAACATAATACCCCAAAAAAGTGGATTTGATAATTGTAGTGAAACCTCTTTTTCAGTAAGTTTATTGAAAGACGGCAACACAAGTTCAACGATGAGTAGAGCCAACGTCAAGGCAATAAATGAAATTACCAAAGATTCACTCAAGAACTGACCAATTAACTCTCTTCTTCCAGACCCCATAGCTTTCCGAACTCCTACTTCCTTAGCACGTTTTTCTGAACGAGCCGTACTCAAATTCATGAAGTTGATGCAAGCAATTAATAAAATAATGATGCCCAAAATGCCAAAAAGTTTTACATATTTAATGTAACCGCCTGTGTTAATTCCATCGTTAAATTCACTGTAAAGCCTCCATCTTTCCATTGGAAATAAAAACACCGCAGGTTTAACAACCGTTTGCATGAGTTTATTATCAGCAAAATGATTGAAAACTATATTTTTTATAGAGGCATTGGTTTTTGTAAGATTTATAATGTACCCCAAATTTAGGACAACCTTTCAATAAGACGGAAGTATTGCTAAATTTGGTATTATGAACAAGCACAGCAAGCGTAAATTCACTCCTGA
>JANXRS010000404.1 GCA_025356745.1 Arcicella sp.
AAGTATTTATGTTAACATAAACCTAAAACCAGATTCAAATTTTCATCAATTTATTATTTCTGGCAAAATTACAGTTATAAAATTGTACTATTCATTGATTTTAAACTCAAAATTGCATTTTTAAATGCGTTCAACCTGGTTCCGATATTAAAATCTGATTAAGTCAAAGTTTGATTTAAGTCACAATTTAACGGCTCGTTTGGGGAAGAATAACAATCAATAATTAGGGTGGTATCGAATTTTAATAACTGTTCATCTACTACCTTACTTGATTTTTTGTGGTATTTACATTAAAAAAATCTAACATTTCAATTCTAAGTTTTGAATTTACTTTTTGAATTACTTCATTATCACTTTTTTCTTATAACTCTCCCATTCCAAAATTAGCCATACTAGTACTTCCCAATATGATACTTTTCTAACTGAAGAAGTCATAAAAAGCTAAACACATTTTAAAACAATTAGATTTATTGATATATTTGAACTTCTAAACTAATAATAATTTATCTAAATGAAAAATAACTTTCATCTAATTCGGTTTATCGCAGCCAGTTTAGTTCTATTCGGCCATTGTTATCCTCTTACAGGTAGAGGGAGTTACGATTATATCACCATCGCCTCTCAAGGAATATTCCCAACTTCACACATGGGTGTTTGTATCTTTTTCATTGTTAGTGGATATTTAGTAAGTCAGAGTTTACAAAATTCTCAAAATATAAAAAGTTTTATTTGGAAAAGAATGTTACGAATTTTTCCAGCTTTGACTGTAGTTTTACTATTATGTGTATTTGTTGTAGGGCCTATTTGTACAACTTTGTCATACAATACTTATTGGATGTTACCTGAAACCTATAGATTCCTAAAATTAATAAAACTATACCCTTATATTCAGAATTCTTTACCTGGCGTATTTGAAAATAATCCAGAAAAAGCAGTCAATGGTTCATTATGGACTTTACCTTATGAAATAACAATGTATATTTTTTTAGTATTTCTGCAATTAATTAATCTTTTCAAAAAACGAAGTTTAATTCTTATTCTTTTTATTATATTTTTTCCAATTTTAACTTATTATATTTTTAATACAAGTCCTTTAAAACTTATTCCTTTTATTCATCTATCTTTCACTGATACACTTGAATTCGGAATTTTTTTTATGGCAGGGACACTTATGTATCTTTTTAAGGATAAAGTTCAATTTCGATTTGTTTACTTTGTAGTTATTGCTTTTTTATGGTTTGGATTAGGATTATTGCATATCACAAGTTCTACAATGATAAAAGCAATAAGTTTCATTGCTTTGCCATACCTAGTTTTATACTTGGCAAATTTAAAAGGGAAACTAAATGCTTTTAGTAAGTTTGGAGACTTTTCCTATGGAATTTATATCTATGCTTTTCCAATCCAACAAATGATAGTAAATTTTAACACAACAAATATTAGTATTTTAAAGTTATTTTTGTTGAGTTCATTAATTGTATTGCCCCTAAGTATTATATCATGGTATTTAGTTGAAGAACCCGCTTTAAGATATAAATCATTAAATATTTTATGGAAAAAAAAATTATCATAGTATTATTTATTACTTTATGTCCTTTAGTAAAAATCACTGCTCAAAACTATCCACTTAAAATTGCGATTTTAGGAAATAGTATTACAGGGCATGGCCCCGCACCTGAAATTGGATGGGTTGGTAATTGGGGGATGGCGGCATCTGCGAAAGAAAAAGATTTTGTACGCTTAATTGAAAAAGAAGTTAAAAGTATTTCACCAAGTATTGAAGTTAAAGAACTGAATGTAGCAGATTTTGAAAAAAATTATCAAGGCTACAATTTGGATAATTCTAACCTTAACACTATCAAAAATTTTAATCCTGACATTTTGGTACTTCGTCTTGGTGATAATATTGATGATTGGCAATTAAATATTCCAGATTTTCATAAATATTTGCAAGCCTTAGTAAAATACTTGGCTAATAACCGTGCAATGCGGGTTGTTGTTTCAAATAGTTTTTGGTCGAGTGATACCCGTGATTATGCTTTTCAAGCTTTTATCGAAAAATATAATTATCGTTACGTTGATTTGAAAGGACTTTACAACGATAAAACCAATACTGCCCAAGGGCTTTTTAATGATATAAATGTAGCAAGACATCCATCTGATAAAGGAATGCAAGCCATTAAAGATAGAATTTGGAAAGAATTAAGTAAGGAAGTTAATGAATTAATATGTAACTATTACAAAAGATGTGATTATTGTCAAGAGGGAGATTACGTTGGATATGTGGATGTAGCAACTTGTGATACAATTTCAGGTTGGGTTTTAAATAAGAATAACCTTGGACAATTAGTAGAAGTGGAAGTTTTAGTGGATGATAAAGTCTATATCAACTTACTGGCGAAAGAGGATTACCCCAATTTGCAAAAATATTATGGGGAGAAAGCGGTGAAACACGGCTTTAAATATGTTGTCCCTAAAGGTGTTGTTTGGCGGGATGGCTTGCAACATACTATAAAAGTTAAGCCCTGTTGGAAAGACGCCAAGTTTTTAACACAATCTGGAGTAATAATTAATTGTCCGAAGCCTGAAACTCCAAAAACAGACCCAATAAGATTAATAACTCCTGACTATGTTTCTGGGTGGGTTAGTACAGAATGTGAAGAAATAATTGGGTGGATTTATGATAAAAACGATTTATCTAGGACTGTAAAAGTAGATTTCTTATTGAATGAAAAACTTTTAAAAACTTACGATGCCAATTTGCAAAGACCTGATTTATTAGCTCAATTATCCAATACACCCGATGCCACAAAGCATATATTTGTTGTAAGTTTAACTAATCTACCAAAAGGTAATTCAACTGCTCAAATACGCCTTACCGAAAATGATAAAATAATCGGGAATATTAATAACTTTCAATGTCCTAAAATGGTATTGAGTACAATTGATATTGAGGAAGCTGAAATATTAGTTTATCCAAATCCAAACTGTGGCAACTTTAAATTATTGATGCCCTTTTCAATCCAAGATGCTAAAATTCAGCTTTTTGATAGTTTAGGTCGTAATTATGATATTGACATAAAAGGGCAAGAAATCTATTTTCAAAATACTTTACACGGTATGTATTTTCTTAAAATTAGTTTAAATGAAAAACTTGTTATCAAAAAAATTTTAGTAGAATAGCAATGTTATTTTGGCTAATTTTTTCCTTTCAATTACTATACTTCCACCTTGGGAAGTCTCAAATTGACTTGTTCCCTTAATCATTTGGCAGAATCACTTAGTTCATCAGCTTTGATGGGTGGCAAAACTAACTCTCCATTTTCTAATCGAATGTCTGTACCTTCTTCCAATAAGTCAGATAGCGGTTTGAGTAACGAAGCTAATTCTGATGCCATTTCATCTATCTCGACAATAATATCAATGCCTCCCAAAGATTGGCAAATATGGTCTAATTCCGACTCCCAACGAGATTTTGAGATTAAAAAACTATTAAAATTAGTAAACTTACGAGAATTTTTAACTGGGACGCATAGTCGAAAATATCTCCCGATTGAAGCCTATCTTTTAGCACCAATAATACACAAAGTTCGTAGGCATGGCTTTGGTTAATCTCTTGATTGTCAATGACTTTTTGCCAAGAATTAACAATAAAATTACTTGGAGTATCAACAGGTAACTTTCTTTTCTTACTAATTTGTAGGTCTGTAACCAATGATAATCCTGGACCATAATTATCCTTCACGAAGGCTATTTCAAAGAATAACGTTTTTAATAAATTAATAGTGAATTGTTTGAATCTTGCATATTGATTCAATAAAAATGATTGGAGGGAATGAGCATCATGGTGACAATTAGTGGTTTTTAAAATTACTTCTGGTAATGTTGCTGACAATAATTCTACTCTTCTGGAGAGCCTTACGGAAAGGTTAGAGGGCTTTCTCTAGGGAGGCCCTTGCCTGAAATATGAAATTGCCAGCCGAGAAGGTTTATTCCTATAGATTTTCTTCTTTTCAACTTTCTTTTCAAGTCCCCGATGAATACTTAAAACATACGCTATGACTACCAAAGCGACCATTAAACATATCTTAGAATTAGGCTGTACAAACAAATAAAAAAAGTTCTCCCTATTTTTGTTTTGTGAAACTAAAAAAAGTTGGGAACTTGTCCAAGGGACAAACTAAAAATACGGACAATATTTGGAAAGAAAAATCACAATCACGAGCCAAGGAAGTCATGAATGGAAGGCGGAATCAACAGCGGATGAATTACAAAAGATAGAGAAATATAAAGAGATTTCGTATGTGGTCAGTGATGAAATCCGTTGCACTTGTTTGTCAGGTGCTACTAATCAAATAGTCTGTGTAAAAATCCATCATTTTTTCCATAGACAAAGATAATCAGTATCAAATAACTACGTTAGGGTAACCTTGCGTAACATCAGTATTTAATTACAAATTCAAAGAAAAGAACCTTAAACTAATTGAAATAATTTTTTCATTTAAGGCTCTTAATATGTATTTTAACTATTTAATTTTTAGCATTTTTACAGAATATCTTGGTAGAGTTTATCTTTTCATTATCAAGGATTCTTATAATATAAATGAATGACATTAACATAGTACTTTTAGAAGATGACCCTATTGATTGTATAAAAATAGAGATAATGATTACACAGTTTACTTCAAGTGAATACAACTTCAAATTAGTTAGAATATTTGAAAAGCTTGAAGCTTTGACTGATTTTCTCGAAATACACACAGTAGATATAATTATTTCTGATATTTTTACACAAAAGCGTGCCACAGGAATAGAATTATTAAAGAAATTAAAAAATAGTATAATTCCCATAATTCTCATTACTCAATCGCATAATCCTAAAGTTTTTCAAGAAGCTAAAGAATATCGAAATATTCACTACTTAATCAAACCATTTCATCAATTTACCCTTCAATCAACCATTGAAAATACTATTAATGCCAGTCGTGAAGAGAAAAAAAGTACATCTTTGAATAAAAAATATCTGTTTTTAAAAGGGAAATCAGATAATGTCGATAAGATTCGACTAAATGAGATATTATTTTTAGAAACTGATGGAAATTATTGTTTTCTTCATGCTGTTAATAGAAAATATATTCTTAAAAAATCTCTTAATAAGATATTGCAAGAAGACCTTGATGATAATTTTATCAGAATTCACCATAGATTTGCAGTCAATAAACTATACATTCAAACGGTAAAACTTCATTCGTTGGAGATTACAGGAAAAATTGATTTACCTATTGGAAAAAGTTTTAAGAAAATGATAAATGATTTGTTGTAACTTTTGTCGGACTCCTTAATTTTTAGTCAGAATTGTAAGGAGGTTTGTTGATACATTTTTTATATTACACCTTATCAATAAGATATCATAACTATTCCTTCTGAACGACGTTTGGAAGGTTTTTTTATTCTAAAAATGTATCATTATAAAGAAACGTTTTATAATGAACCTTTTATTTGTGATTAAATGACTTATAATAGCCAAATTAAATTACTGTTCATTGAAATTTGCTACGGTACAAGTACCAATAATTTTTAATATTTTTGTATTCATTGAACATCTATATTTCTGTTAATGCTGAAAATAGCAACGACTTTATGCAATTAGTCACGATATTTTCGGCATTTTTCTTGCTGATATCAATGGAATGAACTTTGAAAATATACTAGCGTTTACCTAGTATCTGAAGTGTTTTCGACATCTGGCATAATAGCAATTATTGCAATCATTTTATCAGTTAAAATGCAAAGAATACTGTAATATGAATTTAAAAAATCTAATAATTATCATACAAATTGCACTCCTTTTTTCAAGTTGTGTCACCTTGCAGAATAATGCTAAATACGATTTAGCCGAAGGAATGTATCAACTTAAAATTGATAATAAAAAATTCAATGGCTACATCGAAAATAATGCTGATAGCATAAAAATTACTAATCTTTCTTCTAAAATATCAACGAATTTGCCCGAACGAATAAATATTTTTTTTCCTGTGAAGCAACGATTTATTAAACCTTCGTTAGACATTGATATTTTGACAACACTACTTAAAATACGACCGCAGGTAAAACAAGTCATTCCCATTCCCACTCAACTCAACACCGCTTTCAACGGTAATCTTTACATTGGACACAGAACCGATGTTTATCAGATAAGTTATCAGAAAAATCCATTAGGAAACTATAAGAGAAAAATTAATCACTTTGGATTTAGTGGGGGTATTTTTGTTGGACTTGGCAATACCATAATGACTTCGACAACTACTAACAATGCGATAACGACAGAGTATGATGGTATTATTTTACAGAAAGGGATTGCGGGAATTATTGCGGTAAACAAACTGACAATTGGAGTGAGCCTCGGTTTGGACAATTTATTAGATGTCAATCAAGATTCATGGATTTACCAAAACAAGCCTTGGTATGGACTGATACTTGGATTGAATTTGAATTGATGTCAAATGATACTATTCGCCTATCAGAAAGCAAATAACTCAAAAATAACTAATGAATATATTATTAATCGAAGACGACGAAAGAATAGCTTCTCTGGTTAAGAGAGGATTAGAGGAAAATGATTACCATGTAACCATTGCTTATGATGGTCAGATGGGGAAAAAATTAGCCTTGCAAAATGAGTATGACCTTATCATTACAGATATTATTTTACCCAAATTAGGGGGCTTAGAACTTTGTAAAGATATTCGAGCAGCTAAGCCCGAAATGCTTATAATTATGCTCACAGCTTTGGGAACTACTGACGAAAAAGTAGAAGGATTTGATGCGGGAGCCAATGATTACTTAGTGAAACCTTTTGATTTTAGAGAATTACACGTGCGTATCAGAGCCTTAACAAATCGTCCCAATAGAGCGGTTAAAAATCAAGGTTTCTTGCTGAAATACGCAAACCTTGAACTTAATAATCAGACAAAAACAGTCAAT
This sequence comes from Arcicella sp., assembly GCA_025356745.1. GTDB lineage: Bacteria > Bacteroidota > Bacteroidia > Cytophagales > Spirosomataceae > Arcicella. The sequence goes on from JANXRS010000404.1 coordinate 6,985, forward strand.
CGTACAGGAACGAACATTAACCTTACTCCCAAAGAATTTAAGTTACTTGAATACATGATGCAAAATTGTGAACGAATATTATCAAGAACTGAAATTGCCGAAAAGGTATGGGAAACGCATTTTGATACAGGAACTAATTTTATTGATGTGTATATAAATTACTTACGTAAAAAAATAGACCGTGATTTTGAACCAAAACTTATTCATACAAAATCTGGAATGGGTTTTATCTTTAAAGAAGAATGAAAATTAGGGAAAAGTTAAGCCTTTTGTTTACGGTACTTACTGCAACAATCTTGATGGTATTTGCAGCTCTTATATATTATTCCGCCTATAAAAACCGTGAAACTGAATTTTATAATAGACTAAGAAATGAAGCAATTACTAAAGCTCAACTCTTTTTTACGGCAAAAGTTAATAGTAAGACGCTCCAAACTATTTACAAAAATAACCGTAAAACCATTAATGAAGTAGAAGTGGCTATTTATGATACTACTTTTCATTTACTTTATCACGATGCTGTTGAGATTGATTTTGTTAAAGAAACCCCACAAATGATTGCTAATATACAAAAGCAAAAAGTTCTGAGTTTTTATCAACAGGACTGGCAAGTCGTGGGAATTTTATTTCTGTTTGAACAAAAAAATTATATTATAATCGCCACTGCCTATGACCAATACGGATACAGGAAGATGAAATATTTGCGGGATACTATCCTAATTGTATTGGCCTGTTCCATAGCCATTATTTATATGACAGGACGATTTTTCTCAACAAAAGTATTGTCTCCTGTAACTGAAATTGTCAATAAAGTTAGAAATATTAGTGCCTTAAATCTTGATTTGAGACTTAATTACAGTGCTGGAAAAGATGAACTATCCCAACTGTCTAATACTTTCAATCAAATGCTTGACCGATTGGAACACTCATTTAATGCTCAACAACAGTTCGTTTCTGATATTTCTCATGAGTTAAGAACACCCTTATCATCCATTATTTCTGAACTTGACCTTGCCACGCACCGAGAAAGAAGCATTAGTGAGTATCAATTAGTTATTCAAAATACGCTAAAGGATGCCCAAAAGTTGGCTCGTCTTTCTAATAGTTTACTTGATTTCGCAAAAGCCAGTTACGACCCTTCCGAAATCTCATTTCGAGAAATTCGATTAGATGAAGTATTACTGGACGCCCGTCAGCAAGTTCAAAGACAAAACTCAGACTATCAGATTGATATTCACTATGAATGGGAATTTGACAATGATAATGACATATCGGTGCGAGGAAATGAGTATTTATTAAAAGTTGCTTTCTCCAATCTTTTCGAAAATGGGTGTAAATTTTCTTTAGATAAAAAAAGCACCGTATTTATTAACGTAAAAAATAAAAATGTCATCTTAACTTTTATTGACAAAGGCTTTGGTATTGTGCCAGAGGATATTCCCCATGTTTTTACTCCTTTTTTTAGAGGAATCAATAAAAAATATGCCGAAGGAAATGGCATAGGACTTTCACTCACAAAAAAAATAATTAATCTTCACAACGGTAATATTAGTGTTCAATCATTACCAAATGAAGGGTCAAATTTTACCATCGAAATTCCACACATTTAAAGTTCTAATGATTTTCTAATTTTTTTCTAAAAGCTATCTAACAATCTTTTCATTCTCAAAGTCTGAATTTTGCACTTTATTAATTTTAAAGCAAAATGTCAGATATGAAGATTAAAGGTTTATTGATAACAACAGTAATTACGTTTTTATTAAACGTTTCACCAACGTCTGCCCAAAATCAGTACAATCTTCAAAATGCTTTACGAGTTGCAAAAGCGAATAATCTTACGTTGAAAACACAGCAATTTAACCAAGCCGTTGTCGAATCTAATATTATTTCTGCAAAACTTCGTCCAAATCCGAAACTCAATAATCAAACTTTATTCTTAGCAAAACCTTCTTCATTTCCAAGCAACACTGACTGGTTCAATCCCCAAAATAGGCAAGTTTGGTGGCAGCTGACAAAGGTTATTCAAACACCCGCTTTACGAAGAGCAAAAATAGAATACGTCCAACAGAACAGTATTTTATCTCAAAAAACGTATAAAGAATTTGAAAGAAATATTTTGCAGGATGTGGCTTTAAAATGGCTTGATGTGTGGATGGCAAAGAAGCAATTAGATATTTTGCAAATTGCTAAAAACAACACGGACAGCTTGGCAAAAATCAATCGAATAAGATTAGCAAAAGAGGTTATTACTTCTACAGACCTTATTCGTACTGAATTGTTAGCCAATCAATACGCTTTGCAACTAAAAAACAACGAACAAATTTACAAAAGTGAATTAATTAACTTGAGGTTTTTACTGGGTGTTGACGAAAATATTAGCCTTGATTTTAATGATAATTTTGTATTTGATTATACCTCCGATTTGGATTCGCTCGTACAAAAAACACTTTTAGATAGAACAGATATTCTGGCATCAAAAACAAATGTTAAAGTAGCAGAAGCCAATATTAACTTACAAAAAGCACTCGCAACTCCGCAACCAGAATTGGGATTTATTTACAATCCTCAAAATTCAATTCCCTATTTGGGAGTGTATGGAACAATTGATTTGCCATTTTTTAGTAGAAATCAAGGAGAAATACAGAAATCAAAAATACTAAAACAACAAGCAGAGCAGGATCTAAAAACAATTCAATTTCAAGTGGAAACAGAATTATCAATTTCCTATAAAAACTACATTGTTCAAAAGCAGAATATTCAAAGTTTCGAAGATTTATTGGTCAAATCAGAAACTATTTTGAGTAGTGTAAAATATTCTTATTTACACGGAGGAACAACGATTGTCGATTTTTTGGAAGCTCAACGCAGTTGGTTAGACACGCAACAATATTATTATAATAGCTTACAACAGTACCGAGAAAGTTATATTAGATTGCTTTACACATCAGGATTTATCAATAAAATGGCTCAATAGTAATATGAAAAATAACTTTTTTATCTGTTTTCTCAGTTCATTTATTCTTTTGGCTTGTGGAGCTGAAGAAATTAAAAATGGTAAGCAAGAAAACTTATCACCTCAAGTAAAAGACAATGGTAAGGAAATCGTATTTCCAAGTGCCGAAAGTGCCTTGTTTTTTGAAACAGAATCCATTGGTAGCTCATCACTAAACGCAGAAATATCCGCTCCTGCCAAAGTATCGGCCACTGTGGTGGCTTCCAGAGAGGGTGCTTCACAGAATATTATCTTATTTGAAAATGCTGAATTAGCCACCAATTACACTACTCTGATTCAACACATTCAAAATATTAAACAAAAAGGTGTCATCATTCAACAAAAGCAAGCGATAATCGCTCGTAAAAAAGTAGAGGTAAATCGTTTTGAAGATTTATTGAAAAATGGAGCTGGCACGGGCAAAGATTTGGCCAACGCCCAAGTAGATTTATTGAGTGCGGATACTGAATTGGCATTGGTTCAGAATGATTTAGCGAATGAGAAAACTGCCATTATTGAACACGAAACCAAGTTGAAAACGGGAGGATTTAATCCGCAAGTGTTATTGAAATCGCCCGCAGGTAAAGCCTTTATTATTTGTGATATTCCAGAAAATCAAATAAGTAAAATCAAAGAAGGAGGCAGTTGTCTTTTACAATTTACCGCCTTCCCGAATGAAAAATTTACGGGGAAAATTGAAGATGTTGCGGATATGATTGACCAGTCCACTCGTATGTTGAAACTGCGAGTTAGTCTTAATAATGCCAGTCAAAAGCTTAAAGCGGGAATGTTTGCGACGGTATCTTTTGGCGTTAGTGAAGGGAAAAATATTAACATTAACAAAAATTCTCTTATTACCGTCCAAGGGAAAAACTATGTATTTATAAAAAATGGGGCATTAATTTTTCAACGGAAAGAAGTGACCATTGGGGATCAAATTGGCGATAGAATTATCATTTTCAGCGGAATAAATAAAGGGGTTGAAATTGCCATAAAAGGAGTTATGCAATTGAAAGGATTAAGTTTCGGATACTAGCCTATTGTAAACATGAAAGATTTAAAAACAAAAATTCTTAAGGGAGATTTTAGCGGTTTATTAGAATCTGGAAACGATAAAAGATTGGTTCATCCCAATGATGTGGCTGAACTTATCGCTACGTTGCCCGATGAATATGCCGTTCAATCGTTTATTTCATTATCTAAAGTGACACAAACAGTTGTATTTGCTTATCTTAGTTTCGACAAGCAATTGCATATTATTAAAGGTATTTCAAAAGATAGAGGCGCTGATATTCTCAATCATTTACCTTCCGATGACCGCTTTTCTTTTTTTTCAAACATTTTTGGCGTTGAACAGTCTTATTTTCTTGAATATCTTTCTGAAAAAAATCGTAAGGAAACGCATAATTTTTTAGGCTACCCAAGTAACAGCATTGCTCGCATAATCAACACGGATTTTTCCGCTATCTCCCGTAAAATGACCATTGGAGATGCCATCCTACATCTCCGTTCTAACCATAATGACACCGAGGCTATCAATGTAATCTACGTGGTTGATGAAAACGGCGAATTGGTTGATGATATTCCCATCAGAAAATTAATTTTAAACGAACCGCAAAAATCCATTGAAAGTATTTTGGACGGTTTCTGTGTAAGCTTAAATATTCGGGATGTTAAAGAAGTTGCCATTGATAAGTTTAAAGAATATGATCGTGAAGTATTGCCCGTTGTGAATGACAAAAATATTCTAATTGGTGTCCTCACGGCTGATGATGTCTTGGATATTGCCGAACAAAGAGATACCGAAGATATTCAAAAATTTGGGGGAGTGGAATCATTGGACTTTCCGTATGTAAAAACACCTTTATTTTCGCTCATAAAAAAACGAGCGGGATGGTTAATTGTGCTTTTCGTTGGGGAAATGCTTACGGCTTCCGCCATGGGCTATTTTGATGAGGAAATTTCTAAAGCGGTGGTTTTGGCCTTGTTTATTCCGCTCATTATTTCGAGTGGCGGTAATAGTGGTTCGCAAGCGGCAACGCTTATTATTCGAGCCATGGCTTTAAAAGAAATTACCTTTAAAGATTGGTGGTTTGTGATGAAAAGGGAATTAATCTCAGGATTAGTACTGGGAATAATGTTGGGAACCATTGGTTTAATAAGAATAATACTTTGGCAACAGTTTCACTGGTTTGATTATACAGAACATTATGTTTTGGTAGCGATAACGATATTCCTTTCCCTAATTGGGATTGTTATTTGGGGAACAATCAGTGGTTCAATGATACCCATTATTTTAAAGAAGGTTGGATTTGATCCTGCCACTTCATCCGCTCCGTTTGTGGCAACTTTGGTGGACGTAACAGGACTTATCATCTACTTCAGTATTGCGGCAATTTTATTAAAAGGAACCCTATTATAATTAGTATTCTCGTGCGCTAAGCCCAAATGTTTATTGACCAAGACGAAATCTTGGGTGAAATAACCTTATAAGAAGTCATTATCCAATTCTTAATTGCTCATAAAGTAAAAGGTTTAACGGTCTTTATTAACTAAACTTAGGACAAAAGTAAAAAGCAAATTTATTATTACCAACGAAGTTGAACAGTGGAATTAAATGATAAAAAATTTATTAATATTCAGTTTACGCAATAGATGGATTGTTATTGCAATTAGTATGGTACTCATGGCTGTCGGTTACTGGTGTTTCACCCAGTTAAAAATTGAAGCCTATCCAGATATTGCGGATACTTGCGTTATTGTCGTAGCAAAATACGACGGTAGAGCCGCCGAAGAAGTAGAGCAACAAGTGACCGTTCCCATTGAACGTGCTTTGCAAAATACACCCAATGTTTTAGACCGTAGAAGTCGTACTATTTTTGGTTTATCGGTTGTTCAATTAACTTTTAAAGACGGAACGGACGATTATTTTGCCCGTCAACAAGTGTTGGAACGTCTTAGCAGTGCATCACTTCCCAATGGTGTTTCTCCCGAATTAGCCCCGTTGAGTACGGCAGTTGGTGAAATATACCGTTATGTGGTTGAAGCTCCCAATAATTTTAGTCAAACAGAATTGAGAGATTTACAAGATTGGGTTATTAAACCTGCTTTATTGCAAGTTCCTGGCATTGCAGACGTAGTTACTTTTGGCGGTCCACTCAAACAATACCATATTATTACCTCTCCCGAAAAACTAAGAAAATATAACCTAACCTTACAGAATGTAACCGATGCAGTAAATCTTAATAATCAGAATACGGGTGGAAATATCATAGCACGGGGTGGACAGGGTTTTGCGGTTCGTGGTTTAGGAGCCATTAAAACCGAGCGAGATATTCAAAATATTGTGTTAAAATCGGATAATGGAATGCCCGTATTTATTCGTGATGTGGCTTCTGTAGAAATTACACCCCCATCGCCGAGTGGCGTTTTGGGCTACACCGTTACAAAAGACAGTCTCGATGTAAATAGTGGGGTTGAAGGCATCATTTTACTCAGACGCTATCAAAATCCAAGCGAAGTCTTAAAGTTATTAAAAGACAAAATAGCGGAATTAGAAGAAAACGAATTACCAGAAGGAATTAAATTGCGTCCATTGTATGATCGTAGCTTTTTAATTGACCACTCTCTGGAAACAGTTGCCCATACCTTATTTGAAGGAATATCCATCGTAATTATTTTATTAATTTTCTTTCTGGGAAGTGTAAGAAGTGCCATTGTGGTAGCCTTAACGATTCCTTTTTCGTTATTATTTGCCTTTATTTTAATGCGCTTGACGGGTATTCCTGCCAATTTACTCTCATTGGGAGCGATTGACTTTGGAATAATTGTGGATGGGGCATGTTTGATGGCGGAACATCTGATTAGAAAATATCGAACAGCAACGATTGAAGAGAAAAAGCAAGGGATTATTAAAATTACGTTGCAAGCCGCTCAAGAAGTGGGACGAGAAATATTTTTCTCCGTTACTATCATCATTTTAGCGTATATGCCTATTTTGTTAATGACCAGAGTGGAAGGAAAGCTTTTTTCTCCGATGGCTTTAACCTTAGCTTTTGCCGTTATTGGTTCGATGATAGCCGCTTTAACTTTTATTCCCGTATTGATTTCGTTCAGCTATAAAAAAGATTTGGCGAATTTGGAAAAACCCATGAAAGAACATAAAAATTATGTCTTGGATTTTTTGGCCAAAATATACGCTAAAACCTTAGAAAAACTTTTAAAATATTACAAGAAAACGGTTATCGTGGGATTTGCCGTAGTATCTATTCTTATCCTATTTGGCTTAAAATTAGGCACAGAATTTTTGCCAACCTTAGACGAAGGTTCGATTTTCTTGAGGGGAAATTTTCCTGCGGGAATCACCATTCAAGAAAACGCCAGTTATGCTCCTAAAATAAGAAAAATTATTGCCAAATATCCTCAGATAGCTTTTGTAATTACCCAAACAGGTAGAAATGACGATGGAACTGACCCATTTCCTGCTAACAGAAATGAAATTTTAGTCGGTTTAAAAGACTATGATTTATGGAGTAAAACCATTTCTAAAAAAGAGTTGGTGGATAAAATAAAAACGGATTTACAACAACACTTACCTTCGGTTGCTTTTTCTTCTGGACAACCCATTATTGACCAAGTGATGGAAATTGTGACGGGAAGTGCCGCTGACTTGGCAATTTCGGTTGTGGGAGAAGATTTAAAAATGATGCGACAAAAAGCGGATAGTATTGCCGTAATCGTAAAACAAATTCAAGGAGCAGATAACGTAAATATTGAGCAAGAGGGACCACAAGACCAATTAGCCATCAATATTAATCGAGAATCGGCTGCTCGCTTTGGTATTAATGTGGCCGATATTCAAAATATGATTGAGGCGGCAATTGGGGGGAAAGCTATTTCAACCCTCTATGACGGCACAAAACGCTATGACATTGTTGTTCGTTTTTTACCGCAGTACCGTAATTCTATTGATGCTATCAAAGAAATATTAGTGCCTTCAGCAAATGGTGCTTTAATTCCAATGAATCAATTAGCAGAAATAAGTTTCATTGAAGGACAAACTAACATTTATCGTTATGGAAGTAAAAGAATGGCAACCGTTCGGACAAATATAAAAGGAAGAGACCAAGGAGGATTTGTAAATGAATTACAAGCCATAATTAATGCTAAAATTCACGTACCCAAAGGGTATAACATTATCTATGGTGGACAATATGAAAACCTTGAACGAGCAGGAAAACAATTAGCTTTTACCATTCCTCTTACCATTCTTTTAGTATTCGTATTCTTATTTATGCTTTTCAAAAATCTATCAAATACCATGGTAACGATGAGTTGTATTTTGTTTGCTTTGGGAGGGGGAATTGTCGCTTTATTGATACGTGGGTACTATTTTAATGTATCCGCAGGAGTTGGTTTTGTAAGTATCTTCGGTATTTCAGTAATGGCGGGGGTATTGTTGGTTTCGGGGATTAATCGTGAACAAGGACTTAGAGAAGGAGAATCGTCTCACAACGTACTAATTGCCTCAAAAGAACAATTACGGGCATTACTCTCTATTTTAGTGGTAGCGATTGTTGGACTTATACCGGCGGCTATTTCATCGGGTATCGGTTCTGACGTGCAACGACCACTGGCAACCGTTATCATCGGAGGTTTGACTAGTACCTTAATTTTTGCTCCAATTCTCATTCCACCCTTGTATCTGTGGTTAGAAAAATCCAAAAATAATCAACAAAAGAAAGTAAATAATACTGACTAAAAACTTTATCCTTATATTTATTCTTATAGCTACTATCCATCTTGGTTTTACTAAATGTAAATTCACAGAAAATAAGATAAATAGTTTCGCTATAAAATATAAGTATGGATTGAGAGTCGTTTAATAACAAGGTAGAGGCAAATTTATTGATTCATTCAATACTGCAATTCAGCATTATGATGTCCTTTTGTTACAATTCTCTCCAAAAAGATAAAAAAATTTGCTTTTAAAAATAATAAAGCAATTGGTATGAAAACATTTTAATGTATTATGACTAAGAATAGACCATTTAAAGCAGCATTTTTCTCCATTTTATTTCTTTCTATTTTCATTGTTGGGTTTCAAATAGTTTCTTTCGAAGAACCCAAAATTTCTCTCGACAATTACAAAGTTGAAGAAGGATTTGAGTTAAGTATAATAGCCTCCGAACCTTTTCTAAAAGCACCCGTAAGTATAGACTTTGATAATAAGGGTCGTATGTGGGTGGTAGAAATGATTGGTTATATGCCAAATCTCGAAGGCATTGGG
>JANXRS010000482.1 GCA_025356745.1 Arcicella sp.
ATGGATTATTTACGATAACCAAAAGGAAATCAAACGAAAAACAGCTCATCATTTAGCTAAGGAGGCTATTTTGAATTTAACAGTATGTCAAAGAACGACTAAAACTTTTATGTCGGATTAATCAATCTAAAACTTAAAGACCGACAGCAAGATTTAAATAGTTAAAGAAGATAAAACCGCAGTTATTGTGGGTAATTAACTTTCAACTGTATTTCTCTAAGTTCTAAAAATGAGTAAAAAATGGAAATATCTACTGTTCAGAGGTTCATTCTTGACGGGTGGATTTATGATATTTTTGATGATATTAGCGGATATTTATTTGTTAGAAGAACAACGGTTTGATAGACTTTATTTTTTTCAATTAATCCTAGAAAGTTTCTTCTTCATGATTATTGGGACTTTAATTGCTCTTTACTTTTGGTTAAATCCAAAACGAAGTTATAAATTTTTAAGAGAAAAATAAACCTGTCCTTAAAACGACAGGTTTTTTTATAAATATAACCCGAACTTTCTTGTTGGGGATTGAATTTTAGCCTGTAAACTGAATATTCTTATTCGGAAATGAATGAAAAAAATATTAATTGTTGATGATTTACACGAAAATATCTTCCCAATGTTATCCGATATGGGTTTTGAAGTAAATTATCAACCTGACATAAAACGACCTGAAATCCTGGCAATTATCGGTAATTACGAAGGCTTAATTATCCGAAGTAAAACTAAAGTTGATGCTGATTTTTTAGTTCATTGTGGTAAGTTAGAATTTATTGGAAGGGCAGGAGCGGGTTTAGATTTAATTGATTTGTCTATAACTGATCAATTAAATATCAAAGTTTTTGCTGCTAATGAAGGTAATTCTGATGCCGTTGCCGAACACACGTTAGGCATGATTTTGATGTTGTTCAACAAACTCAATTGGGCGGATGCAGAAGTTCGTCAGCGAATTTGGGAACGAGAAAAAAATCGTGGAATTGAACTCAAAGGAATGACCGTTGGAATTATTGGTTTCGGCAATATGGGAATGGCTCTTGCACAAAGATTGATGGGGTTTGATGTAAAAATTTTAACGTATGACAAAATAGAAAAGAAAGAGTATGAATATGGTTCATATTCTGAAAAAGCTACGATGGAAGAGATTTTTGAAAAAACAGATTTATTATCTATTCATGTGTCACTTACGGATGAAACTCGGATGATGGTTAATGACGATTTTATCCAAAAATTTAAGAAAAACATTTTTATAGTTAATACATCAAGAGGAGAAGTTGCTTCGGTAAAATCAATTTTACAAGGCTTACAATCTGGGAAAATTAGAGGGGCTTGTTTAGATGTTCTGGAAAATGAAAAATTATCAAAGCTCACCTCTGAACAAGAAGATGTTTATTCACAATTATTTAAGATGAAAAACGTTATTCTTACGCCTCATATTGCAGGTTGGACAGTGGAAAGTTATCGAAAAATTAATGAAGTTTTAGTGAGTAAAATTAGAGAACAGATTATAGGCAATGGTGAACGAAATGTAGGGCATAACTGATATTCGTAAGTTAATCATCAATAACTTATGCAATAAATCATAGGATTCGCAATTTTAAAAATAAACCATGAAAAAATATTTTGTATTATTTTTCTCTCTTATAATTAGCAACTCACACGCTCAATTTAAATCGTATTCTCTTTTTCTGATTGGTGATGCAGGGGATGATATAGTTCAAAATGATGTTCATAAAACCCTTCAAAAACACCTAACTGCTACTGAAAATGGGGGCGTTATTTTCTTAGGAGATAATATTTATCCCCGTGGATTAGACGGTACAAAAGATGCTGAATTAAAACTTCTTACGCAACTCCATACGCTCAGAAACTTCAAAGGAGATTGGTATTTTATTCCTGGTAATCATGATTGGGCAAAGGGGCGTTGGAAGGGTTTGAAAAATGTGATTCGTCAAGCAAATTATGTTAATAAATTTGCTGAAGATTCCTTAAATCAACCTAAAACAAAACACTTTTATCCTGAAAAGGGTTTGCCAGGACCTGTAACACGAGATTTGGGGAAAATGGTACTAATTTTTACGGATACCGATTGGTGGCTTCATCGTTCATTTTTTCATGAAGTTGGAAAGGAAGAAAGTGTTAAAATTATGGAGAAATTGTACTTTGTAAGGCTTGATTCTATTTTAACGGCCGTAGAAAAACAAGGTAAAAAAGCTATTTTTCTTTCGCATCATCCACTCGTTGATTACGGAGCTCACGGCTATCATAAAGATAAAAGTTGGTATTATGCTTTGGTGAATTATACTCCTTTACAAACTTTAGGATTACTGGGAATAAACCGTGCTTTCAATTCAGAAATGAATCAACCCCGTTATCAAAAATTGGCGGATAAAATGTATTTGACCTTAGAAAAGCACAAAAATGTAATTGCCATTTCAGGGCATGAACATAATTTGCAGGTCATTAAACGCCCTAATACGCTATTTTTAATTAGCGGATCTGGTAGTAAACTTACGCCGCTAAAAAGAGAAATTACACAAAAAGATTGCTCTTTCCATGTCAGTAAACCGGGATTTATGGAGCTTATTTTTGAAATCGATGGAAAAGTAAATTTGAAGGTTTGGAGTAGTAAAGACGAGATTTTATATGAGCAAAAAGATGTTCAGTAATCTTAGATTTTAGGTCAGTAATGTATCAATTATCAATAAACCCATTTATGAAAAAGCTGCTTATTCTCCTCAGTTTGCTCATTCCAACGTTTTGCATCTACGCACAAGAAGACGTTAATGAATGTGCAGCAGGAAAAATTTTATCGCTCACAAAACGCAATCAAAATGCTCGCCTACAAGCTGTACAGGCAGTTGATAATAATATTGACGTAACCTATTATAAATTAAATTTGAATGTTACTTATACGCCCAAAAAAATTAAAGGCGAAGTGACGATTAATGCCAAAAGTAAGGTTGCTACCCTTGACCAAGTGACGATTGATTTGCAAAATGCTCTTACGACTGACTCTATTAAAATTGGAAATCGTAAACTTACTTTCCTTCATCGATCCAACCAAATTCTTATTAAATTAGACAAAATTTATGCTGAAAATCAATTGCTAAGTTTTGTAATTTATTATCACGGAATTCCAGGTTCAAGTGGGTTTGATAGTTTTGTTTTTGGAACGCATAATGCCCAAAAAGATATGGCAATATGGTCATTATCAGAACCTTATGGTTCGCCAGATTGGTTTCCTTGTAAAAATTCAGTGGATGATAAAGCAGATTCTTCGGATGTTTGGATTACGGCAGATAAGTATTTTACGTCTGTTTCAAACGGAATTTTAGAGAAAACCATTGATAATCAGGATGGTACAAAGACATATCAATGGAAAAATCGTTATCCAATTGCTCAGTATTTGATTTCGATTGCGATGAGTAATTATACTTTATATCAAAATCAATTCAATTTTGAAGGGCAAAATACGATGCCGATTACGCATTACATTTACCCAGAATCTTTAACATCAATCAATAAAATAGCCCTTGATAAAACGGCTTTTATGTTAGATTTATTCTCGAAAAAATTTGGTTTATACCCTTTTATTAAAGAGAAATATGGACATGCTCAATTTGGTTGGGGTGGAGGGATGGAACATCAAACTTGTACGTCTTTAACAATTCCTTCTAGCGGTTTTGAAACCTTAATTGCTCACGAATTAACGCATCAATGGTTTGGCGATAAAATTACTTGTAAAAACTGGGAAAGTATTTGGCTAAACGAAGGTTTTGCCTCTTATGGCGAATGTGTTTATACTGAAGCAATGGGCGGAAAACCTGCTTATGATGCCTACATAAAGAATTTCATAAATTCTGCCAAAACTGCCAAGGGAACGATTTATGTGCAGGATGTAAGTAACATCAATGAAATTTTCAATTCTGCTCGAACCTATCGTAAAGGTGCGTCGGTGCTTCACATGCTGCGTGGGATTGTGGGCGATGATAAATTCTTTAAAATCCTTCAAACCTACACCGCTTCAAAAAGTGCTTATGCTAATGCCATAACCGAAGATTTTGAGGCTGTTGCAGAACAAGTTTATGGGCAGAAATTAGACTATTTTTTTAAAGAATGGATTTTTGGTGAAAACTACCCAAAGTATAAATTTCAATGGTCGTCTCAATCATTGGCAGATGGTACTTTTAAGGTGAAAGCGGATGTATCTCAAAGTTCAAATACTACTCCTGCTTTTTTCACAATGCCTATTCAATTGAGCATTCCTGTTGGGTTAGGAGATACTACGATTACAGTTTTTAATGATAAGCAATCTCAATCTTTTGAATTTATCTTAAAGAAAAAACCATTAAGTATAAATTTTGACCCTAATAATTTTATTCTGAAGGATGTAGAAACGATAAATATTTTGGCAAATGAGCCAATTATTTATGATGATTTTGGGCTAACGGTTGCTCCCAATCCAAGTTCAGAAGATATTGACGTTAGCTTCAGATTAGCCAAATCTTCAATCGTTAAGATTACAATTGTTGATTTTTCTGGTAAGGAAATTTTGACGTTATCAGAAGAGAAATTGCAGAGTGGTAATTATTCTCGAAATCTTCAAATAAGTAAATTTCAATCGGGGATTTATATGCTAAATTTGAATGTAGATGGGCTAAATGAAAGTCGTAAATTGATGACAATGAAGTAGTTATGTGCTATTAATGAATTTTTGTTTTTGACTGCTGTAATCTTCTAATTAAAGCATTTTTTATCGTCCTTGTAATGCTGTTACTGGTTGGATATTTTCTATTTGGAGTCATATTGTTAAAAATTAATGCCACTAAGTACAAAATAATAGCACCGCTCAGTATAGGCGAAAATGCATACCAATACCCAAGCACTTTTATTTTTTCTGAACCTATAATGGCAATCAAAGCCGTAGCTCCACCAGGAGGATGTAAGGTTTTAGTTACTTGCATAATAACAATAGAAAGCGAAACCGCAAGAGGGGCATTAATCCAAATAATATTAGGAAAGATTTTGAAGACCGTAACGCCAATAAGTGCCGAAATAAAATGCCCACCAATCAAGTTGCGAGGTTGAGCCAAAGGACTTTGGATGGCACCGTAAATCAAAACACTGGATGCTCCTAACGAGCCAATTAGGAAGATATTTTCGTCTTCACTAAATTGATAACTTTGAATAAATGCTATTAATCCAATGCCTATAAATGCACCTATAAAAGACCAAAAATGCTCTTTATAGTCAATTAGTGTTTCTTTATAAATAATATATTTTGAAATTCTTAACCCTCGTTTTATCTTTTTTCTCAACACTTTTTTATTTAAATTAAGTATTTATACTCAAAATTAAGGACAAAATTAATACTTTAATGAATTTCATCATAAAAGTTTCGGTAGTCCTATAAATGTAATGCTTTCGTATCTTTGATATTTCAAACATTATATAGTATGAAATGTAGTCATTGTCAAACCGAAAATACGAAGAAGAACGGTCATACTCACTATGGTAAGCAAAACTTTTATTGCCATAGTTGAAATCGGCTGTTTGTCGAAG
>JANXRS010000031.1 GCA_025356745.1 Arcicella sp.
ATCAAAGAAAAGTTGATGTAATTCTTGGGCATTTTTTGAGTCTAAATTCCCCGAAGGTTCATCCGCAAAAACAATCGAAGGTGAATTAATTAAGGCACGAGCCACGGCAGTACGTTGTTGTTCCCCGCCCGACATTTGCGAGGGCAAATTATGAATTCTATCTTGCAGACCTAAAAGAACCAATAACTCCTCTGCTTTCTCTTTCACTCCTTTTTCCCTTTCTCCAATAAAAGCAGGCATACAAACATTTTCCAAAGCCGTAAACTCTCCAAGTAGGTTATGAAATTGGAAAATAAAACCCAATTTTTCATTCCTAAATTTTGCTAAGTCATTGTTTTTTAGATTAGTAACTTCTTGATTAGCAATAAAAACTTGTCCATAATCGGGTCTGTCCAATGTGCCAGCAATGTGCAGAAGCGTGCTTTTACCTGCACCCGAAGCACCAACAATAGAAACAATTTCTCCTTGTTGAATATGTAAATCTATACCTTTTAATACAGGTAAAGAACCGTAGTTTTTATGTATGTTTTTGACTATTAGCATAATTTTTATTTTTTTTAACGTAAATCAGCTTGCATTTGCCTTCCAAATTTTTAACATCAAATTTTTGCCCTTGATTTCTGCCAAAAACTCGTGCAGAGGCAACAAGCTAATTTGGTTTTTTGAGTTCTTCTACAAATTATACGGAAAATTATTCAAATATCAACGTCGTGGAGGTTTTGAACCTCCACGATGTTAGTTGCCATATAAATCATAGTTGAACCATTTTTTTTAAACACTTCCCCGTGCGACAGTATGCAACTTCGGGAGAAATTAATTTTCCATATAATTTACTTTCAAATTAAATCCCAAGGTTTTCGATTTTCTCTTGAAAGAAAGGCATTGGCTTGGGCATCGTGACGAAACTTCTCTTTTTTCGGATTCCAATGTAATTCTTTACCGCCCAAACGATAAGAAATAAGCCCCAAGTGCATTGGCATGGTCATTTGGCGAGCATATTCTAAATTTGATTGTGGTTGTGTACGGTTTTTTACAGCTGTTACAAAATTTTGCTGATGCCCAGCCGAGCGTTCAATAATTTTTGGTAATTCTGGAATATCGCTCATTACAATGCCATTGATAGTAATTTCTCTGGTGTTATAATCACAAATCAACGTGCCTTTTTCGCCTTCAAAATAAGCTCCAATAGCACGTTTTTCTGCACCTGGTACATTGGGTGGCGTGGAAGTCCAATAGAGTTTGAGGTCTTCAAAATCATATTCAATATCAATCGATTTAGGAGCATCGCCTGTGCCTTCGGGAGCTTCGCCCGTGGCTTTTACTTTCGTTAGGTTTTTTGGAGCGATAGACCACCAAACAATATCGGCAATATGACACCAAAAATCTTGAAAAATACCACCTGAATAATCAAGAAAATAACGATAGCTGAAATGACAACGCTCAGGTGTATATCGGGAGTAGGGGGCAGGGCCCAGCCACATATCCCAATTGAGATTGGCGGGCGGTGTTTGATAATTGGAAGGTCCTAAAACTGGTGGAAAACCAGTTTTCCAAAGCCTGACAGTTTTTACTTTTCCGATTGCTCCCGATTGGATGATTTCGGCAACTCGATGATAATTTTCGCCTGCATGAATTTGTGTGCCTAATTGAAAAATTCGGTCGTGTTTGTGCATCGCCTTTAGCATCTGTTGCCCCTCACGTACATTATACGATAATGGTTTTTCTCCATAAACATCTTTCCCTGCTTGAAATGCCATGATTGCAATTTGGGAGTGCCAATGGTCGGGCGTGGCACAAGTGATGGCATCAACGTCTTTTCTATCTAAAATCCTTCTAAAATCGTCAAAAGTCTGGGCTTTTGTATTGGGTTGTAATTCGGTAAGCAACTTTTGTGCCTTGGCTAAATGGTCTTTGTCTAAATCGCAAAGTCCTACAACCTCCACTTCTGGCAGTGCCGCAAACCATTTCAAATGCTGTGTTCCCATGCCATTGATGCCAATATGAGCTACTCGCAAGCGGTCGCTTGGAGCTACTTTTTTGAGAAAAGTGGGTGCAATAGCAAGTCCAAAAGCAGCAAAGCTACTTTGGCGAATAAAATTACGGCGATTGAGTTGGTTTTGCATTTGGATGAGGTAAGAAGGTTATATTGTTGAAAATTGTCAAGCAATTTATGAAAAATTGTTGTATTTCTTTCGTTTTTGAGTATTCTTCTATTTTTGAAATTTATACGTATCGGTTCGCTTGATTTTTTTTATTTAGTTGGTGTGTTAGTCGGTCTTAGGTACTATGTTAAAAATACAGATGGGGTTAATTTTTATGCTAATCCCTTAAAACTTAACCCCCTAAAACCTAACTCAATACCAATCATCTACATTATTATTTACCTCAATTTTCTGTTCCAAACTATCGGGTAATTTAGCAAAAAAATCAATGCCTGTCATCGCTTCTAATTCGTTAATGCTAATGGTGAACGACTTTACTAATTCCACTGAACCTTCATTGGGAAATAAAAAGGCAATCGCTTCTTCGGTGGCAGGGTCATAAATAATTTTATAGAATTTTTCAGGAATGGCAATTTTGTTCATTCTTCCAATCGTTGGTAAGCCTTTTTTCAGAATTGGTCCCGTTATGATAATTAGTTCACCTCTTTTCTTGACCCAAGAACGGACTTTGTTTTCTAAATCACTCCAAATTCCACGATTAAAATCAGGTAATTGGGGAGACATATTCGACATATAAAAAGTTTCATCCTGCAATTCCTTGTCGTGCTTAAAATCGCCTGCTGGGCAAAGATGCCCACGGTCATAACCAGAACGAGAATAGTCCTGAGCCACTGCCGAGCCAGATTCTACTAACGGGTCCGACAAAAAGTCATTGGAACGTTCCGCTTTTCCAAAAGTAGCTTCTTTTACCAAGCGATGTAATACCCAAGAAGCCAATTCATATTCCTCTTGATAACTCAAAATAAAAGCACTATGCCTAACAATCTCTCTATTCATTTTTGATGAAGGAATGTATTGCTCTAAATCAGTCGAGACTTTTTTGTCCTCTTTATTTCCGAGTACTTCTTCTTTAAAAATATCTAAAATAGACTTCTTTTTTTCTTCAATTTGTTCATTAACTTTCTCTTTTATTTTCCCTTTAATATCTTCTGCAATACTAGTATCATCGTCCGTGGCAAGCGTATCTCCACGCCCTTCACGAGTCCAAGGTTGGGATTCGTTTTTGGAAGAATTGCCTAAGATTTTACCGAAATCATTTTTCAGAGAATTCATCGGATTAGGCTTGCCGAAATAATATAGGAAGATGCCCAAAATGAGAAGAAAAAACAAAAATTTTATTTTACCCATGATTTGAAATTTGAGGGATTAGTGAATCAATTTAGCAATTCTTCTTTACTACTGGACATACAGGCAAAAAAATGGTTTTAAAAATGGTTAGACTTCTGTAACTTGTTTGTTACTAAACAAAATTCAAGTTATCGTGAAGTCAAATTCAGTTATATGTCAATTTAGTGAGTATTTTTTAGATTTT
>JANXRS010000051.1 GCA_025356745.1 Arcicella sp.
CGTATCGCATACGCCCTTTTCGAACATGGGCGTATGCGATACGCCCCTACAAATCTTTTCTTTAACTACTTCTATATGCTAATTCATGATTCATTTTATAATGAGGACCTAAAAACAAGCGAGTATAAATCCTGAAAATTGCTAAACCGTCAAGAATTAAGCTCAAAGCGGTTAATGTGATCATCAGATATTGATTTTGATGAATATGTCCCAAAATAATGTCTTCACCGATGAAAGTTGGTGTTATTGGAAAACCAGATATACCCAAACTGACAATCAGAAAAATGAAGCTTAATTTTGGATATATATATGAATGTCCCTGAAAACCATCTAAGGAGATGGATTCATTATTTTTGATCAATTTATTCAAACATAAATAACCAATTAAGCCCGAAATAAAAATTCCGCTCAAATAAACATGAATTTGTTCAAACTCGAATTGTTCATTAAAACCAATGGAAAGAGAGATGAATAATTGATTCAAAATGACTAATAACCAAGCCATTCTTGCATCTTTTCTTTCAACAAATGCTTTTAAAATCATCACAAAACCAAGAACTGCGAATGCCACGGGTAATCTGTGTTCAATATTATCAGAAATTAAGTCTTCGTTGTAAACCAAAAATAAACCGATAGCATAAATTGGAATAATTACAAAAAATACGACTTTATTAGTGATAAATGAAAGTGCATTTCCTAAATTTTTCAAGGGACTCCAAAGGTATTTGAACATAAATTCATCCAAATTCCATTCTTTAATTCCCAAAACATAAATAGTCATTTTTATCCTACCCCAGAACGTATTTTTGATGTACGTTTGTGGTTTGATGAAGTTAAAAAACTGGTCGTGAATCAGATAACTCAATACCGAAGGAGAAACCAATAATTGATAGGTTCTCAAAAAAGTATTTCCTGCAAAGTGAATCAAAGCCAACCAATGCCAACCCAATGCTACTTCCACGAACATCAAGCCAATTTGGGCAATTGAAGAGTATGCAATCTGTGTTTTTACGGTTGATTGAACTCTGGCAATACTATTAGCAATGAAGGTTGTGGTCAGACCAAAAGCGATAACAATTATTTTAAAAATTGTATTGTCTTCCCACATTGGAGAGGTGCGAAGTAATAAGAAAACGCCAATATGCACCGACAGCGAACCATAGAAAATGGCACTTGAAGTAGTAGGACCTTCCATTGCACGAGGTAGCCAAGAAGAAAACGGAAACTGAGCCGATTTTACCAAGGCTACTACTAAGAAAATGAGTGGAATTAACAGTGCAAAAGTCGGATTATTGATGATTGGCAAATGTCGAACTTGTAAATCGTGCAATTCTTGAAAGGTAATACTACGCTCAAAAATATGGTGACAAGTCCAAATACCTAATAATAGGAAAATATCCGCTAAACGAAAAAATGAGACTACTTTCATGGCATTTTTAACGGGTAAATATCTATCTCTATAAAACGAAATTAAGAGAAAAGATGCAATACCAATGACTTCCCAACCGATAAAAAGGGTCTCGAAATTTCCTGCAAAAATGATGATGTTAATACCCAAATAAAAGAAAAGGACGTTATTGAAAAAACGCTTAAAACCTTTGTCTCTGTGCATATAGGTGCGGCTAAAGGTGCACACCAGAAAGGTGATTCCAGAAGCAATCATGCCATAAAATGCGGTAATTTTATCGAAATAAAAATCGATTGAAAAGTGGGAGTCATTTGTTTTATAGAGGTCAATTCCTTCGTAAAATAAAGTAGATTCACTCCCTTTTATCCAAAGAATTGTAAAGATTAAAGCACCCAATAAATGCGTAACAACAGTGGTCATTGTAATTCCATAGATAATTTTTTCTTGTTTGTTTTCAAAAAACGAACTCAAAATTAGTCCTACGAAGGGAATTAGGATGAAATATATAAGTAATTGATTTAACATATTTTCTTTTGTTTACTGTAGCTCGAATTAGTAATTCGAGATTCGCCAAAATATTGGACTTGAATTCTCGAAGCGACCGTTGCTCGGTGCTACTTCGAGCTGCAGTAATTCTAAATTATTTACTAACTGATGTTACGCAGACATAGCCTGCCCTTTAATATTTGTTAATTCTGCGTAAGCTGCTTTTAGGGCTTTGATATAAATTTTAGCCTTTAATTCAAAGTGATTAAGTTTTGTTTTTAGTTTGAGCTTTTCAAGTTTGACA
>JANXRS010000052.1 GCA_025356745.1 Arcicella sp.
GTATTTATGTTAACATAAACCTAAAACCAGATTCAAATTTTCATCAATTTATTATTTCTGGCAAAATTACAGTTATAAAATTGTACTATTCATTGATTTTAAACTCAAAATTGCATTTTTAAATGCGTTCAACCTGTATTATAAATTAAAAATGCGGAGTTAAAGAAAATGCCCCTCAACTCCGCTCAGTACCGAATATTATTTTATCGGGAAGTAAACATTTTCAAATTTTTGAACTTTCCCTTCATCTAATAAATTTTTAGCTACAAATCCAAGCTTCATCCTTGTTTCTCCCAGTGGCTCTTCCATTTCTGAAATTCTAACACCTTGCGGATGCTTATTGATATAATCCGTTACTTTCTCTTCCAGAGTCATTGGGATTACTGCTTTAGCTTCCACTTTTGGCTGAACTGCAACCGGAGTTTCTTCAACTGCTTCAACCGGTGCTGGTTTTACTTCTTTCTTTACTACCTGCTTAGGCGGCGTAACGGCTGTGTTCCGTAATTGGGCAAGAATTTCCGACATCTTTTTCCATGATGCTGATGCCTCACCTCTGTCTTTCGCATAATCACCAAGTAGCCCTGCAATTGCTTTTTTAAGGTTTTTTACATCATTTTGAATCCCTTTCATTACTACATCAAATTCCTTAAGCCTTGCTATTTCGCCGTTAGAAAGCAAACTATGAGTATATGTAAAAATCCTTAAAATCTCCCCATTTATACCTTTCATAAGGATGGAAAATTCCTCAAGCCTGTTTACTTCGCTTTTCTCAAGCAAACTATGGGTATATGTAAAAATTTCTAAAACTTCTGCATTTATGTTTTTCATAAGGCTAGCAAATTCCTTAAGCCTTTCTGTTTCGCTTGTTTCAAGCAAATTATCGGTATAAGTGAAAATCTCTGAAATCTTATTGTTGATGCTTTTCATAAGAGCAACAAATTCTTTCATTCTATTTTTTTCATCCTCATTCAGCCCTGACCTTAAGGCTGTTGCCATATTCTTATTTTCTTTGCTAATTTTTTTCAAGAAAATATCTGAATCTTTTAACCGCTTTTGTTCGTCCTTGTTAAGTTTTACTCTTAAAGCTACAGCATTGGCATTTAAAGCAGCTGCCATTTCCTGATGATCCTTTTGGAATCCATCAAGGGTTTTTTGCACGTCAATTACCAGCTCTTCATTTTCCTTGATCCTTTGTTTAAATGAAGCAAGTATGTCTTCGCTTAAATTTTTCATTTCTGATGATAGTCTCATTTTTTTATCTCCTATATTATTAATGAATATTTAGTTTTATGTGCTTATTTACCCCCTTAGACAATTGACATAAAGGGTTGATTTCTTTAATTATTTGATCTTTAATGCTTTTTATGTCCTGTATTAGAATGTGATTACCTTTTTCAAGCAATTTTTCAAGGCATTCCATCATTCTGTTATGTATTTTCTGAAAATCCATGAATGTTTTCATTACCTTTTCTTTTCTCATTTCCTGTAGTTTGGGGATTTGAGAAAGCTGCTCTTTGATGATGCTTATTCTTTCCAGCGCATCTGGTGAGGTAATATCTTTAATGCCTAACAGACCATTCTTAAGCGATTGGGTAGTTTCTTTCTGGGTTTCAATAAAAGTTGAAAACTGTCTTTCTGCTTCTATTCTCTTTTCATCAATTATATCGAAAATACCCGACATTATCGTATTGTAATCTTTTTTTCTCAGGGAACCGTTTTTTGCCAGAGTTTCGCTAAGTCTAGAATTTAATACCTCTCTTTCCTTTGTAAGATTGTTTAAGGAATTATGAACGTTATTGAATAGGGAATGAGATGATTCTGTAATATTTTCGGATGATTGAAAGGCAGTTTGAATTTTTTGAATCCTGGTTTCATAAGACGTTATAATGTTGTCGAAATAACCATCAATATTTAATTCAGACTGAGTGTTCATAGTGGTTGATTGGTTGATTGGTTGGTTTGAAATAGAGATTCTTGGTAAATCATGCTTCCGGATATTTACCCGTAAGGATGTGTTAGCAAGAATACCTGTTTAAAACAAAATGTATTAAGCTGCTTTAGCAGTTAATCCAATTGCTTCTGCATACTTTAAGTATGTTTCAACTGAGGCAACAACGATTCTTGCTTCGATAGCAAGTAACTCGATACCTACCAATGAAACTCTTACCCAAGCATCAACTACAACACCTTTGTCCAAGATACGGTCAATAACCTCTACGAGGCTTGATGATCCAATTGTTTTTTCAACTGCCATTTTTTTGTTATTAAAAAAATATTAACATAAACCGTACTTTGTTAATTAGAGGGACGGATTACCTCATGTTTTGGGAGTATTACAAATGGTATGCCACAAAGTAAGTAAACAAGAATATTACATTATATTATATAATATTATACAGTATAATGTGCTGCAATTGAAGAATAAAGGTGTTTACATAATTGAAATTTTTTATAAAAAAAACGAATGATACAGGATGTATTTTTTGGAAAGATTAGTAAAAAGGAATGATAATTGAAATTATCGCACACATGTGCGGAAATGGAGGAGCTTCATCTGGTAGGCAGGCTTTCAACAATGGTTATGCAATTAACTTAGTAAGTTACACTATCCACAAAATGATTAACGAATTTAACTTACAATACTGTGTAACGATTTTAGGTTCTCCTATGTTTAGGAAATATTTCAATTTAGTTAATATTTGTGATTGTAATTGAAAAGGATGAGAGTTGTGAGGTTCTAAATAACCCTTCGAGGTATATTCTTAATGAGAAACAGTCTCATCCTTTTTTATCTTTTAGAGTTTGAACAGAATGTAAAGAAATGGTCATTTCACCATTATCTTGAATATCCAACAAGGAGACAAAACGAAGGAAGATAACTCAATTGCACTATCATAAATCTTAATTTTAGAAAAAATGGGAACAGCGTATGCTACGAAAATAGCTTGACAGTTTCTAAAATGCCTTTTCAGGTTCTTTTTTTACTACATTAGAAAACCTTATTTTTTTATAAGGATACCATCTTAATTTTTCAATTCGCCCAGCATTGTGACATTGGGTCGGTGTTTTGAAGTCAATTGAGGCATGAGGGCGGTAATTATTGTAGGTCTCAATCACCTGTGGAATCGCCTTCAAAGCTGCCTCTTCCGATACAAATCCATTGCCCAAATTGAACTCTTCTTTTAGGGTTCGGTTAAGTCTTTCAGCCATCGAATTTTCATTAGGTTCTGCTGAAGAGCACATACTCATTTTGATACCAGCTTGCTGAATTAAATCCACGTAAGCCCATGAACAATACTGAACGCCACGGTAAGAATGGTGGATTAATTCCGTCTTCTTTTTACGAGTTTGCAGAGCCATTTTCAACGCACCCACGGGACCTTTTGCTTCCAACGTTGGTTGCAAAGCCCAGCCTACTATCTTCCGAGAAAAAGCATCCATAATCAAGGATAAATACACAAAACCCTTTCCTATCTGAATGTACGTCATATCGCTCACCCAAAGTTGCTCACTCCCCGTTGGAATAAAGTCTTTTACCTTATTTGGGTACTTTTTAAAAGAATGATCTGACTGAGATGGCAACCATCTTATAATGCTTCCTTTTGACCAATAAACCCTCTTTTTTCATCAACTGGTGTAGTTTATCACGACCAATTTTTAACTGATGGAAAAAAAGAACGGTTTTATTAGCTCATATAACTTCCCAAAGCCTATTCCAGGAATACGCTTACGAATTCGTTTAATTTCAACAATAACCAAGTCGAATTCAAACAAATTCTTCTCCATTTGCTTGATAGCCGCATACCAAGCTTGACGGGAAAAACCAAACCACGAACACATTAAACTCATACCCAATAACGGGTAGCGACAGCTTAAGGATTCAACGGCTTGGGTACGAACTTTTTTTTTGATAGAAATATCAAATTGTTTTTCGGCGATATCCACCAAAGTTTCCCAAGCGATGGACTTCATCCTGAGCATTTCATTCTCTTTTTCGAGCCATTTTATCTTGGCTTCTAAGTCCTTAGTTTTGTTGATTTCTGGCTTCATGGGCTTTCGTCTTTTAGGTTTTAAATAGGGAATAATTCGGTGTTTAAAATACCACCGATTAAGCTGTCGGACTCGTTTAAAATCCATGTGCAAATCTGACTTTAATTCCTTGGAAGAAACGAATCCAGCACGGCAACTTTCGACTACTTTTCGGAGGTAAAGTACCAAGTTACGATTTTTTTTATTTATTTTCAACTCATTGATATTCATATACTTAACGTTTATGTGTCAAGTGATTTCAGTAGAATATGAACCGTTTACAATTATCGCTCAAAAATGAGTAAAACAGAAATAGTATAACTAATTATTTAGGTTGAAACCGCTACTTTTCGTCTAATTGTAATGAAAACCTCAATAAGGGAGTTGCAACCTAATAAACAAGTTTCCAGTCAGGAAAATCATTTGGTAACATTCGCCATTGAATACCTGTCTTATTGACATATAAAATAGCGTTGATAAGTAAACGAATAGAGTATTTCCTTTTTAGTTTCCAAATTTTGAAATCCAGATTATCTTTGATATTTTACCATTGAGAATCGGTTAAATCTGTTGTGTACATGATGGAGTAATTTTAAGTTTGACAACCCAAAATTACATAACCGATTCTTTTTCGTGAAACTTTAGACAACCTCTAACATCTCTAACTACACATAAAAAATATTTTGCCCCTGCATTGGTCGTACCTATTTTTTTTATTCTGAATCATAAAACAAAATGGTTGATTTTGCAGAGTATTTTTAAAAAAACATGAGTAAAAAATTTCCTAAATAAACACAAAAAAAGCATAAGGTTCATTTTGAACCTTATGCTTTTTCATCTAAATACATGACCATTTTTGATATAATGCTTTGAAGTTCTGTCAAATGAATTTTGTCTTTTGATTTATAAAATTTCTTGGCGGTTTGCAGTAAAATAGTTGCATCTTTTTCAAAAGTTTCTATGGACTTTTTTACATATAGTTCAACTTCAATGGTAGAATTATTTAAAATAGAATTCAATTCTTCCAAATTTTCGATTGGTTTCGCAATCGTATCATTTTTTGAAATAGTCTGAATTAATGTCTTTGACACTTTTTGCTTACCCGTTAAAATATCATCTCTAAAACTTTTGTCTAACTTAGAAATTCCTTTTGCATATTCAGCGTCACGTTTAATGGTGGAACGACCTACATTATACTCTTCTGCTAATGTTTCGGCAGTGTCAATTCCTTCTTTTTGACCATAAGGTTCAAAGTGAACCTTATGGTTTTCACGGTCATATTTACCTTTTTCAGACTTCTCATTCAAGAACCGTAAGCCCCTAAAATAAGACACTTGCTCAGGTCTAAGATTTCTTCTACCAAGCTGCAAATCAATCATATAATCTTTAACTTCCTGCAAATCTGTAAAAGTTAAAAGCTGTACGTTGAAAGAAATATTGTGCTTTTTACAAATGTCAAAACGGTTATGACCATCAATTAAAACATAAATTGATTTATCTGAATTTTCGGTATTCTCAATAATTTTTCCTTGTATAGTTTCCCAAATAGATAGAGCATCACGACAACCATTTTTAAGAATATTTGCCTCTAACTGTGCGTATTCATCTACTCCCAAAGCAGGAATTAAATCTCTCAATTCGTCAATAATGACAATATTGTTCTTAACATTTTCATTATTAATCAACAGATTATTTGCAAAAGTTTCTTTGGTTTTACTGGCAATCATAGCCCCAATATTCATTTTAGCCATTATATTTTATTTTAAAAATTGGAGATAATCAATATATTCGGCACAGAAAGCACTGTATAAACTAGCAGCTTCGGAGGAATTAGAAAATTTTGAAATAGTATTTCCAGCTACCTGTGCTTTTTGAAAATCAACCAAATGTTTTATTTCAGTATTAAAAATACGAAGTGGTAAATTCTTTCTAATTGCATCTTTAATTCCTTCGTGTACGCTATTCTTTTTTACCATCGTGAAAACCAATCCATCAATTGTGAGCATTGGATTTAAGTTCTTTTTGATATCATGAATTTTTTCCAGTAAAGAATTAACTCCCTTCATCGCTGCCATTTCTGGTTGCATTGTAATCAAACACGAATCTGATGCGTAGAGGGCAGAAACAGTCAATTTTCCCAAAGACGGTGGACAGTCAATCAATACATAATCATACCGACTAAGCAAAGGTACAATTCTGTTTTTAAGACGTAAATCACCACCTGGCATTAGAATTAATTGGTATTCAGCATTCCCTAAATCAATATCACTGGGCGAAATATCCAGATTTGTATCCAACGAAATTACGGGAAATTCAATATCACCAATCAAAGCATCTGCTACCTGAATCTCGGGCTGTTCAATTCCTAAAATTTGACTCAAATTGCCTTGAGGGTCAAGGTCAATCATTAAAACTTTAAAACCTTTATTGGCCAGAGCTTCTCCCAAAGAACAAACAGTTGTAGTTTTTCCGACTCCTCCTTTGTGATTTATCACCGAAACAACCCTTGCTTTTTGATACAATTCATCCGAGTAGCCATAAACTCTCAAAACTATATCAAGTGCAACCAAATGTTTTTCCGCCAATTGTCGCCCCTGCGAAAGCGATTGTTGTAAGGTTCCCGCTGGAATAGTAGCCTGTTTTTCCACCGCCGATACCGAGATGGCTGGGCGATGTCTTAAAAACTTTAAAGCATTTTCTTGTGTAATCATATTTTTTGTAATAATGTTGTTACAAACATACTATTTTTGTAACAACATTATTACAAAAAAGTATATATTTAATTTAAAATTATTGATTTATTAATTCAAGGGGAGTTTTTAGACACTTTATGCTATTTTATATTATTTAGAAATTTAGCCCCTATTAATCAGGATAAAACCTATATTTAATTGTTTTAAACAAGTTCAATAACTCAATTTATATAATTTATACCAATAAATTACTGATGTTACGCAGACATAGCCTGCCCTTTAATATTTGTTAATTCTGCGTAAGCTGCTTTTAGGGCTTTGATATAAATTTTAGCCTTTAATTCAAAGTGATTAAGTTTTGTTTTTAGTTTGAGCTTTTCAAGTTTGA
>JANXRS010000077.1 GCA_025356745.1 Arcicella sp.
GGACGCTTTATTAAAAAAAAAAGCAATGACGAAGACGAAAGTCAAATAAAAGATAAAGTTGTTAATGATAAATTGGTTGCTCAGAACACTGAAACACAAAGTGAGACAGCTAATAAATCAGTCTCAAATATCGAAATAAACGGAACAAAAACAGCGGACAGTGTTGTTAATACCGTTTCTAGTCCTGTTACAGGTGCTGATTCCTCCCAAACTTCTACTTCTACGATAGATTCTACGGAAAAACCCGAAGAAGAAAAATCAATGTTAAGTTTCTTTTTGATTGCTTTGAGCATTGGTTTAGCTACTTGCCTTACCCCTTGTGTGTATCCATTAATTCCAATGACAGTTAGTTTCTTCATCAAACAAAAAAATGGTGTTGGTAAAGCCTTTATTTATGGTGCATCTATCATTGGTATTTATGTATTGTTTGGCACAGTTATCGCCGCTACTTTGGGACAAGCTGCACCGAATTTTATCAGTACTCACTGGATTCCTAATCTTCTCTTTTTTACAATTTTTATTATTTTTGGCTTGTCATTTTTAGGATTATTTGAAATACAATTACCTTCAAAATTTGTTAATAATGTGGATGCTCAGTCGGACAGAGGAGGTT
This sequence comes from Arcicella sp., assembly GCA_025356745.1. Classification (GTDB taxonomy): domain Bacteria; phylum Bacteroidota; class Bacteroidia; order Cytophagales; family Spirosomataceae; genus Arcicella. The sequence goes on from JANXRS010000077.1 coordinate 614, forward strand.
TTATCGGCATTTTCTTCATGGCATTTACTTTGGCTTTAGTCTCTTTCTCTTGTACGGGTCCATTCGTGGGTACGCTTTTAGGATTGGGTGCTTCGGGTAAATTTATCAAACCAATCATTGGAATGTTGGGCTTTGGTTTAGGACTTGCTTCGCCGTTTGTATTGTTAGCTTTATCACCTGAATTACTCAAAAAAATCCCTAAATCTGGGGGTTGGATGAATACCATCAAAGTATTTTTTGGCTTTTTGGAATTAGCTTTAGCACTTAAATTTTTCAGTACCGTTGACCAAACGTACCATTGGAGAATTTTGGATAGAGAGATTTTCTTAGCCATATGGATTGCGGTATTTACGCTGATGGGCTTCCATTTATTGGGTAAATTCCAAATGCCACACGACGATAAAGTAGAGAAATTAGGTGTACCAAGATTGATGGTTGCGTTGGCGGTTTTCTCTTTTGTGGTATATCTTTTTCCAGGTTTATTTGGTGCTCCATTGAAAGCTATGTCTGGACTTTTGCCGCCTACTGAAACCCAAGATTTTGTATTATCGGCATCATCAGGACAAGCATCTGAAAGTCAGAATCCTGATTTTCCAAAAACTGTTAAGTATAATTCATTTCTGAAATTACCACATGGCATTCAAGGATTTTTTGATTATAACGAAGCCGTAAAATATGCTAAGAAAGTAAATAAACCACTTTTTATTGATTTCACGGGACATGGTTGCGTGAATTGCAGAAAGATGGAAGCCAGTGTTTGGATTGACCCAGAAGTACTGAAACGTTTGAAAAATGATTACGTAGTTGTCGCTTTGTACGTAGATGACAAAACGGAATTGCCTAAAAATGAATGGTTTATTTCAAAAGATGATGGTTTAGAAAAGACAACGTTGGGCGACCAAAACCTTGATTTTGAAATTACTAAATTCAATGCCAATGCTCAACCTTATTATTGTTTAGTGAATCCGAATGGTGAGCCAAAACCAATGCTTACTCCCCGTGCTTTTGACCAAGATATTAAGGAATTTACCAATTTTTTGGATGCAGGGAAGGCTAAATTTTTGGGGAAGTAGGAGAAAATATTTATTATAACAAAAAACCAAGTCTTTTGAAGGCTTGGTTTTTTGTTAATGCCGATATCCTTTCCAAGTACCGCCATAACGATAATCAGGTAAATTTTTTGATTGATTACAGCAAAATTCACAGACAAAAATCCAAATTTTACCTTTTTTGATTTGGACTCTAAAAAGGGTATTTCCTTCGATTTTACAAAGTTCACAGATTTTGGTTTTCATAAATTACTTTATTTTTTCTCAATAAATAACTCATTGTAAGTCCTATAATATCTAAAATTAAAATCATTAATGGTATTTCTATACCTAAATTTAATATTTTTCAAAACAAGATTAGCATTAAGAATATGAAATTCTATTCCTAAGTTCATGACTATTCTGTTTACTCACAACAAATTTATCAATAATAAAATGCAAATCATCTGATTAACAGATACTTCCCTATTTTGCATTTACCCAAGTTTATAAAAAGATATTCCCCATTATGTTTGTATTTAACCAAGATTGCGTAATTTTGCACCCCTAACGGAGTTACCCTAATGAACTCGCACGATTTTTGGGATAATGTAGTAGGCAGTAATTTTGCCATTACCTTCTTGAAATTCAATCGTTTAAATAAAAAAGATAAACAACAAATAATTAACATACTAACAATGGCACGTGATTTAAAGTACACAAGAAACATTGGTATTGCTGCCCACATTGATGCGGGAAAAACAACCACTACTGAACGTATTCTTTATTATGCTGGTGTAAGCCACAAAATTGGTGAAGTTCATGATGGAGCTGCAACAATGGACTGGATGGAGCAAGAGCAAGAAAGAGGAATTACCATTACTTCGGCTGCAACAACCGTAGAGTGGAATTATAGAGATAATGATTATCACGTAAATATTATTGATACACCTGGTCACGTGGATTTTACGGTGGAAGTAAACCGTTCATTGCGTGTATTAGATGGTCTTGTGTTTTTATTTAGTGCGGTTGATGGTGTTGAGCCTCAATCAGAAACTAACTGGCGTTTAGCTAATAATTATAACGTTGCTCGTTTGGGTTTCGTGAATAAAATGGACCGTTCAGGTGCTGACTTCTTAAACGTGTGTAAGCAAGTGAAAGAAATGTTAGGTTCTTATGCGGTGCCTTTGCAATTGCCAATCGGTGCGGAAGATAAGTTTGAGGGTGTGGTTGATTTGGTAAATTTCCGTGGTATTAAGTGGAATGAGCATGATAAAGGAATGACTTTTGAAGTTGTGCCAATTCCTGATGATATGTTAGAAGAAGCGACTGAATACCGTGAGAAATTATTGGAAGCAGTAGCTGAATTTGACGATTCTTTGATGGAAAAATTCTTTGAAGATCCAGCGTCTATTTCAGAAGATGAAATTTTGGCAGCTCTTCGTGAAGCAACTGTTTCAATGAAAATTGTTCCAATGCTTTGTGGTTCTTCTTTCAAAAACAAAGGAGTTCAAACGATGTTGGATTATGTGATGGCTTTGTTGCCTTCACCAATGGACAAAGAATCTATTATTGGAACTGATCCACGTACAGAAAAAGAAATTATTCGGCATCCTTCTGTTGAAGAGCCATTTGCTGGTTTAGCCTTCAAAATTGCAACTGATCCTTACGTTGGTCGTTTGTGTTTTGTTCGTGCTTATTCTGGTATTCTAGAAGCTGGTTCGTATGTTTTGAATAACCGTTCTGGAAATAAAGAGCGTATTTCACGTATCTTCCAAATGCACGCAAATAAGCAGAATTCAATCCCAAGGTTAGAAGCTGGTGATATTGCGGCAGTTGTAGGTTTCAAGGACATCAAAACGGGTGATACTTTATCGGCAGAGAAATTTCCAATCGTATTGGAGTCAATGGTATTCCCTGAACCAGTTATTGGTTATGCAATTGAGCCTAAGAAATCATCTGATCAAGATAACTTCTCGAAAGCAATTGGTAAATTGATTGAAGAAGATCCTACCTTGAAAGTTGAGTCTAACGAAGAAACAGGACAAACTATCATTAAGGGAATGGGAGAACTTCACCTTGAAATTATCATTGACCGTATGCGTCGTGAATTCAACGTGGAAGTAAACCAAGGAGCGCCACAAGTAGCTTACAAAGAATCGTTAACGAAAACGACTGAACACCGTGAAGTTTACAAGAAACAATCGGGTGGTAAAGGTAAATTTGCCGATATCGTATTCGAAATGGGACCTCGTACAGATGGTTTAGAAGGTTTAGAATTCGTTAATAATATTGTGGGTGGAGTTATTCCAAAAGAATTTATTCCATCAATCCAAAAAGGATTCGATGGTGCTATGAAAAATGGTGCATTGGCAGGTTATCCAATGGATTCAATGAGAGTAAGAATTTTCCACGGTTCTTTCCACGATGTCGATTCAGATGCGTTATCATTCGAGATGGCAGCGAAATTGGGTTACAAAGAAGCGGCGAAAGCAGCAGGTGCAAAATTGATGGAGCCAATCATGGCAGTTGAAGTTATTACGCCTGACGAATATACGGGACCAATCACAGGTGATATGAACCGTCGTAGAGGTATGATGAAAGGTATGGATACTAAACAAGGTGCACAAGTATTAAAAGCGGATATTCCTTTATCAGAATTGTTCGGTTATATTACTGATTTACGTACAATGTCTTCTGGACGTGCAACGGCAAACTTAACTTTCTCTCACTACGAATTCGTTCCGCAAAGTTTAGCTGACGAAATCGTTAAGAAAGCGAAAGGATTATAAGATTTTGATGCTTTGCTCCATGTTGAAAAACGATACAGGACAAGTTACAAAATGAATATAAAAACCCTCATCAGTTTTACTGGTGAGGGTTTTGTTTTTTTTCTATTTCAGAAACTTTAACCAAAGATTCTTTTGTTAAAAATGTGAACGTAACTTTGTAGCATTAATAATCAATACTCATTGAAAGGAGCAAACAATACATATTTCGGAAATATAAAGGAAGGAATCAAAACTTCTTTGAAAGGGCTTTCGCTAACGTGGAGACATTTTAAAGACGCACGTCAAAGTCGTAAACCAATTTTTGTTGATAATCCAGATTATTTCAAACAACAAACGGGCATTGTAACACTACAATATCCGCATCAGCATTTGCCTTTGCCCGATAATGGTCGTTATCAATTGCATAATGAAATGGATGATTGTATTGTCTGTGATAAATGTGCGAAAGTTTGCCCAGTTGATTGTATTGAAATAGAACCTATTAAAGCCACGGGTATTGCAGGATATGCTTCCGATGGTTCAGCAATACGGCTTTTTGCCGCCAAGTTTGATATTGACATGGCAAAATGTATGTTCTGTGGACTTTGCACAACAGTTTGCCCAACGGAATGCTTGACGATGACTTCTGAATACGATTTTTCAACTTTTGATATAACAACGCATAATTTTGAATTTGGTAATCTTACCCCCGCCCAATCTCAAGAAAAGCGTGAATTATATGAGCAATTTGTGGTGGAAAAAGAGGTTATAAAGAAGTTGGCAGCAGACAGTAAGCGGTTGACAGTAAGCAGTGAACAGTCAGAAATAGTTAGTGAAGTGGCTAAACCAAAACCTGCTTTTAAACCAGTTTTTAAGAAACCTGTTCAAAATCAAGAAATTATAACTAAAATAGAAGAGGTTGAAGTTGAAGAAGTACTAAAACCAAAACCAGTTTTTAAGCCAAGTTTTAAAAAAGTAGTTGAAAATCAAGAAGTTAAAAAGATAGAAGAAAAAAATGTAGAGGAAGTAATTTCAGAAATTCCAAAGCCTAAACCAGTTTTCAAACCAAGTTTTAAAAAACCTGTGGAAAGTCAAGAGGTTGTTGAGGAAGTAGGAGAGGAGAAGGTTGAAGAAATTCCAAAGCCAAAACCCGTTTTCAAACCAAAATTCAAAAGACCTGATACTGATGGTAAAGAATAGTTTTTAAAATATCTTTTTGATTTTAGCACACTTCACACTATTAATTATTCAACATCAACTATTAATTATCAGCCCTTGATTCAATACATTTTCATAGCCTTCACTGTCCTAACAATCCTCTCGGCAACCGTAGTTTTGTGGTCAAAAAATGTTCTTTATGCTGCTTTTAGTTTGTTGCTAACTTTCTTAGGCATTGCCGCTTTGTATGTACTGGCAGGAGCAGATTTCTTAGCAATTACCCAGATACTTGTCTATGTAGGTGGAATTCTGATATTATTAATTTTTGGTGTAATGCTCACCAATCAAGCAGGAAATAAACAGAATACTAAAAACGATATTTTCACCGAAAGTACTAATCGTATTTTGGGCTTTTTAGTAGCAGGAGCTGTGTTCTCAGGGCTTTTTTATACTTTCGCCAGAGCAAGATTTATGGATATTCAAACGGTGTTGTTTGAAACTATTGAGCCCGTAGCCACCACTAAAACCATCGGAATTCAATTAATGACCAATTTTGTTTTGCCTTTTGAAGCATCGGGAATATTATTAATGGCAACACTAATCGGTGCAGCTTATTTGAGTAAAAAAATGTAAAATGGATAACAGTTTTCTATCATATTATCTGATAACGAGTGCTTTGCTTTTTAGCATTGGTTTAGCGGTTGTTGTTACTAAACGCAACGTAATTGTTGTATTGATGGGTATAGAACTAATGCTCAACGCCGTCAATCTCAACTTGGTAGCATTCAGTAAAAACGACCCAAATTTACAAGGACAAATGTTTGCTTTGTTCGTAATTGTGGTAGCGGTTTGTGAATCAGTAGTAGCTTTGGCAATCATTCTAAAAGCCTATGAATATTTTAAAACCGTAAATCTTGATGAAATTAGTGAGGTAAAAGAAATGTAATACAGGTGTCAGTAATTATGCCGATGTTCTAACCCCTAATCCCTAAAATCTAAAAAAATGTCAAAAACCAAAACCCCTTCTGAGTCATTAACCACAATGACAGAAATGATTTTCCCAAACGATACGAATACTTTAGGTAACCTCATGGGTGGAAATCTCATGCGATTGATGGATGTGGTGGGAGCAATTTGTGCTCAAAAACACTCTAATCGCATTGTAGTAACTGCCTCGGTTGATAATGTTTCTTTCAAAGAACCCATTCCTTTGGGTAGTGTTGTAACGTTGCAAGCCAAAGTAACACGAGCATTTAGTTCTTCGATGGAAGTAGTAATTGACGTTTGGGCTGAAAATATTCCAGCACAAGAACGAGTGAGTACCAATAAAGCCTTTTTTACGTTCGTAGCTGTTGACCAAACTGGTCGCCCGATTGATGTGCCACAAACGATTACAGAAACGGAGGAGGAGAAAGAATTGTTTGACGGAGCCTTACGTCGCCGTCAATTAAGATTAGTTTTAGCAGGTAGAATGAAGCCTGCGGAGGCGGTTGAATTGCGGTCTTTGTTTGAGGTTTAACCCATCAAACAACCTCCATTCTCTCCGAAGAAAAAGCCACAGGTTTATCTGAAAACAAAACCTTTGTAGCCGCCCAAGTGATTTTGAATAATGCAGAATTACGGTAAGTATTTAGATGGTGTTCCGAAAGCCAATAACTATAAGTCAGCATCACATTATGAGCGTTTTTATCACGTAATAATTCAAGATGTTGACAACCTTCAAATTCTCTGATTTTATCTTTTGAAAGATGCTGTCCGTCTTTAAGTTTTAGATTGATTAATCCGACATAAAAGTTTTAGTCGTTCTTTGACATACTGTTAAATTCAAAATAGCCTCCTTAGCTAAATGATGAGCTGTTTTTCGTTTGATTTCCTTTTGGTTATCGTAAATAATCCAT
>JANXRS010000090.1 GCA_025356745.1 Arcicella sp.
GATTGACCAACTTATTATTTACTCCTTACTTAATTAAAAAATTATTGAGTTCAATTGGCTATCCTTAAATGATTCTTTAAAAACATAAATCTGATTGCCCCACACTTTTTGATGCACTCCCATTTAGGGAGGTGTGACCAATTATTGAAGATAAAAGTTCTGAGAGACTCGCAACGATTTTGTACTTTCTTTTAATTTTACCCCAAGTGGAGATTTAAAGTTTATGAATTTGGGAATAAACCTAATACCGATGCTTGATGAATTGATACAATATCTTCAAAAGAATCATCAATTTTTAAGTCCTCAGAAAAACCTCTTAATTTCCGCCATATCGGAACTAAATTGTTTTCTACAATGAATTTCCCTGAAATTGTAATTGTAATATCTGAATCACAAGCATTCTTTATTTTTCCACGCACAATTTTTGCATAAATTTTGTTTTCATCTTTCTCTTTTGAGTTATTATTACTTTGGTCTTTACTGTTATCTACGCCATTTTTTTCTTGTGTATAAATGAACTGTATCGTTTTTGCAGTAATTGTTTTTCCATTCTCTTTTTGGTCATCAACTACTTTTTGCCAAACAAAATTTCTCATATCCTCTGGGATTTTCCCTAATGCCACAGCGTGTGATTCTCGTATATTTATAGTTGGAAAGATTTTAAATTCATCACTTTTTTTGTCGGAAATTTCCGACAAAGTATTTACTATACTTGCAGCATCCATCAATTCGTAAGCTCTTTGACGTTTAATTTGCCATTTATGTTTACAATATTCTTCAAAAGTTGAATGTTTTTCACGATATAGTTTGTTGTTTCTAATTTCAAAAAGTGCATTTCCAACCTCAATATAAGTATTATAGCCCTTTTCAATAATGGTTTCACATAGATTAAGTTGATCTTGCTCCGCTGAATTAAGGGCAGATAATTCAACTGGTTCATTGAAATTTGGGATTAAATCCATGGTAAGAGTCTCATTATGAAGGTCTCTTAATAAGTCGTTACTAAAACTTTTCTTAGCCATTTTAGGAAAGTAAGGGTGAAATTTTGGAATATAAATAGTTTAATTAATTGTCAATTTTGCGATAATACCTCTTCACAAAGGGCTTTAAAATCGGTTGCACCTCTTGAATTTTCTGCGTATTCAAAAATATTTTTAGAAAAAGCTGTACATTCCATCAAAGCAACATCTTGTCTAATACTTGTCTTATAAAGGGTAATATCTGTATTTTCAAGAAGTTTAGCGTAAACCATTTGGCTAAATTTTGTACGCATATCATATTTATTCATCAAGATACCGCCAAGTTTTATGTTGGGATTCATCCTCTTCTTTATTTTGGCACATAGTTGTAAAATTTCATCTAATCCCACATAAGCAAAATTTTCACCTTGGATTGGTACTATGAAATAATTACTGGCAACCAAGGCATTAATTGTAAACGTACCTAAACTTGGTGGACAATCAATTAAAACGTAGTCATATCCCTTGCCTTCTAATTGTTCCTTTAAAAAATAACCAGAATCTGGTTCCACATTTAGTCTATACTCAAAACCAAGTAAGAGACGACTTGAGGGTAATAAATCTAGGTCATTACCTTTTATAATGGTTTCTTCAAAAGTAGATTCCCCTACCAACAACTCACCAATATGATGTAAATTATTTTTATAACCTGCTGCAATGCTTAGATTGCATTGGGCATCCAGATCTATCAATAATACTTTAAAACCTTTTTGAGACAGAGCAGCACCCAAATTTAATGTTGTGGTTGTTTTTCCTGTCCCTCCTTTATTGTTGGTGATTGAAAATACTTTCATGAAGAATTGTTTTGGTTTATTAGTTGGTAAAATTAATTTTAATGCAACAAATTGAGGAACAACAATTTTATTGAAAAATCACAAAATGATAATTCTTAGGGTACATAACTATTTATACTCAACGCATAGAGGGTTGCAATCTACCCGTTAGGGGATTGAGTTTTTGGAAATTTGTATTTATCAAAGAATCCAGTTTTTCTTTGTAATGTCCAATATTGGCAAAAAAATCTCTAATTCTTTGCTTGAAGATTTCTGGTTCTGGAGTATAATCGGA